>NZ_JBEXDG010000099.1:0-22579 GCF_040605635.1 Dactylosporangium sp. NPDC005555
GCACTGGTTTTCATTATTTTCACCCCCCCCCAGTGCCCCATATTTTTTGTGGGGGGGTGCCCGGGGCAAATCTCGCCGCGCTTCCGCGGGGGGGGGGGGGCCGGAGAACCGGCCCGCCGCCCGTCTCGCACAGCGGACGTCTACCAGGCGATGGCCTGCTCCCACATGCGGACGTAGGCCTCCGCCCCGGCCATGAGCTGCTGGCGCAGCAGGGCGCTGTCGCCGCCGGCGCGTTGGATGAGGTCGGTGGTCCAGTCGGCGAACAGGCCGTACTGCGCGGCGCCGTCCTTGTTGATGTCGAAGGTGCGGGATCCGAAGACCTGCTTGGCGACCGTGGTGCCGTTCGGTGCGGTGAACGGGTAGATCAGCGGGGCGGACGACGCGTCGGGGCGCGCGTTGGCCTGGTCGCCGAGGCCGTTGACGTCGGTGCCGTAGCCGTAGCCGACGATGGCGTTGCCGTGCGGGGCGGCACGGTTGGCGCGCCATTCGCTGAGGAACTCCGGCACCGAGTTCGCGTAGGTGGCCACGAACCCGCCCAGCGCGAGCATCCGGTCGATCATCGCCGGGTCGGACCAGCTGTGCACCGACGTGACGCCCGGGTAGCGGGCGGCGGCGGCCATGTCCAGCACGGCCTGAGCGGTCTTCACGCTCATGTGGTCGACGTGGATGATCATGCCGCGGTCCATCATCTTCTGGATGAGGTACCGGCCGAGGGTGGTCAGCCCGCGGGTGTTGCAGATCTTGCCGCTCGGGTACACCGGCAGCACCGCGCCGGCGGGCAGGCCCACGATCCCGAAGCTCAGCAGCTTGACGAGGTCGTCCTGGACGAGCGGCTGCTCGTTGTCCGACGGGCCGGTGCAGCTGGTGGCGGTCCACCAGTGCCCGGTGGACAGCAGGTTGCCGAGGTTGACGAACGCCCCGCTGACGCCCGCGTCGAAGCGGGTGCCGCCGAACGCGTTGTCGAACTTGTGGATCGGGTACAGGCCGGAGACGCCGAGCGACTGCAGCTCGTTGAGGCCCGCGTCGATCTGGGCGGTGGTGCACTGCGGGACGTCGTTGATCTCGCGGCAGCCGAAGATCTCCGAGTTCTCGACGCCGATCGTCACGGCGAGTTTGCCCTGCGCGGCGATGCTGCGCACCTGCGCCGGTGTGGTGGCGATGCGGAACCAGCCCTTGCCGGCGCCGCCGTTCTGCGCGTCGATGTAGTCCTGCATCGAGTACAGGTACCGGGACTGCTGCCGGATCTGGTCCATCTCGTCGCAGGACGTGTCGCGGTACGGGAACAGCTCGCAGATCGACCGGTTCGCCACCAGCAGCGCGTTGAGCACCCGTTGGCCGGCCCGCCAGGACCGTTCGATGCCCCGGTAGTACGACTGCTCGTGCAGCAGCGAGTTGTGCTGCGGCCAGTCGCCGAACGTCGGCCAGCCGTCCTCGGGGGAGTTCACGGCGTCGGTGCCGCCGACGACGGCCTCGAAGAGCGCGCCGACGTTCAGGCTGCGGTGCGTGTCGCAGCCGGCGAGCGCCACCTGCACACCGCCCGGGGCCCATGCCTCGCCGCAGTGCATCTGGCCGCCGAACGCCGCGGCGGCGGTGATGTGGGCGTGCGCGTCGATCGTGCCGACGAGCTTGCCGCTGCCGTCGACGCCGGGTGCGGCGGTGCCGGTGACGGCCGGGTCGATGTCGGGCGGGGTGGCGCACCCCGTGGCGGACGCCAGTGCGACGGTGTACGAGGAGCCGGCCGCGCCGAGGCTCCACAGGAACGAGCCCATGACCTGGCCGGTGGCCGTGGCGGTGAACCGGTACCGGTCGCCGACCTTGGCCACGGTGTAGTCGGCCCGGTCGCCGTACGAGTCGCCGGCCATGATGTACCCGACGACGCTCTGGTACGCGGGCTTGCCGTCGGAGCCGATGACCTCGTAGCGGCCGAGCTGGGTGGCCTCGAGCCGGAACGCCGTGGCGCCGGAGGCCGAGGACGTGAAGCCGTACCCCGCCCCGCTGCGCACCACGTAGCCGGTGGGGGTGGAGCCGTTGTAGACGCGCAGCGAGGCGCAGGTGCCGTCCAGTGCGTCGGCGTTCGCGGTGATCGGCGCGGCCGAGGCCGCGGGTGCGGCGGCGACCGTGGCAGCGGCGATCGAGACGAGCAGGGTTGCGATGAAAGCGGTCGGGTGGCGCAGTGGCAGGGACATGATGGCGGTGCCCCCTTCAAGCGTGCCGGAGCACGCGCTCCGACGGCCGGTGTGAAGTCAGACCAGCGTGTGATAGACGCGGGTGACTGTCAACAGGAAGCGAGAATCTTTCGGTTTTTATATCCGGGCGGTGGCGTGGGCGGACAGGTCGGCGCGGACGCGGTCCAGGGTCGCGGTCATCGCCTGCGGCATGGAGCGGTCGCGGCCGCTGAGACGCTCGAACAGCAGGACGCCGCGGCCGGCGCTCAGAGTCATCGTCTGCACGAGACGGGTCCCGCCGCCGGGGGTGGGGGAGAGCCGGAACCGCCAGGTCGTGCTGTCGGCGAACGTGCCGCGCCACAGGGTGCGGAACGCGAACTCCACGCCCGGCTCGGCGGTGAGCACGACGCACTCGCGGGTCCAGCGGAACATGCCGCTGCGGCTGGAGCCGCGGAAGCGGGCGCCCGGCACGGCGGTGGTCGCGGCGTCGTCCCACTCGCAGCGGTAACACTCGGGGCTCCAGCGTCCCATCCGCGTGACGTCGGCGATCGCGGCGTAGACCTCCTCGGGCCGGACCGGGATCACGACCTCGGCGCGGGCGGTCAGTGCGACGTCCGGCGCGGCGGGCGCCAGGTCCGCATACGCGTCCTGCAGGCGTCGCCGGTGCCGGCCGCGGGTGAGCCGCAGGATCAGCCGGAGCGGCGCGCTGCGCAGGGCCTGCGCGGCGAGGGTGGCGTCGGCGCTCATCACCCAGGGCACGGCGAAGCCCATCCGGATCGGCAGCGCCTTGCGCATGGCCCGCTCCATCGCCGCGTGCCGCTGCCGGCTGATGTGCGAGGCGACGATCGGGACGACGACCGCCTCCTCCTCCGCGAGATGCGGCACCATCAGGTCGCGCAGGCGGACCGCCGCGTCCGCGAGGTCGGCGGCCGCGTCGACGCCGCCGGCGAGCCTGTCCAGCGAGGACCGGATGAGGTCCATCAGCGGATCGAGTTCGCCGTGGTCGTCGCTGAGCGCGTCCAGCGACGCGGAGGGCCCGACCGCCTCGCGCAGCATCGGCCACAGGAACGCGTCCTCGCCGACGTGGTGGTGGTGGATCATGTCGAACGCGTCGGCGACGTGGTCGCGCAGCGCGGTGAGCTGGCGCGGGCCCGGCTGGCGGTGACCGGCGGCGAGACCCGTGGCGAAGGTGGCGAGCCGGTCGAGCTCGACCCGGATCGCGGCGTGCATCAACAGGTATCCGGACTGGTCTGTCATCGTGATCGCTCCTCGGTTATATTCGATGCAGTCACACTGTATTCGAGACAGCTAGCATGGGGTCAATATCGTGGATGCGACACAGAGCCGGGCCTACCGGTCGCCGCGGCGGCAGGCGCAGGCCGAGGCGACCAGGGCGGCGATCGTCCAGGCCGCCGGGCGGCTCTTCGCCGGGCGCGGTTACGCGGGCACCACCATGCAGGCGATCGCCGACGAGGCCGGCGTCGCCGTCGAGTCGGTCTACAAGGCCGGCTCCAAGGCGCAGCTGCTGCGCCGCGCCCACGACGAGGCGGTCGCCGGCGACGACCGGCCGATCGCGCTGCACGAGCGGGACGAGGTCCGCGCCGCCCTCGCCGTCGACGACCAGCGCGACCTGATCCGCACGTTCTCCCGCGCCGTCGCCGACCGGGCCAGGACGCTGACGCCGATCAGCCGCGCGTTCGTGCAGGCGGCCGGCACCGACCCGGCGGTCAACGCCTCATGGGAGGAGCTGGAGTCGCACCGGCTCACCGACCTGGGCAGGCTCGTCGGGTCCGTCGCCGCGCTCGGGCCGCTGCGCGAGGGCCTGACCGTCGAGCGCGGCGCCACCCTGCTGTGGACGACGCTCAACCATCAGGCGGGCTGGCTCGTCGCGCACCACCTCGGCTGGGACGACGACCAGGTCGCCGACTGGATGACCGAGACCATCACCTGCCTGCTGCTGCCGACCACGTGACGAGCCGCGTGACAGGCCGGCCGCGTGGCAGACCGGGTGGCGGCACCGTCACCGGCTCGCCGCTTCGGGTTCCGTGACGAGCAGCGCGTCGAACTCGTCCGCCGGGACCGCCTTCGAGAAGTGGAAACCCTGACCGATGGGGCAGCCGAGGCGGTGCAGCTCCTCGGCCTGCTCGGCGTGCTCGATGCCCTCGGCGACCACGTCCATGCCGAGCGCCGCCGCCACGTCGAGGATCGCCCGCGCCAGGGCGGACTGCTCGGCGCCCTGCGTGACCCCGTCCACGAACGGCTTCGGGATCTTCAGCACGTCGATCGGGAAGTCGTGCAGACGGGACAGCGACGAGTAGCCGGTGCCGAAGTCGTCGACGGCGAGCTGCACGCCGAGCGCCTTGAGCTCGTTGAGGCGGTGCTGGGCGACCTCCGCGTCCTCCCGCAGCAGCGACTCCGTGATCTCCAGGGTCAGCAGGTGCGGCGGCAGCCCCGACCGGGCAAGGGTCTGCTGCACGTACAGCACGACCGCCGGATCCTGGACCTGCCGCGGCGACAGGTTCACGCTGATCTTCAGGCCCGGCCACCGCGCCGCCTGCCGGCACGCGACGTCCAGCACGGCGTAGCCGAGCGGCAGGATCAGCCCGCTCTCCTCGGCGAGGGGGATGAACCGGTCCGGTGGGATGAACCCCTGCTCCGGGTGCGGCCACCGGACGAGTGCCTCGGCGCCGACGATCGTGCCGCCCGACAGGTCGACGAACGGCTGGTAGTACACCTGCAGCTCATGCCGCTCGACGGCGCCGCGCAGCTCCTCGGTGAGGTCGAGCTTGTCCAGCAGCCCCGCGTGCATGCTCGGGGCGAAGTAGGCGAACCGGTTGCGCCCCTGCCGCTTCGCCATGTGCATCGCCACGTCGGCGTTGCGCAGCAGCTCGTCGGCGTCCGGGAGCCGGTCGGGGTCGGGCAGGGCGATGCCGACGCTCGCCTGCGGCTGGATCTCCCGCCCGCCGATCGCGAGGGGCTGGCTGAGCGTGGCGAGGACCCGCTCGGCGACCCGGGCGGCCTCGGCGGCGTCGTCGAGGTGCTCCAGCAGCATCGCGAACTCGTCGCCGCCGAGCCGGGCGGCGGTGTCCGCGGACCGCAGGCAGGTGCGCAGACGGTCGGCGACGGCGCGCAGCAACGCGTCACCCGCGGCGCGACCCAGGGAGTCGTTGACCGTCTTGAAGTCGTCGAGGTCCACGACGAGGACGGCGAGATGCCGGTACGGGCCACCGCGCCGCTCCAGGGCATGGTGCACCCGGTCGGCGAGCAGCGCGCGGTTGGCGAGACCGGTCAGCTCGTCGTGGAACGCCCGGTGGGTGAGCTGGTCCTCCAGGGCCTTGCGTTCGGTGACGTCGCGGGTGGTGAGCAGGTAGCCGCTGATGTCGGCGTCGTCGACGACGCGGCCCATGGTCTCGGCGACGATGTACTGCCCGTCGGCGCGCCGCAGCCGGCATTCCAGCGGCCCGACCCGGCCCGTCTGCTCGGCGCTGCCCAGCAGGACCGTGACCCGCTGCCGGTCGTCGGGGTGGATGAGGTCGGTGAGCAGCGTGCCGAGCAGGGCGTCCGGGTGGTGGCCGAGCAGCGAGCGCACCGACGGCGTCACGTACTGGATGGTGGCGTCCCGCCCGCAGATCGACAGCACATCGGTGAGCTGCTCCGTCAGCCGCTGAAATCGGCCCTCCGCGCGCTGCCGCTGCACCTCCCGCAACGCCGTCATCAGGTCCGCCATCCGGACCAGGATCAGGACGAACAGGACGCACGACGCGGCGAGGAACACCGCGAGCTCCGCCACGGCCGCCGACTCGACCGTGATCACGGCCGGGATGAGCAGCGCGGCGACCGCGAGCAGCACCGCGAAGCGGCCGCTGGTCAGCCGCGCCGGGCCGGCCCGCACGGGCTCGTCGAGCCGGCGCATGTCCGGGTGCAGGGCGGCGCAGCCGATCCCGAGGTAGAACGCGACGTAGCCGACGTCGAGCCAGCTCCCCGCGTGGAACTGCCCGCGCACCGACTGCCAGGCGAAGACCGCGTCGGTCGCCAGCAGCGCGAGCACGCTCGCCAGCAGCAGCCGGAACGGCACCCCGCGGGCCGCGCCGCCGCTGCCGAGCCGGACCAGGACGGCGAGCACCAGCACGTCCCCGAGCGGATACCCCACCTGCGTGACCCGCTCCGCCACCGTGCCGCCGGTGCCGTCCAGGTACGGGTTGATCAGAAACACCCAGGTCAGCAGCGACACGCCGACGGTGATGATCGCCGCGTCGAGCAGCGCCGCCCGGTCCCCGCCGGGGCTGCGCCGCCGGACCAGGATCGCCAGGGCGACCGCGAGCAGCGGATACATCGCCAGGTAGAACACGTCGGCGGCCGACGGGGCGACCGCTTGCTGGTCGTGCACCAGCTGCGGCCAGTAGTAGAGCGTGTCGCCGATGGTGTACGACACAAGGCCGGCCACGACCAGCACCCACGGCAGCGGCCTCGCCGGGCGGTGCCGCAGCACGCCGACCGCGACCGCGACCACCGCCGCCGACGCGACCGTCGTCCACAGGATCGACCGCAGCGGAGAGTCGGGCGTCAGGTAGTACACGACGCTGAGCGCCACAGTGACGCAGACATACGCCCGGAACAGCACGGACACCCCCTCTTCCACCCTGAAGATCGGCCGGTCCGGGGCCGGGTTTACGAAGTCGCACCAACGCGGCAACCCAGAACCCCGCGCACTCCGTCACACAGGGGTGAACACGTCCGACGAAGCTGAGTTCCGTGAGTACGCGGGACCACGGATGGCCATCTGGCGCCGGACCGCGTTCCTGCTGTGCCGTGACTGGCACCTCGCCGACGACCTCGTCGCGACGGTGCTGGACAAGCTGTACCGGCAATGGCACCGCCGGGACTCGATCAACAGCCTCGACGCGTACGTGGGCGGCATGCTCGCCCGCGCGGTCGTCGACGAGCACCGCCGCCCGTGGCGCCGGGAACTGCTCGACGAGGACCTTCCGGAGCCCGATCAGCCCCGCCTCGACGTCGACGCGACGGTGGAGCGGATGACCCTGGACACCTACCTGGCGCAGCTCGGCCCGCGGCGCCGCGCGGTGCTCGTGCTGCGCTTCTACTGCGACCTGTCGGTGGAGGAGACCGCCGAAATCCTCGGCGTCTCCATCGGCACCGTGAAGAGCCAGACCGCCCGCGGCCTGGACACCCTGCGCGTTCTCGCCGCGCCCACCTCGACCGTCAGGCAGGCATGATGAGCCACCAGCAGCTGTTCGAACCCGTCCTCACCGGCGAACCCCCGGCCCGCGACACCCTGGACACCCTCGTGCGCCGTTCGCGCCGGCGGATGCGGTACCGCCGGCTGACCACGGCAGGCACCGGACTGGTCGTGGCCGGCACGCTCGGCACGCTGCTGCTGCCCTCCGGCCCGCCGACGATGATCGGGGCCCCGCCGAGCCCCGCCCCCTCGGTGCCTGGCCGGCCGTCGGGCGCACTGCTGGGCGTGGAGCCGGCGGAGCCGCTGGAGTCGGCCGTCGCGCGGCTGCGTGACGTGGTCCATGCGGTGGTCCCCGCCGCCGCACCGGGCGCCCAGGTCACCGGTCGGCCCACCGTCGAGCGGAAGGTCGTGCCGATTGCCGTGGGCTCCCTCGACGTGACCTATGGCTACGTGATCACCGCAGACGTCACCGCGCACGGCGTGACCGGGACCCTGCGGGTGACGATGGTGCGGCAGCAGGCCAACATCGTGTACGGGGGCTGCCTCACCGCTTCGCCGGACGTGACGGCATCGTCGGTGCGCTACGAGTGCGTCATCGCCCCCGACGTCGCCCCGACCTACACGATCGAGACGCACGTCGCCGAGCAGCCGGGCATGATCCGCTACGAGGCGGACGCGGACCGCGCCGACGGCAGCACGGTCGAGGTGTCGATCAGCAACGAGCCGGCGCTGACCGGCAACCCGCCGCTGACCGGTGAGCAGGCCGCGGAGATCGCCCGCGACCCGCGCCTCACGCTCTACCCCTGAGCGGGCCGGCCGTCAGCGCCGGGCCTGGGCGATGACGCCGCGGACGTAGTCGGGCTGGGCGACGTCGTGCAGGACGAGCGGGCGTGGAGCGCGGTTGCGGCGGGTGTTGACGAGGGCGAGGTCCTGCACCGCGTCGATGAAGCCGGGGAAATCGCCGAACGCGATGCTGCCCGTGCCGCCGTGCTTGTCGGCGCGGACGACCGGCGGCTGCAGGGTGCTCAGGTAGACCTCCCGCCGCCGGGCGAACGGGCGGCGGACCTGTTCGACGATCCGCCGGTCGGTCAGCGTGTACGTGGTGGACCGGCGGCGGACCGTGCGCAGGATCAGCCGGCCGACGGTGAAGTAGCACGCGTAGCCGACGAAGAAGGCCAGGAAGAGGTAGACCACCGGGGGCATGCCGTCGAGCATGTTCGAGAACGCGAGGCCGACGGCGACCGTCCACAGGATGGACATCGGCACCAGGATCAGGTCCTCGCGCTCGAACAGCGGGTGGCGTTGCGGCTCGCCCGTCCACAGGACGCGCTCGCCCGTATCGAGTTGCAGCTCGCCGCTCATGGCGGCATTGTCCACCGAAAACTCAGACCGCGGTGTCCCCGGTGGCGACGGGACGGGAGGGGTCGGCGATCCACTCGCTCCAGGAACCCGCGTACAGCCGCGGCGTGAACCCGGCGAGTTCGAGGGCGAGGACCTCGTGGGCGGCGGTCACGCCGGAGCCGCAGTAGGCCGCGACCGGCCGGTCCTCGGTGACGCCGAGCGCGACGAACCGCTCCCGCAGTCGCGCCGGCGGCAGGAACAGGCCGTCTGCGTCGCTGTTGTCGAAGGTCGGGGCCGACACCGCGCCCGGGATGTGGCCGGCGACCTTGTCCAGGGGCTCGACCTCGCCGCGGAAGCGGGGGCCGAGCCGGGCGTCGAGCAGGACGCCGTCCTTGAGGAAGTCCGGCACCTCGTCGACGGTGAGCAGGTCGTCGCGGGCGTTGCCGGCGGTGAAGTCGCCGGGCGGCACCGGCACAGGGTCGCCCGACGAAGTGGGCCGGCCGGCCCGGATCCACGCGGCGATGCCGCCGTCCAGGACGCGCACGTCGGTGTGGCCCCAGTGCCGCAGCATCCACCACAGCCGGGCCGCGACGGAGGCGTCCCGGTCGTCGTAGACCACGACCGGGGTGCCGGCGTTCACGCCGAGGCGGCGCATCGCGGCCTCGAAGGCGGCCACGGCCGGCAGCGGGTGCCGGCCGCCGGCGCCGGGCGGTGCGGCGAGGTCGACGTCGAGGTCGACGAACCGCGCGCCGGGCAGGTGCGCGGTCCGGTACCTGTCGATCGCCAGGGGCGGCTGCGGGGTCCATCGCGCGTCGAGCAGTGTGACGCCGTCCTCGACGTCCGCGACCTGAACGAGTGGACCCATCCGTGCACCTCCAGCGCTCGTGCTTCCGCAGCAGATCCTATGCGCAGGCGGCGCCGGAACCCGTGTCGTCGGCCGCCGTCCACTTCCGGCCGGCCCGGAAGGCGGTGCCGTCGAGGGGCGCTGTCGGTTGGTTGACGCAGCCCGATATGTTCGGGGGCATCATCGAGGCGGGGAGATGGTGCATTGGCAACCGCGTGGCGTCGACTCATCCGCCGGGCCGCCACGAGCCCGGGCCGGCTCACCACACTGACGGCGCTCGTCGTCGTCCTCGGTCTCGCGTTCGGCCTCGCCGGGGTCCTCACCATGCGGGCCGGCGTCGGCCTGGTCCGTGACGTGACCGACCGCAGCGGCCCGCTCAGCCTCCAGGCGCAGGACATCTACCGGTCCCTGTCCGACGCCGACGCGACCGCGGCCAGCGCGTTCCTCGCCAACGGCGTCGAGCCGGCCGAACTGCGCAAGCGGTATCTGGACGACATCGCCAGGGCGTCGTCGGCGCTGACGGTCGCGCTGCACAGCGCGGAAGGGCGCAGCGCGGCGGCCCTGGGCGTCCTCGTCCGGCAGATCCCGGTCTACACGGGTCTGGTCGAGTCGGCCCGCACGTACAACCGGCAGGGCGTCCCGCTCGGCGGCGCGTACCTGCGGGAGGCGTCGGCGCTGATGCGGCAGACGATCCTGCCCGCGGCGCAGGAGCTGTTCCGCGCCGAGGCCGCCAGCCTGTCCGACGCGCAGCGGGCCGTCGCCCGGTGGCCGTGGACGGTGACGCTGCTCGGCCTGGCATTGCTGGTCGTGCTGCTGCTGACCCAGCGGTACCTCGCCCGCCTGACGAACCGGAGACTCAACCGGGGCATGGTCCTGGCGACCCTGGCCGCGATCGTCGCGTCGGGCTGGCTGGCGGTCGCCTCGGCCGGCGCGGCCGGGCACATCAGCGCCGGCCGCGAGGACGGCTCGGACCATGTCGGGCTGCTCGCCGAGGCGCGCATCACCGCGCTGCAGGCCCGCGCCGACGAGGGGCTGACGCTGATCGCCCGCGGCGACGGCAAGGCGTTCGAGGAGGACTTCACGGTCATGATGCAGCGGCTCGCCGGCCCGGGCGGTCTGCTGCAGCGCGCACATGAGCAGGCGCCGGACGAAGCGGCGCGGGCCGCGGCGGAGCGCGCGCAGCGACACGCCGCCGACTGGGTCCGCATCCACCGGCAGGTCCGCGGCCTCGACGACGGCAGCCAGCACGCTGAGGCGGTCACCCTGGCCACGTCCGGCGACGGCAGCGCCGCGGCGGCGGCCGGCCGGCTCGACGCGGCTCTCGCCGAAGGGATCGCCGGCAGCGGGCACCGCTTCGACCGGGAGGCGGCCGGCGCCGGTGCCGCGCTCGAGGGCGCCGACGTCGCCGTCGCGTTGCTCGCCCTCGCCGTCGCGGCGGCCGCCGCGTTCGGCCTGAACCAGCGGATCGCGGAGTACCGATGAAGAAGCTCGTCGTGACGGCCGCCGCGCTGCTCGTCCTGGCCGGCTGCGGGCGGGAGCCAGCGACCCCGCAGGTCGACGCCTCGGCCGCCGCCGGCACCGTGCCCAGGCCGCTCAACGTGCAGGACCCGGCCGTGGCGCCGAGCCCGCCGGCCACGCCGCCGCCGGTGTGCGACCCGCGGGCCAGCCTCCGCCCGCCCGCGGCGCTGCCCGCACCGGGGCGGATGCCGGCCGGCACCGCCATGGCGAAGATCGCCGAACGGGGGCGGTTGATCGTCGGCATCGACCAGAACGCGTATCTCACCAGCTACCGCGACCCGGTCACCGGCCAGGTCGTCGGCTTCGAGATCGACCTCGCCCGGGAGATCGCGCGGGCGCTGCTGGGCAACCCCGATGCCATCCAGTGGCGGGCGATCACCACCGCCGACCGGATCCCGGTCCTGCAGCGGCGCGAGGTCGACATGGTCATCCGCACGATGACCGCCACCTGCGAGCGGATGCAGCAGGTCGCGTTCTCCACCGAATACCTGACGTCCGGCCAGCGGCTGCTGGTCAACCGCGGCTCGGGCATCAAGGACTTCGCCGACCTCGCCGGCCGCAAGGTGTGCGCGACCCGGGGCAGCACCAGCATCGTCACGATCATGAAGCAGGCGTCGAAGCCGATCGCGGTCGCCACCGACAGCACCCTCGACTGCCTGGTGATGCTGCAACAGGGCCAGGTCGACGCGGTGTCCACGGTGGACGTGCTGCTGCTCGGCCTCGCCGCGCAGGACCCCGGCACCGAGGTCGTCGGCGCCCGGATCAGCGACGAGCCGTCCGGTGTCGCGATGCCGCTCGAGACGCCGGACCTGGTCCGGTTCGTCAACGGCGTCCTGGACCGCATCCGGGCCAACGGCACCTGGACCGCCATCTACAGCCGCTGGTTCGCCGGATACGGCCCGGTGCCGGCGCCGCCGCCCGCGAAGTACGTGGACTGAACCCGTGGGCAGCGGCACTGATCGCGCGGTCGCCGAGCTGGCGGCCGCGCACGACCGGCTCGCGACCGCGCTGTACACCGTGGACACCCACCCGGCGCACGCGCTGCTGCGCGGCGTCGAGCTGCGCGGCGCCACCGCACAGGCGTGGTCCGGCGTCGACGTCGCGGGGCTGTGGTCCGGGTTCGTCGCCGTCCGCGACGTCCTGGAGCGGCTGCGCGCCCTGGGCGGCCGGTCCCGCGACGCGGACGCCGCACGCATCCTGGCCGCGCCCGTCGCCGTCGACCCGCTCGATCTGCCCGAGGGACTGCCGGACCTGCCGCCCGCCGCGTTCCTCGCCGACCTCGACCGGCGCTGCGCCGGCGTCACCGCGGTCCTCGACCGGATCGAGGCGGCCAGGACGGCGCTCACCGACCGGATCATCGAGCTGGACACCGCCTTCGAGGCGGCCGTCGCCGCGCACCACAGGGTCGGCGCCGACCACACCGTGACGACCGGACCCCTCCAGCGACGGCTGCGGCAGGTGTACGGCGACGCGCTCGCCGACCCGCTGACGGTCGACGAGGCGGCCTGGACGGCGCTGCGGTCGGAGCTCACCCTGGTGGTCCGTCGCCTGGCGGACCTCGCCGCCCTGCGCACCGCGCTGCCCGCCCGCCTCGCCCGCCTCGACGCGTTGCTGTCCGGCCTCGCCGCGGCGGAGGAGCGGGCCCACCGGGCGTACGCCGCGGCCCTGGCGAAGGTCGCCGATCCCGGCCTGGCCGACCCGCCCGACGTCCACGACCGGTGGAAGATCGTGGTGGCGGATGCGGTCCGCGCCACCGACGCGCTGGACCTCGACGCGTGGCCCGTCCTCGACCGGCGCCTCACCGAGGTGGACCGGGACCTGACCGCCGCCGTCACCGCCGCCGAGGACCGGGTCACCGCGGCCACCGGCCTGCTCGACCGGCGCGAGGAGCTGCGTGGCCGGCTCGAGGCGTACCGGGCGAAGGCCGTGCGGCTCGACCGTGTCGAGGAGGCCGCCCTCGTCGAGCGGTACCGGGCCGCCCGGGACCTGCTGTGGACCGCGCCGTGCGACCTGCGGGCGGCGACCAGAGCCGTCTTCGCCTACCAGCAGGCGCTGTCCGGCGCCGAAGGGAGTTCGACATGAACTGCACCCGTGCCGGCTGCCCTGGCTCGTACGACGAGGACGGGTACTGCGACGAGTGCGGCCACAAGCAAGCCCTTTCCGCCCCGGTCACCGAGGCGTCCACCCCGTCGGCGCCCAGTGCCTCGTCGGGGCGGACGACCGGTCGCGGGCGGGGCGCGCCGGTGCTGGCGGCGCTGCCGGTCGTGCCGCGCCGGGACCCGGCCGGCGCGGTGCTGACCGACCCGCAGGTGCCCGAGCACCGCCGGTTCTGCGGCAACTGTGAGCAGCCCGTCGGCCGGGCTCGCGACGACCGGCCCGGCCTCGTCGAGGGGTTCTGCACGAACTGCCGCACGCAGTACGGCTTCCGGCCCTCGCTGCCGCAGGGCGCCCTGGTCGCCGGGCGGTACGAGGTGCTCGGCGCCATCGCGTACGGCGGCCTCGGCTGGATCTACCTCGCCCGCGACCGGCACGTCGGCGACGAGGTCAGCGACCGCTGGGTCGTCCTCAAGGGACTCATCGACTCCGGCGACGCCGACGCGACCGCGGCCGCGATCACCGAGCGCCGGTTCCTCGTCGAGGTCGACCACCCGTCGATCGTGAAGATCTACGACTTCGTGTCGCACCCCGACCCGCGCAGCGGCGACCGGGTCGGCTACATCGTCATGGAGTACGTCGGCGGCCTGTCCCTGCGCGACATCTACCTCGCCCGGCCGGTCTCCGGTGGGGTCCGCCAGCCGCTGCCGCTGCCGCAGGTCATCGCCTACGCCCTCGAAGTCCTGCCGGCGCTGGGCCACCTGCACGAGCGGGAGCTGCTGTACTGCGACTTCAAGCCGGACAACGCGCTGCACACCGACCAGCGGGTCAAGCTCGTGGACCTGGGCGCGGTGCGCCGGGCCGACGACGACGTCAGCGCCGTGTGGGGGACCGTCGGCTACCAGGCGCCGGAGGTCGCCACCGCCGGGCCGTCGGTCGCCTCGGACCTGTACACGGTGGCCCGGTCGATGGCGGTGCTCAGCTTCGACTTCCGGGGCTTCACCACCACGTTCGCCGACCACCTTCCCGACCCGTCGGCGGTGCCGCTGCTGGCGCGCGAGGAGTCCTACCACCGGCTGCTGCTGCGCGCCACCGACCCGGACCCGGGCCGCCGCTTCGCGTCCGCGGCGGAGATGGCCGAGCAGCTCACCGGCGTGCTGCGGCAGATCCTCAGCGCCGCCGACGGGCAGCCCAGGCCGGGCGTGTCGACCCAGTTCACCGGCGAACGCAGGGCATTCGGCACCACGGCCGGCGTCATCACCGCCGCCGCGGTCCCTGCTCCTGACGGGGCTGCCGCCGCTCTGGAACGCGGTTCCGGCGCGCTCGACGGGGGTGAGGTGGTCGCGGCGCTGCCGGTGCCGACCGTGGACCCCTTCGACCCGGGGGCGGCGCTGCTGGCCACGATGCAGACCGCCGACCCGCAGATGCTGTCGGCGGCGCTCTCGTCCGCCGGCGCCGGCGGGGTCGAGGTCGCCCTCGCCGTCGTCCGCGCCCGCATCGCCGCGGGCGACCTCGCCGGCGCGCTCGCCGACCTGGACGCCGTCACCGACTCGGACTGGCGGGTCGACTGGTACCGGGGCATGGCCGCCCTCGCCGCGGGCCGTGCCGCCGCCGCGAGGACCGCGTTCGACGCCGTCTACGGTGCGCTGCCCGGCGAGCTCGCCCCGCAGCTCGCGCTCGCCGCGGCGGCGGAGGCCGACGGCGACGGCGACACCGCCCTGCGGTTGTACGCGGCGGTCTGGCGCACCGACCGGTCCTTCGTCAGCGCCGCCTTCGGCGTTGCCCGGATCCTCGCCGACCGCGACGACCTGCCCGGCGCCGTCGCGATCCTCGACGCGGTCCCCGACAGCTCCAGCCACAGCGTCCCGGCGCAGGTCGCCGCCGTCCGGGCGCGGCTCGCGGTCCCGGCGGCCCGGCTCGCGGAGGCCGACCTGCTCGACGTGTCCGGCCGCGTCGAACGCCTCGGCCTCGACGCCGAACGCCGCGCCCGCCTCACGGTGGAGGCGCTGCGCACCGCGCTGACCTGGGTCCAGGCCGGCAACGCCGGCACCGCGACCGTGCTGACGCACCGGCTGTCGGAGCGGGACCTGCGGCTCGGCCTGGAGCACGCGTTCCGGGTCCTGGCGAAGGTCGCCCCCGACCGGGACACCCGCATCGACCTCGTCGACCAGGCCAACCGCATCCGCCCGAGGACGTGGCTGTGACCGCCGCCTGCCCGTCGTGCGCGGCGCCCACCGCCCCCACCGACCGCTTCTGCGAATCCTGCGGCAACCCGCTGTCCGGTCCGGACATCCCGGCCGCCGGGGGAGTGTGGCGGTCGTCGCGGGCGGCCGGCGGCGGGCCGTGCGCCGGGTGCGGCGGGGTGGTCGGTGACGACGCCTACTGCGAGGACTGCGGGCTGCGGCGCGGTGCGGGGCTCGACCGCGCCGAGGACGATCTGCCCGGGGTCGCCGCCGTCACCGACAAGGGGCTGCGCAAGGGACGCAACGAGGACGCGTACGCGATCGGGGTCGCCGGTGGGCGACGGGCCGTGGTCGTCTGCGACGGCGTGTCCAGCGCGCCGGACTCCGACCTCGCCGCGACGACCGCCGTCGACGAGGCGATCGCGGTGCTGCTCGGCGGCGGGGACATCCCGGCGGCGTACCGGGCCGCGTCGGACGCCGTGGCGGAGCTCGCCGGGCCGGGCGACCGGTTCGACGCGCCCGCCTGCACGTTCCTCGCGGCGGTCGTCGAGGACGGGGAGGCCACCGTCGGGTGGGTCGGGGACAGCCGGGCGTACTGGCTGGACGGCGCCGGTGCCCGCTGCCTCACCGTCGACGACTCGCTCGCCGGGCAGCTCGCCGCGGCGGGGATCGACGCCGGGGCGCTGCGGCTGTCCGCGCAGGCGGCGGCGCTCACCCGCTGGCTCGGCGCCGACGCGCCCGCCGGGGACCCGCACCTGGTCACCCTGCGACCCGGGACGGCAGGCATCCTGCTGCTCGTGAGTGACGGACTCACCCGGTACGCGACCTGGAGCGAGGAACTGCTGCTCGTGACTGACGGGCTCACCCCGTACACCACCTGGAGCGACGGCATCGAGGGCGCGGCCGGCGCACCGGAGCTGGCGCGACGGCTGACGGACTTCGCCCGCGACGCCGGTGGGGCGGACAACATCACCGTCACCGCCGTCCCGTTCGAACCATCGAGAGGAGAGCCGCGGCCATGACCGACGAGTCCAGTGGTGTCGTAGCGGAGGTCTTCCAGAACGAGTACGTGCCCGTGGGGGCCACGGTCGCGGACGCGGTCGTCACCGTGACGGCCGGTGGCGGCGGCACGTCGCGGCCGGCGCACGGCGCACCCGCGGCCGAGGTCATCATGATCGACTGCTCGGGGTCGATGAGCGGGGAGCGGCTGGTCCAGGCGCGCAAGGCCGCCGCGGTCGCCGTCGACACGCTGCGCGACGGGGTCTCCTTCGCGGTCGTCGCCGGCACCGACTGGGCCCAGATGGTGTACCCGGACCGGCAGACCCTCGCCGTCGCCGACCACGCGACCCGCGCCGCGGCGAAGGACGCCATCCGGCACCTGAAGGCCGGCGGCGGCACGAAGATCGGCGCCTGGCTCACCCTGGCGCGGGAGCTGTTCCTCGCCGACCGGGCCGAGATCCGGCACGCGATCCTGCTCACCGACGGCCGCAACGGCGAGTCCACCGGCACGTTCGAGCGGGCCCTCGAGCAGTGCAAGGGGCTGTTCGTGTGCGACAGCCGCGGCGTCGGCCAGAACTGGAGCGCCGCCGAACTCATCAAGATCGCCGACGCGCTGCTCGGCACCGCTGACGGGATGAAGGACCCGGCGGGGCTCGAGGCCGACTTCCGGTCGATGATCGAGGCGGCGATGGGCAAGACCGTCGCCGGGGTCACGTTGCGCGTCTGGACCCCGGCGGGCGCCACGATCCGCTTCGTCAAGCAGGTACACCCGGAGATCCTCGACCTGACCGGGCGGCGCACCGACGTCAGCGCCCGCGTCGGCGACTACCCGATCGGCGCGTGGGGCGCGGAGAGCCGCGACTACCACCTGTCCGTCGAGCTGGGCTCCGACACGATCGGCGACATCGGCGAGGAGAAGCTCGCCGCCCGGGTCAGCGTCGTGCGCGGCGACGACGTCCTCGCCAAGGGCCTCGTCCGCGTCGTGTGGACCGACGAGGAGGCGAAGTCGACCCGGCTCAACAAGCGGGTCGCGCACTACACCGGCGCCGCGGAGCTCGCCTCCGCGATCCAGGAGGGGCTCGCCGCGCGGGAGGCCGGCGACACGGTCACCGCGACCGCCCGGCTCGGCCGCGCCGTGCAGCTCGCGACCGAGGCCGGCCGGTCCGACACCGTGCAGCTGCTCGGCCGGGTCGTCGAGGTGCAGGACGCCCGGACCGGGACGGTGCAGCTGAAGCGCCGGTCCGAGAACAAGGACGTCGACATCGACGCGGAGATCGCCGCGCTCGGGTCCCGCAAGACGACGCGCGTACGCCCGAACTGAAGGAGACCACCGTGGCCGTCTGCCCGAAGGGACACGAGTCGGAGACGACCGACTACTGCGACGAGTGCGGCGCCGCCATGTCCCCGCCGCCGGCCGCCCCCGCACCCGCGGTCACGGCACCGCGTCCGACGGCGGTGTGCCCTGAGTGCGGGACGCCGCTGACCGGCCGTTTCTGCGAGGTCGACGGCTTCGACACCCTTGCGGTGCCGGCTTCAGCTCCGGCGCGGGAACCGGTGGCGGTCGTCGCCAAGCCTGACGGCTGGCACGTGGTGGTCTCCGCCGACCGGGCCCACTTCGACCGGGTCGAGGCGGAGAACGGCCCCGACCCCACGATCACCTACCCGCGCTTCTGCCCCGACCGCCGCTTCCCCCTGACCGGCGAGCAGGTGCTGATCGGCCGGCGCAGCCGGTCCCGCGGCAGCTACCCCGACATCGACCTCGCCGGCCCACCCGAGGACGTCGCCGTCTCCCACCTGCACGCCCTGCTCGTCGCCCAGCCGGACGGTGGGTGGGCCGTCGTCGACCTGCGCTCGGCCAACGCCACGTACGTCAACGGCGCGACCGACCCGATCCAGCCGGAGCTGCCCGTGCCCCTCGCCGACGGCGACCACGTCCACGTCGGCTCGTTCACGAGGATCACGCTGTACGCCACGCCGCTGTAGCCGCCGGCTCAGCGGTAGCCGACGCCGGTCAGTTCCTCGGCTGCCGCCCAGAGCCGCTTGCCGACGGCCGGATCGGCGGCCTCCCTGCTGAGCCGGGCCTCGGTGACCCGGCCCCGCGTCTCCCAGAGCCCGGACGGGCCGAAGAACTGGCCGCCCCGCACACCGGGCCCGGTCGCGGCGCGCAACTGCGGCAGCGCGCCCTGCTCCACCGATTGGGTGGCCAGCAGGCCGGCCCACGCGATCAGCCGCCCGGCCCGGCCACGGCGCTCCCAGGCCCGCGGCGTCAGGTTGGTGCGGGTGAGCCCGGGATGGGCCAGCACGCTGACGATCGGCGATCCCGCGGCCCGCAGTCGACGGTCGAGCTCGATGCCGAAGACGGTGGTGGCGAGCTTGGACCGGCCGTAGGCGGGAGCCGCCCGGTAGTCACGCTCGAACATCAGGTCGTCGAAGTCGAGGTGCGCGTTCTTGTGGGTGATCGAGCTGAGACTGACCACGCGGGCGTCCGCCGCCGCCGCCAGGTTGCCCAGCAGCAGGCCGGTCAGCGCGAAGTGCCCCAGCATGTTGGTGCCGAGCTGCAGCTCGAAGCCGTCGGCCGAGGTGCGGCGCGGGCCGAGCAGGACCACGCCGGCGTTGTTGACCAGGAGGTCGATCACCGGGTGGTCGGCGGCCAGCTTCGCGGCGAACGCGCGGACCGAGTCGAGGGAGGCCAGGTCCAGCGCGCGCACCTCGGCGTCGCCCCCGATCCGGCGGGCGGCCTCCTCGCCGGCGGCGGTGTTGCGGACGGCGAGCACGACGTGGGCGCCGTGACGGGCCAGCTCGGTCACGGTGGCCCGGCCGAGGCCCGAGTTCGCGCCGGTCACGACGGCGATCCGGCCGCGCTGGTCGGGGATCCGGTCGGCGGTCCATCCGGTCATCTGCTGCTCCTGTCATCCGCTGCTCCTGGAAGGAAGCGTCGGTACGGTAGGTCGCCGACGTTACGAGCGACGGGAGCGGGTTCGGTCGTTCCCGGTTGCCTAGGTCCGCGGGACCTACCTTGGGTCACCGGCGCGGCGGCACACTTGCGGTATGGCCCATCCGTTCGCCCGTGAGCTCGGCGACTTCCTGCGCGCCCGGCGCGGCAGGCTGCGCCCCCACGACGTCGGCCTCGAGCCCGGCGGCCGGCGCAAGGTCACCGGTCTGCGGCGCGAGGAACTGGCCCTGCTCGCCGGGCTGAGCACCGACTACTACCAGCGGATGGAGCAGGGCCGGGAGGTACGCCCGTCCGACGACGTCCTGGACGCGCTCGCCGGCGCGCTCGGCCTCGATGCCGAGGAGCGCCGGCACCTGTTCACCCTGGCCCACGCCGCCCGCCGGCCGATGCCCGCCCGGGCGGACCACGAGCCGGAACGGGTGCCGCACAGCACCCGGCGGCTGCTGCGGGTGCTGGACACCCCGGCGGTCGTCCTCGGCCGGCACCTCGACCTGCTCGCCTGGAACCCGATGGCGGAGGCGCTGCTCGGCGACCCGACCGGCTACCCGCCCGACCGGCTCAACATGCTCCTGCTGATGTTCGACGCCACACTGACCGGCGACCGGACCTGCCCCGACTGGGAGCGGCAGGCCCTGGACTACATCGGCATGCTGCGCGCCGCCGTTGCCACCGACCCCACCCACCCGCGTGCCACCGCGATCGTCGGTGAGCTGAGCATCCGCAGCCCCGAGTTCCGGCGGTTGTGGGCGCGGCACGACGTGCGGGAGTCGGTCACCGGCACCAAGACCTTCCGGGTCCCTGAGGTCGGCGACATCGTCCTGGACTGGGACACCTATCCGCTGCCCGGCAACCCCGGCCCGGTCATGCTGGTCTTCACCGCCGAGCCGGGCAGCACCGACGCGGACCGGCCGCAGCTGCTGGCGTCGTTGCACGCGACCCGGACCGCCGGGCGCCGTACCGTGTGAACGGTGACCGACGAAGGCACTCGCGCGCAGCTGGAGCGGTTGCGTTCAGCGGTCGCCGACGAGCTGACCGGGCTCGAGGCGGACCTGCGTGCCGTGTTCGAGGCCAGCCAGGACTCCAACGCCGACGACGAACACGACCCCGAGGGCAGCACGATCGCCTACGAGCGCGCACAGCTCACCGCCGTCCTCGCCGCGACCCGCCGCCGGCTGGCCGACCTCGACGAGGCCCTGACCCGTCTGGACACGGGCGCCTACGGCATCTGCGAACGCTGTGGCCGGTCGATCCCCACCGACCGCCTCGCGATCCGCCCGTTCGCCCGCACCTGCGTCACCTGCACCTGACCGTCTGCCAGGCCCCGTTCCGATCGCCACGAAGCTTCGATCTGGCGGAGCTGGTGCCATGCGCGGGGCGCGCCCCGCGTCGGGGCGTCCATGTCGATCTCGTCGGCGGGCCGGCCGAACTCGAAGGTCCACACCGGCATTGCGGCAGACGGACCGGCACGACGAGGCGACGCGGGTACACGTTCCCGGCCACGTACACCGCAGCCTCCTGCTGGAGGGCAGGCGCCCGATCATGCTCTGGGGTCCAGAGTTCGGTGCCCGCCCGGCGGTTGGCGATCATGATTGGAATATGTCGCTTTTGGATATCTGGCCGATTCTGGGAATCGGGGTTCGCGCGCCCGCCGTGGAGTTGTTTGTACCCGGCCAGGACGCATTGGAGGCGCTCGCACGGTTGGCCGCCGATGGCATCTACGACCCACAGAACCAGTACCTTCCCCGCACTCCCGTCGGCGGATGGGAGGACGTCGCGTCTCCCGAGGCTGAACGCCGATTCCTTCGCTACTACTGGGCCGCGTTCGCCGACTGGCGGCCAGAGAGATGGAACCTGTTGCTCGCCGCCCGAGTTGAAAGCAACATTGTCGGGGTACAGGAGATCGGAGCTCAGCACTTTGCTGTGACGAGGACGGTCTCCACCGGCTCGTGGGTGGGCCGACGATTCCAGGGCGCTGGTTACGCCAAGGCCATGCGGGAAGCGGTCCTGTACCTGGCCTTCGACGGGCTGGGCGCTGAACGCGCCGATACTGCGGCCTGGATCACGAACCACGCTTCCCTGGCTGTCTCGCGGGCGATGGGTTATCAGGACAACGGCACGACAACCAGGGCCGCGGAGGGGAAACGCGTCGAGCAGGTCAACCTGACGCTGCAGCGCTCCAATTGGCGCCCGCAGGGCGGTTGCACCATCTCCGGCATCACTCCGGACGTATCCGAAATGCTGGGCATACCACGAATGCCGGCGGGATGACCGTCGCGGCCGAACCGGGTGGAGGACCGAGCGCGGCGAGGCGGTTCCTGGGCTGGTCTGCTCCTGGGCCGCCGGGCTGCTCACTGGCGGATGGCCTCCTGCTGCAGTACACCGAGGTAGCCGTGGGCGACGATTCGCTTCGCACGATCGGTGAAGAAGTCGGGGTCGTCCGGCAGGACGGTGGCCAACCCGTCGACGTACCGGTTGAACATGCAGAACGCGGCCGCGATCAGCACCGTGTCGTGGATCTCTACATCGGTGGCACCCTCGGCCCGGGCGGCGTCCACCAGGTCCTCGGTGACCTCCTTGCCGCCACGTTGAACCGCGCCGGCGACGTCGAGCAGCGCACGCATCTTGTTCGACACCGGTGCTCCGCCGACATTGTCACGTACCTGCTCGACCAGGGCCATGCCATCGGGAAGCTGCGCCGCCGCGTACGCCGCGTGAGAGGAGTAGCAGTACTGGCATTCATTGAGGCCGGACACATAGGCGGCGATAAGTTCGCGTTCGCCACGGGTCAACGTACCGGGGCCACAGAGCAGTGCCTCGACCAGCCCGTTGAGCGGCAGCGCCGTCTCTGGCCTGAACCGGAACAGACCGCGAATCCCGGGTTCGTTGGTGTTGAGCGTGATGTGTGGCATACGCACTCCTTCGCTCTCCGGTCGAAACCGGGCTTCGTGAGACGGGCTGCCGTCCAGCCTGAGCCACGTCCGTCGATCTCGTCAACGCCTCATGTGCGTTGGTCATCTGCCACACACCACAGCGGATCAACGTCGGCCCTTCTCGCGCTGCCATCGACTCCGACTGTTCGGCGAAAGTTATTGACGGATATGCCGAACCGGGGACGATGTGCGTGCCGATCCGGGGCCTTTCACTGTCTGCGGCGGTCCTCCCATAATGGTCAACGGGAACCGCGGGTGTGACTGGTCAGGTGCTGGTCGGCGGGTCGGTTTGACTTGGGTCGATTGATGTCTGGATCATGGTCGGGTGTCTGGGACTTCGTCGATCGAGCAGCTG
>NZ_JBEXDG010000100.1:0-21974 GCF_040605635.1 Dactylosporangium sp. NPDC005555
GACATTGATCATCGCACCGGCAGCACGGTACACAGTGGATGATCCGTCACCGCGAAGGGGACCAACTTCAATCAACCAAAGTGGGCCAGATCCAGTTTTCAGGCGTCGTCGACACGCGTCGCATCGCGTCGCTCTGTGAGGTCGACGCTGCACGGCTGCGTCGGGAGTACGAGCAAACCCGGAGGTGTGGCCGGTGGGGGTCGGCTGCCATGTTGGGGCATCGACCCGGAGCAATCGAGTGGGCGTGTGCCGGCCGGACGCGGATGTCACGTGTCAGCAACGTTCAAGGTGCACCCAGGTCAGTCGGCCTGCGACTCTCGCCAGCGAGCCGTCGGCGTCATCGACGAGCGGAATGAGATGCCATGACGAATCCATTCGAAGACCCCGACGCCCTGTACCTGATTCTCGTGAACAACGAAGGTCAGCACAGCCTGTGGCCCACGAGCATCGCGGTTCCTGACGGGTGGGTGACCGCGTACGACAAGAACTCCCGCTCGAACTGCCTCAAATACGTGGAAGAGCAATGGACCGACATGCGGCCCAAGAGCTTGATCGAAGCCGACCGAGGGTGAGCGGAGCGACCGTGACAACGCACATCATTGACCAGGCTACGACGGATTCTTCTGCTCCTGTGAAGGAGCTCCTGGGTGAGCTGTTCGCGGCACAGGCGGCCCGGACCCCGGATGCGGTCGCGGTGGTGTTCGAGGACGTGTCGCTGTCCTATGCGGAGCTGGACGCGCGCGCGAACCGGCTGGCCCGGTACCTGGTGACGCAGGGTGCCGGCCCGCAGCGGCTGGTCGCCGTGGCGATGGACCGCTCCGCGGAGCTGATCGTCGCGGTGCTGGCGGTGCTCAAGGCCGGTGCCGCCTACCTGCCGGTCGACCCGGCCTACCCCGCCGACCGGATCGCGTTCGTGCTCGCCGACGCCGCCCCGGCGGCCATCCTCACCTCACGCGACGTGGCCTCGACCGCCCTCGGCGCGGCATCGGAGAACGAGGACGGCGCGGGCGGCGAGGACGGCGCGGGCGGTGAGCTGGTGATCGTGGTGGACGACCCGGCGGTCCAGGCCGCCGTGGCGGCGCTGCCCGCCACCGGCCTGTCCGACGCGGACCGGGTCGCGCCGCTGCTGCCCGCGCACCCGGCGTACGTGATCTACACGTCGGGGTCGACGGGACGGCCCAAGGGCGTTGTCGTGGAGCACCGCTCCGCGGCGTGGCTGGCGTCGTGGGCGGCGTCGACGTTCGGCGCCGAACGGTTCAGCCGGGTGCTGGCGTCGACGTCGCTGAGTTTCGACGTGTCGGTGTTCGAGGTGTTCGGGCCGCTGTCCTGCGGTGGCTGTGTGGAAGTGGTGCGGGACGTGCTCGTGCTGGCGCGGGGCGGCTGGTCGGGGAGCCTGATCAGCACCGCGCCGTCGGCGATGGCGGCGGTACTGGCCGAGGCCGAGACCTCCGTGGCGGCGCAGACGGTCGTGCTGGCCGGCGAGGCGCTGACCGGGCCGGTCCTGCGGGCCGTGCGGGCGGCGGTGCCCGGCGCCCGGGTGGTCAACGCGTACGGGCCGACCGAGGCGACGGTGTACGCCACAGCCGGCGACGTCGCGGAGGAGGCCGACCTCGGCGACGGCCCGCTCTCGATCGGACGTCCGCTGACCGGCGCGCAGGTGTTCGTGCTGGACGGGCAGCTGCGTGCGGTGCCGGAGGGCGTGACGGGCGAGTTCTACATCGCGGGTTCGGGGCTGGCGCGGGGATACCTGAACCGGCCCGGGCTGACGGCGGAGCGGTTCGTGGCGAACCCGTTCAACGCGGGCGAACGCATGTACCGCACCGGTGATCTGGTCCGGTGGGCCGGTGAGGGCCGGCTGGAGTTCGTGGGACGCGTCGACGACCAGGTGAAGATCCGGGGGCTGCGGATCGAGCCGGGCGAGATCGAGGCGGTGCTGGCCGCGCAGCCGGGAGTGGGCCGGGCGGTGGTGGTGGTGCGGGAGGACCGTCCCGGTGACCCGCTGCTGGTCGGTTACGTGGTGCCCGAGCCCGGGGGCCGGGTGGACCCGGCGGCGGTGCGGCAGCAGGCGGCCAGGGCGCTGCCGGAATACATGGTGCCGGCGGCGGTGGTGGTGCTGGACGCGCTACCGCTGTCGGTCAACGGGAAGCTGGACCGGCGGGCGCTGCCGGCGCCGGACTTCGGTGCCGCGGCCGGCGGCCAGGACCCGGCCACCCCGCACGAGGCGGTGCTGTGCGAGCTGTTCGCGCAGGTCCTCGGCGTCGACCGGGTCGGGGTCGACAACAATTTCTTCGACCTGGGCGGGCACTCGCTGCTGGCGACGCGGTTGATCAGCCGGGTGCGGGCGGCGCTGGGTGTGGAACTGGACATCCGGGTGGTGTTCGAGAACCCCACGGCGCGGTCGCTGGCGCGGTCGCTGCTGGAGGCGGGCAGCGCGCGGTCGCCGTTGGTACGAGCGGAGGACCGGCCGGAACGGTTGCCGTTGTCGTTCGCCCAGCAGCGGTTGTGGTTCATGAACGAGTACGACGGCCCGAGCGCGATGTTCAACGTGCCGTTCGCGTGGCGGCTGCGCGGCGGGCTGGACGCCGAGGCGATGGCGGCGGCACTGCGGGACGTGGTGGGTCGGCACGAGGCGATGCGCACGGTGTTCGCGGTCGCGGACGGGCAGCCGTTCCAGCGGGTGGTGGACGCGTCGGTGGCGGTGCCGCAGGTGACGATCGCGGCGGCCGACCAGGCGAGCCTGCCGGTCCTGCTGGAGCAGGCCGTGCGGCACGTCTTCGACCTGACCGGTGAGCTGCCGGTGCGGGCGGGGCTGTTCCGGCTGGGCCCCGCGGAGCACGTGCTGGTGGTGGTCATGCATCACACCGCCACCGACGGCTGGTCGGCCGGGGTGCTGGTCCGGGACTTGAGCGAGGCGTACCGGGCGCGGCTGGAGGGCCGGGCGCCGCAATGGGCGGACCTGCCCGTGCAGTACGCCGACTACACGCTGTGGCAGCGCCGGCTGCTGGGCGCGGACCAGCACGGGGACGGCGTGCTGGCCAGGCAGCTGGAGTTCTGGCGCTCGGCGCTGGCGGGGCTGCCCGACCAGCTGGACCTGCCGGCCGACCGGCCGCGGCCCGCGCTGCCGTCGCATCGGGGCGGCCTGGTCCGGTTCGAGCTGGACGCCGGGTTGCACGGCCGGCTGGAGGAGCTGGCGCGCGCGCACCGCGTGACGGTGTTCATGGTGCTGCAGGCAGGGCTGGCGATGCTGCTGTCGCGCTCCGGGGCCGGCACCGACATCCCCATCGGCACGATGGTGGCCGGGCGCACCGACGAGGCGGTCCACGACCTGGTGGGGTTCTTCGGCAACACGCTCGTGCTGCGGGCGGACCTGTCGGGGGACCCGGGCTTCGGCGAGCTGCTGGGCCGGGTGCGGGAGCTGGGCCTGACCGCCTACGCCCATCAGGACGTGCCGTTCGAGCGGCTCGTGGAGGAGCTCAACCCGGTCCGGTCCGCCTCGCGGCACCCGCTGTTCCAGGTGATGCTCACGTCCGACGACGACACCAGCAGGCGCTGGCAGGTGCCGGGCCTGGAGGCGGGGACCGAGCCGCTGCCCGCCGAGACGGCCAAGTACGACCTGTCGATGTTCTTCCGCCAGGAGTACGCCGCCGACGGCTCGCCGGCCGGGATCAGCTGCTCGTTCGAGTACGCCATGGACCTGTTCGACGAGCCGACCGTGGACGCCCTCGGCGGCCGGCTGACGCGGCTGCTGGAGCAGGCGGCCGCCGACCCGGACCGGCGGATCAGCGAGCTGGAGCTGATGACGCCGTCCGAGCGGGACCTGGTGCTGTACCGGTGGAACGACACCGCCCTGCACATGCCCGCGATGACGGTGCCCGCGGTGTTCGCGGCGCAGGTGGCCCGGACCCCGGACGCGGTCGCCGTCGTCGACGGCCGGACCAGCCTGACCTACCGGGAGCTGGACGAGCGGTCCACCCGGCTGGCGGCGATGCTGTCGGCCGCGGGCGTCACGACGGAGCAGCCGGTGCTCGTCGTGATGCGACGGTCGGCGCAGCTGTGGGTGGCGCTGCTGGCCGTGCTGAAGGCGGGCGGGGTGTACGTGCCCGTCAACGTGGCCGCCTGGCCGGTGTCACGGATCGCCCTCGTGGCGGCCGACGTGGGTGTCGTGGCCGTCCTGTGCGACGAGGACCTGGCGGAGGTCGCCGGGCAGGCGAGCCCCGGCTCGCCGGTGGTGCTGGCCACGGCCGCGGACACCGCCACCGGGGCGCCGGCGGTGGACCTCACGGACGCGGTACGGCACCCGGACCAGCTGGCGTACGTGATCTTCACGTCCGGGTCGACCGGCGTGCCCAAGGGTGTCGCGGTGGCGCACCGGGACATCGTGGACATGGTGCTGGACCCGGCGTGGCCGGAAGACGTGCACGAACGGATGCTGGTGCACTCGCCGCACTCGTACGACATCTCGACGTACGAGCTGTGGATCGCGCTGCTGCGCGGCGGCACGTGCGTGGCGGCACCGGCGGAGGAGATGAGCATCGCCGGCCTGGCGGAGGTGATCGCCTCGACGGCCCCGACGGCCCTGTGGCTCACCTCGGCGTTGTTCGACGCGGTCTCGGTGGAGCAGCCGTCGGCGCTGGCCGGGCTGCGGATGGTGGTGGTCGGCGGCGACGCGGTGTCCGGTGTGGCGCTGCGGCGGGTCGTCGAACGCTGCCCGGGCGTGCTGATGGTGAACGGGTACGGGCCGAGCGAGATGACGACGTTCACGACGCTGCACATGATGACCGACTTCTCGGACGACCAGGCGGCGCGGCCGGTGCCGATCGGCGGGCCGATGGCCAACATGCGGCTGTTCGTGCTCGACACCACGCTGCGGCCGGTGCCGGTGGGCGTGACGGGTGAGCTCTACATCGCGGGCGCCGGGATGGCCCGGGGCTACATGAACCGGCCCGGGCTGACGGCGGAGCGGTTCGTGGCGAACCCGTTCGGCACGGGTGAACGGATGTACCGCACGGGAGATCTGGTCCGGTGGGCCGAGCACGGCGTGCTGGTGTTCGTGGGGCGCACCGACCATCAGGTGAAGATCCGCGGGTTCCGGGTCGAGCCGGGCGAGATCGAGGCGGTGCTGCTCGCGCAGCCGGGGGTGGGCCAGGCCGCGGTGATCGCCCGGGAGGACCGTCCCGGTGACCGGCGGCTGGTGGCGTACCTCGTGCCGGAGCCCGGCGGCCGGGTGGATCCGGTGGCGGCACGGAAGGAAGCGGCCAGGACGCTGCCGGAGTTCATGGTGCCGACGGCGGTGATCGTGCTGGACGCGCTGCCGCTGACGGTGAACGCGAAGCTGGACCGGCACGCGCTGCCGGCGCCGGACTACAGCGCCGCGGCGAGCGGCCAGGACCCGGCTACGCCACGCGAGGCGGAGCTGTGTGAGCTGTTCGCCCAGGCACTGGGTGTCGACCGGGTCGGCGTCGACGACAACTTCTTCGACCTGGGCGGCCACTCCCTGCTCGCCGCGATCCTCCTGGCCCGGCTGGAGGACCAGCTCGGCATCAAGATGACCCTCAAGACCTTCCTCGCCAACCCTTCGGTCAACGGTGTCACCGGTCAGGCGCAACTGCCCGGCACAGGACGTCGCTGACCCTGACCGCCCGCGGCGCTCCGTGCCGCGGGCGGTCACGGTTTCGTCCGGGAACGCCGGGTCCGCCCGGCGTTCTCTGCTGTGTCCGGGCGGCCGGCGTACCTCGTCGCCGCGCCGACCGTCCGGTCGAGGCATGCCGGTCAGGTGGGGTCACGAGGACGCCGATCCGGCCGGCCGGGCGGCCCGTGTCCGCCGGCTGCGACCGTGGACCCCGGCATCCCGGACCCCGCCCCGGCGGCGAGCGACGACGGCGGACGACAGCGGACGACAGCGGCGGCGGACGACAACGACAGCGGCGGCGGCCGGCCCGGCCGCCGCCGCATCGACCGGCCGGCGGAAAGGGGTGGTGGGACGCCCGGTCCGGGCATCCCACCACCCCTGCATGAAGCGAATCCGGAACCCGGCGGACTACTTCGCGCCGAGGTAACCGTGGAGACGCCGGACGCCTTCGGCGACGGTGTCCTCGCCCTTCGCGAACGCGATCCGGATCTGCGGCGGGCCCGTCCGGTCCGCCGAACCGTAGAAGCACAGGCCGGGCACGACGCCGACGCCGGCCTCCTGCAGCAGGCGCTGGACCAGTTGCGACTCCCCTTCGCCGGGGAGCGCGAAGGAGGTGGCGTCGCACATGACGTAGTAGGCGCCGGCCGGCCGCTGGAACTCGATGCCGCACCGTTCGAGCCCGGTGACCAGGACCTCCCGGCGCTTTCCGTACACCGCTCTCAGCTCGTCGAAATACGTCGCCGGCAGCGAGAGCGCCGCGGCGCCGGCTGCCTGGAACGGCGTCGGGGCGGCGATCGTGAGAAAATCGTGCACCCGGGCGACGCGCCCCATGAGCTCCGGCGGCCCGGTCACCCACCCGACCCGCCAGCCGGTCACGGAGAACATCTTCGACAGGGCGTTGATCGTGATCGACTGCCGCTCCATGCCGGGGATGTCGGAGATCCTGGTGGGTCGCTCGTCCGTGAAGTAGAGCTCGTCGTAGATGGCGTCATGGATCACGACGATGCCGAGCCGCTGGCAGACATCGGCCAGGCCCTGCGTCTCGTCCCGCGTGAAGACACGCCCCGTCGGGTTGTGCGGCGAGTTGACGATGACCGCACGGGTGTCCCGGTCGGCGACCGCGGCGATCGCCGCCGGGTCGAGCTCCCAGCCGGGGCCCTTCAGCTGGACGTACCTGGCTTCCACGCCGATGAGCCGCAGGTTGACCGCGTAGGACTCGTAGGCCGGCTCGACGATGATGACGTTGGAGCCCCGCTCCGCCACGGCGAGGAGCGCGGCCAGCATGCCTTCGGTCGCCCCGCACGTCACGCAGATCTGGGTCTCCGGGTCGTACGGCACCGGCATGCTCCAGCGGCGCTGCTCGAACGCGCTGATGGCCTGGCGGAACTGCGTGCTGCCGCGCGGCGACGTGTACTGGTTGTCGTTGGACCGGATGGCCTCGACGGCGGCCTCTTCGAGGCTCAGCGGAAGCGGGTAGGCCGGTATTCCCTGTGCCAGGTTGACAGCGTTCGCTGCCTGGCAGGCGCGTGTCATCCCCCGGATCACCGACTCGCCAGCGGGGATATTCGCTGGCGACCTGAAGAGGTTCTCCAGGTCTGGCGTCACCGACATGAGCTGATTCCTTCCTCGGTGTGAACGCGGCGTCCAGGTGCGGCTGACGCATCGTGGCGGCGCGGCTGGAAGTCGGCGACGGAGCTCATGGACCATCCTGATGAGAGGGGTGCGAGACCGGTCATTCAGTCGAGCTGAGCGCAGATCTCGTCGAGGAGGCGGTATTCCAAGGCCTCGTCCTCGTCCCGGCCGCCGAGCATGTAGTAGCCGAACTTCATGTGCTCCATGGGTTCGTTCAGGTGCAGGATCCCGGTCCTGAGGTCGGTGATCGCGGCCTCGACGTCCTCGAGTTCCACCTCGGTGTTCTCGTGGACGTACAGGGCCGTCAGCCGCCTCGCCGGAAGGATCTCGCCGTGCCAGGCGCGGACCTGGGCATGGGTGTTGTAGCTCTCCCAGTACATGCGCGAACCGGGGATGATCCCGGGCGGCGCGACGGAGATGCTGGTGATCAGGTCGCGGTACTGCTCGGCCATCGCCAGCCAGCTGTCCACCTCGTCACGCAGGAGCTTCAGCGTCGTTCCCGGCAGGCCCATGATCCCCGACGCGAAGAGCTTGTAATCGAGCGTGCGTGCCAGTTCCAGCGCCTCGGAGATCCGCTCCGGCCCCTTGTTGATGCCCTTGGAGTCGGCCTTGAGCAGCTTGGGATCGAATGCCTCCAGGCCCACGTTCCAGGTGCGCACGAAGCCCTTGCACAGCTCCGCGGACTCCAGGAACTCGTACACCAGCCCGTAGGCCAGCATGAACCGCTGCTTCTGCAGGATCGGCGACTTGGCGCAGGCCTCGGCCATGTCGTTGAGGTAGGAGATGTTCCCGTCCCACTGCTCGCGCGAGAAGCCCAGCGTCGAGTCGCCGCAGGCGTAGACGTTCGCGCCGAGTTCCCCGACGATGGTCTCCAGCACCGGGATCGCCGACGCGACATCGACCGTCTTGGGGGTCAGCCCCTGGATCGAGCAGTGCATGCACCGCCGGCCCGGCCGCTTGCCCCAGGTGCACCCTCCGTCGAGCGGGACCGTGACCATCCGCTTCAGGTCGTAGTGCTTGGCGTACCAGACGTTGAACGCACGGTCGTAGTGGTTCTCGAGCTTGTCCAGGATCAGCCGGTAGTCGGGGAGCAGCCGCCGGTTCAGCGGGAACGTGCCGGCCTCCTGGTTCACGACCTCGCCACCGGTCGACCGGTACGCCACGGACGGGACCTTCTTCAGATCCAGCCCGCCCTGCAGGTACGTCAGCAGACCCATCATCGTGAACGGGCCGTTGTTGCCGGTGCTGACGAAATCCACCAAGCGGCTGCCGTACTTTCCCGTCAGCGTCTCATGGTGCAGGATGCCGGCGTGGTCGTTGCCGAACACCACGACCGCCTTGGGGTTCACCCGCTTGATCTCCGCCGCGACGATCATCGCCCACAGTGTGGTGGCGGTGTAGACCGAGAAGGCGGCCACGTCAGGCGGATTCTCGTTGATCGCGGCCCTGACCTCCGGCCAGCCCAGGTGGCTCATGTCCATGTAGCGCCAGCCCAGGTCCGGGAAGCACGCGACCTGGTAGGTGATCATCTCGATGAGGCTGGCGTGCGGGTACACGGACCCCTCGTTGCGGTAGCGCTCCTCCTCGCTCAGTCCCTCGCGCAGGGCGTCACCGGCGTTGTGCGCGTCGCGGTGCGCGGAGGTGAGCGGCAGGCCGAAGTACCACACGGAGCCCAGTCGTTTCAGGGGATTCACCACCCCCGGACCCGGATAGTCCCAGTGGTAGCGAGGATCGGCCCCGACAAACTCCTGCATGGGCTGAAGGCTCATCTTCATCGCCAAGGACCTCCGGGTATCGGTGAATGAGCCGCGGGCTCCCGGCGGACGGACAGTTCTCGCCAGGGCCAGGACGCCCTCGGAAACGCCACGAGGCTGGCCGCTCCTGGCGACCACCAGTCCATCCTCGGCGCTGCGGCGGGCGCCCCGCCTCTCTGAGCGTGCCCAGGCGCGGCGCCCGCACGACGCATGCCCGGCGGGGCGCGACCGGCCAGCACGGGAGGAGTTGGTACGCACCGCCTCACCGGCCCGACCATGGTGCGGTGACCTACGACGCCGTTGTTGTCGGGGCGCGCTGTGCGGGTGCGACCACGGCGCTCCTGCTGGCCCGGGCAGGACACCGGGTGCTCCTGCTGGACCGCGCGACATTCCCGAGCGACACCCTGTCCGGGTTGTACATCCATCAGCCCGGCGTCGAACGACTCGCCCGGTGGGGGCTGCTGGACCAGGTACGCGGGTCCGGCTGCCCGCCGCTGCAGACCGTCACCTACAGCGTCGCCGACGTCTGCCTGAGCGGGCGGGCGCCGACGCTGCCGGGCGTGGCCGGCGCCTACGCGCCCCGCCGGTACGTCCTCGACGCGATCCTCGCCGAGGCCGCCGCGGCCGCCGGCGCCGACGTGCGCGACCACACGACGGTCACCGGCCTGACCACCGACGACGACGGGCGGGTGACCGGCGTGCGCTGGCGCACGGCGGACGGCACGGAGATGACCGAGCGGACCGGCCTCGTCGTCGGCGCCGACGGTATGCGCTCCACGGTGGCCAAACTGGTCGAGGCGCCGCTGTACGCGCAGCACCCCAACCTCACCTGCGTCTACTACACGTTCTGGGCGGGCGTGACGGGGGCCGACTTCCAGATCTACGAACGTCCCGGTGGCTGGGTGGCCGCGCTGCGCACGCACGACGACCTCATGCTGATCGCCGCGTACCTGCCGCAGGCGCAGTTCGACCGCGTCCGGCGCGACGCCATGGCCGCCTACCGGGCCACCATCGAGGCCACCGCACCGGACCTGTGGCAGCGGCTCGCCGACGCGAGCATCACCGACCGGCTGTACGGCACCGGCGACCAGCGCAACTTCTTCCGCCGCGCCCACGGCCCCGGCTGGGTCCTGGTCGGCGACGCCGGCCACCACAAGGACTCCATCAACGCCCACGGCATCACCGACACGTTCCTGCAGTCGGAGCTGCTGGCGGGCGAGCTCGGCGGCGACGACCCGGCGGCGAGCATCGGCGACCCGGTCCGGCTCGACGCCGCGCTCGCCCGCTTCGCCGCCGCCCGGGACGAGCACATGGCCCCGAACTACCAGACCAACCTGGTGACGGCGCGGCTCGACCCGACCCCCGACCGGCTCGCCGTGCTGCGCGTCATCCAGGACTCGCCGCAGCTCACCGACCGGTACCTGTCCGTGGTCGCGGGCATCCTGCCACCGGAGGAGCTCTACACCAGAGACCTGCTCGCCCGGCTGTCCTCGCAGGCCGGCGGTGCGCTCGCACGGGACGGCATCGCCCGATAAGACCCCGCGCGCCGGCGCGGCGAGGATGGGCAGCGGGGCCGCCGGCCGCGCGCAAGCACGAGCGAACAGGGGCGACATGACGCATTCAGACCTCGACGAACGGATCCTCCGGCGGCTCAGCGCCGGTGGAGCCGACCCCATCCTGGTGGCCGACTTCCAGGCGTTGTCCTTGGCGCCGCGCATGAGCGAGATGCTCAGCGAGAGCGTCCAGGGCAAGCCGGTGTTCCAGATCGACCCCATCGGCGTCCTGACCGGGACGCGTCACTACGTTCCGCTGCGGGAGCTGGCCGAGGGCTGCGCGGACGAGTTCCTGAGGTCCGGTGCGGACCACGGCCGGATCTTCGTCGTGGGGCACTGCAGTGCCGCGGCGCTCTGCCTGCGCGTCGCGGACCTGCTGGCGTCCAGCCGTCAGGTCACCGCGGTGCTGGTGCAGCCGGCCTGGCCCGACGACGACCTCGTGGCCGACAAGTTCGCCGAATACCTCAGCAAGTTCGGCAAGGCCACCCGCCCGTGCCCGGACCTGAACGCGGATCCGTCGCAGGTCGTCGCCGCGATGGAGCAGATCTTCCGCGACGAGATCGACGCGCTGGCGGCCAGCAGGGACCTCACCGGCTCCATGGGAGCCTTCACGGACCTGCTCGTGTGGTACCGCGGCTGGCTCGCCTTCCTGCTGGCCTGCCGCAACGACCCGTCGACGAACCGGGCCGCCGGGCGGGCGGCGGTGACGATCCTGTCCGACTCCCCGTCGACGCTCGAGGTCAAGGGCCTCGGCGAGGACGAGTACCAGATGCGCGAGCTGTCGACGCCGCAGCCGGCCGGCATGGTCACCCGCGAGCTGGCCGACCTCGTCGCCGCGTACGTCGGGTCCCACTGAGACGACGGGGATCACGCCGCGCGTGTCGCGGCCCTGTCCGGCAGTTCCGACCGAGGAGCCCAGATGTCCGTCAACGACGCCGACCCGGCCACCATGGATCCGCGCGAGTTCGCCCGGCTGGTCAAGAAGACCCCGGCGCGCGAGCTGCGCCAGATGATGCACAGCGAGCGGCGCACGGCCGTCCTCGACGAGCTTTTCGTCCGCATGCCCGGGGTGTTCCGGGCCGACCGGGCGGGCGCCATGAACGCGGTCATCCACTGGGTGGTCGGCGACCGTCCCGACGGCGGTGCCGACACCTATGAGCTGGTGATCGCGGGGGGCCGGTGCGAACTGTCCCCGGAGCCGCGGCGGGAGCCCAAGCTCACCCTCACGCTCGGCGCGGTGGACTTCCTGAACCTGGTGACCGGCAACGCGCACCCGGTGGTGCTGGTCATGCGCGGCAAGCTCAAGACCACGGGCGACCTCGCGCTGACCGCCAAGTTCCCCAACCTGTTCGACATCCCGAAGCCCTGACGCGCCGCCCGCCACGACGTCCCGGCCGCCGGTCCCAGCGGCCGGGACGTCGTGCGTGGGTGAGCCTGCCGCGGCGGATGACGACCCCCCGGCCCACTGGACCGGGGGGTCGTCACCGATGTCGGCAGCGGTGCGGGGTCAGGCGGCGGGGACAGCCGCGGCGCAGTGCCCGCCGTCGCCGCCGTGCTCCGCCCTGCCGGCGCAGGGTTCGGCCGGCGCGGCGAACCCGGTCTGGTCCGCTCCGGCGCGTGTCTCGGCCATGCGCCGGGCGATCAGCCGCACGTCCGGCAATGCCAGCAGTACCGGCGGATCCAGGAGGCGGACCGGGCGCAGGCGCAGGTCGGGCAGGGTCACGTCGTCGTCGCCGAGTTGGACTGGGCCGTGTCGCAGCAGGTACGGGTGCTCGTCGCCGGCGGGCGGGTCGTTCTCCTGGCCGGGTCGCAGGGCGTGCGCCAGCAGGAACCATGACCCTTCCGGGGCTTTGTCCAGCAGGTAGGGCCCGGGGCGCTCCAGGACGGTCCAGCTGACCGGTCGGCCCTGTGGGATCGGTTGCGGGAACAGGCCGATGAACGTGTGGCCGAGCAGGGTGTCCGGAGCGGAGGAGACGGTGCCGCTGACGGTCGCCGATGTCCTCCGCGCCGCGCCGGACCGATCGTCGACGGTTACCCGCGGTACGAAACCGCCGAGGCGGCGGTAGGCGGTCGGTGATATGCCGACGCTGCTGGTGAAGCGGGTGCTGAAGGTGCCGACGCTGTTGTATCCGACCTGGTGGCTGATGTCGATGACGTTCAGTGATGTCGACATGAGGAGCTGCTTGGCCTCTTGGAGCCGTAGCGCTGAGAGGAATTTTCCCGGTGGTAGGCCGGTGACCCGTTGGAAGATCCGGGAGAAGTGGAACTTGCTGAACATCGCGGTGCGGGCCATGTCATCGATGGTGAGCGGTTCACTGAGGCTTTCCTTCATGGAGCTGATGACTCTGTGAACAGCTTTCTCGATGGACTGGTCCATAATGCCTCCCCGGTTCCCGAAGTGTCCGTTCTCGGGTCGTGTGCGGCACGTCCAGGGCGGTGTGCGGCACCGGCACAGCGGCTTCGCGGCGCACACGTGAACCGGGATGCGGGCCCCCGATCGGGGGCCCGCAAGCATCCGGACGGTTACCCATTGACGTCGACCGATCGCATACTGCAGTTTCCTATCCGCCCGGTTGGAGGCGCATCTTCAGAAGTGCCTTCACACCCTGCGATGGGACCGGCGATGACGGCAGGGTCGGCGCGACCACATCGGACGATCGCCGGGCCTGGAAGACCTCGGCGTCGCGCCGGATCCGGTCGTGCCGGCCCCGCACGCCGGCGGTGGCACATCGCACGGGGCGGCCGGCCCGCACCGGCCGGCCCGGGTGGCGTCAGCTGGTGGCGGCCTTGAGGTGGTCGAACTGGCCCGGCTGGCGACCGGTCCCTGCCGGTCCGCGGTACGCCTGTGCGAGGTCCAGCCAGCGCTCGGCGTCCGGTCCGGTGGCGGTCAGCGCGAGGTCGGCGCGGTGCCGGCGGCGGGTCGCCAGGAGGCAGAGGTCGACTGCGGGACCGGTGATGCGTTGTGCCGCGTCGGCCGGGCCGAACTGCCACTGTGTGCCCGAGGGCGCGGTGAGGTCGAAGCCGAGCTCCACGTCCGGTGGGGTGAGGTCGCGTGCCAGGTAGCCGAAGTCCCAGACCCGGACCGCGAACGCCACCAGGATCCGGATCCGGTCGGTGTGGGTGCGGTGCACGCCGAGCGCGTCGGCGATGTCCTGGCCGTGCCCGAACAGCTCCATCATGCCGGCGGCGGCGAGCACGCCCGGCGGCAGCGGTCGGACCAGCCAGGGCACCGGCTGGTCCGGGGGTGCGGCGGCGAGCGCCTTCTCGGCGGCGGCGCGCACGGCGTGCCAGCGGCCCAGCATGGTGGCGGGTGAGCTGTCGAGGAAGCGCTGCAGGGCGCCGTCGACGTTGGCGTTGAAGTCCGGGGTGAGCGTCGCGGCCATCGCGGCGAAGCCCTCCGGGTCGGACGCCGCGGTCCCGGCCAGGTGGAACGTTGCCGCGAGGTGGGCGATCTGATGCGCGACGGTCCATCCCTCGGCCGGCGTGGCGAGCGCCCACTGCTCCGGCGTCAGGTTCGCCACCAGGCGGTCGAGATCGTCGCCGTCGGCGGTCAGGGCGGAGATGACTCGTTCATGGTCAGGGAACATGCCTGTCCTCTCTGGCTAGTCCGCGCAACGGGGAGCCGCGACAAGGAGCGGGCGTCCACCGGGCGCGGACTCCATAGCACGGCCGGACCCGGGCGGCCGCCATCTCCGTCCGTGCGGGGCCGCCGGCGATCGCCACAGGAGCCGGAGAACGGGGCGCAATTCCGAAGGTTCTTCCGCGGGCGGTTCTGCCGATACTGGCGACATGGCCGCCCGTCCGCATCCACGACCGGACCTCCCGGTCACGGGCCGCCGGCCGTACCCCAGCGCATCCAGGTGATGAGGTCAGGTCATGGCTGTCAAGCGGGTCGTCTCCTCCGTTCTCCAGCGGCAGGTCAGGTACATCACCGCCGTGCCGCCCACGGCCGCCACCGGTCTCCTCGCGGATGTCTACGGACAGGTCGCCGGCGAGATGCGGGTGGTGATCCCGCCGATCCTCGCGCAGTCCCCGTCGCCGGCGTCGCTGGCCGCCTACTGGATGCTCACCCGCGAGGCGCTCCACGTGGCCGGCCGGGTCGACCGCGCCCGCAAGGAGGTCGTCGCGGCGGCGGTGTCCGTGGCCAACACCTGCCCGTACTGCGCCGACATGCACAGCATGAGCCTGTACGACCTGTCATGCGAACAGGACGCGGAGGCGATCGTCGCCGACCGCGCGGGTGAGGTCGGCGATCCGGGGTTGCGCGCCGTGGCCGGCTGGGCGCGGGTCGCGCACCGGCCGGACGAGCCGGTCGTCCGCCAGCCGCCCTTCACCGCGTTGGAACGGCCGGAGCTGGTCGGCGTGGCGGTCACGTTCCACTACCTGACCCGGGTGGTGAACGTGTTCCTGCCGGGCCACCTGGTCCCCCGCGGCCTCGGACCGGGCAACCGGCGCCGGTTCAAGCACGGGGTGAGCCGGTTCCTGGCCCCGCTGTTGCGCAAGACGCACGCGCCGGGGCGGACGCTGGCGCTGCTGCGCGACGCCGAACTGCCGCAGGACGCGGCCTGGGCACAGGGCGCCCCCGTCCTGGCCACCGCGGTGGCGCGCTCGTTCGCGGCGCTGGACGCCGTCGGGCTGCGTGCGCTGTCGCCGGCCGTGCGGCACCTGGTCCGCGAGCGCCTGACGGCCTGGCGGGGCGAGGATCCCGGGCTGAGCCGGGAGTGGTGCGAGCGGCTGATCGCGGACCTGCCCGAGGCGGACCGGGCCGCCGGCCGGCTCGCGCTGCTGACCGTGTTCGCGTCCTACCAGGTCGACGAGGGCGTGGTCGCCGAGTTCCGGGCCCGGCAGCCGGGCGACGCCGCGCTGGTGGAGGTCGTCACGTGGGCGAGCTACGCCGCCGCGCGGCAGGTGGGCGCGCGGCTGGTCGACGCCGGTCAGGCGGACGCCGGCAACAGTGCACGATCGGAGTAGCACCGCCCAGGAACATGTAAGAACATCAATGTTATCTATGTCGCTGTACAGGGGAGGACGCGTGTCGAGCACACTCGGATCGCTGCGCCGGCTGGTGTTGACGCCCTCGCTCCGCGAGGTGACGTTCGAGCGGCGCGGCTTCCCCGGCCGGTCGTCGCCGGCGGCAGGCCGGCTCGAAGCGATCCCGCAGGCGGTGGTCTGCGGCTTCGAGTGGGGGATCGACGCGCGCGACCAGTGGGAGGTCGAACGGCGCCTCGACCTGGTCGAGCCGGCGCTGCGGGGATTCGCCTACGAGGGCGCCACGATGGCGTTCACCGTCCTCGACGCGATGCGGGCCGGTCGTGGTCACCGCACCCGCGACCTGCTGCTCGGCCCCGGCCAGCCGCACATCTTCCTGGCCTACATCGGCATCGGGTTCGCGATGGCGAAGCTGCCACGGCCGCTGTGGAAGCGGATCGTCCCGGACCTCACCGGCACGCCGTACCACCCGACGATGAGCTGGCTCGCGGTCGACGGCTACGGCTTCGACCTGGCCTACTTCCACACCGGGCGCTGGGTGGACGAGCAGCGGGTGCCGGAGCCCTACCCGTTCCAGGGCCGGCCCGACTACTTCAACCGCGCGGTGGACCAGGGCATCGGCCGGGCGCTGTGGTTCATCCATGGCGCACAGGTGCGCGACGTGGCGACGGCGGTCGAACGCTTCGCCGCCCAGCGGCAGGCCGACCTGTGGAGCGGGGTGGGGCTGGCGGCGACGTTCGCCGGCGGCTGCACCCCGGCCGACCTTGATGCGCTGCGGCGCCTCGCCGGTCCACACAGGACGGAAGTGGCGCAGGGCTCGGTGTTCGCCGCCAAGGCGCGCCACTACTCGGGCAGCGTGCCGCCGCACACCGAGACCGCGGTCGCCGCACTGGCCGGCCTCACCGTCGACAAGGCCGCCGCGCTCGCCGACGACGTGGCCGTGGGGGAGCGGGGCCCGGGCGGCGAGCCCGCATATGAGCTGTGGCGCGGGCGGATCCGCGCCGCCGTCGCGGCGTCGTCCGCGCACGACGTGCGGTGACGGTCGCCCGCGCCGCCGAGCGCGCCGCCGAGCGCGCCACGGGGCGACCGGCTCAGTCGGCGCGGTACCGGGACCGCCCGTCGAGCAGCGCGAGGAGCACCGGCGGGTCGAACTTGCTCATGGGACGCAGGATGAGGTCGGCCTGGACCACCATGTCGGGCCGGACCCTGATCGGACCGTAGGTGCCCAGCGACGCGGTCGGCCCGGGGACGCAGGCCGGCCGCTCGCCCCGCGGCGGGCCCGGATCCCGGTCGCCGGTGCCCCACCCGCCGGGGCGGCCGAGCCGCGGCACGGCCTGGTGGGCGATCGGGTCCCAGGCCTGCTGACCGGTGTGGCGGAGGGGGTGCTGCGCGGCGTGGTGACCGAACAGGAACCAGCTGCCCGGGGGAACCCGCTCCAGGCTGTACCGGCCGGGACCGGGGAGCGTCATGCACCGGGCCGGCCGCCCGCGCGGGATCCGGTCGGGGAACACACCGATGAAGACGGTGCCCGCGCCCGGTGCGGAGATGTTGCCGTGCACCTTCGCCGTCGCGGTGCCGGACGCCGGCCGGTGCGCGTCCGCGAGATCGGGCAGGTCGGGCGCGAAGCCGTCGAGCTGCCGGTACGTGCTCGGCGAGATGCCGACGGTGCTGCTGAACCTGGTGCTGAAGGTGCCCACGCTGGAGTAGCCCACCTCGTGGCTGATCTCGGTCACGCTCAGCGAGGTGGAAATGAGGAGCTGCTTGGCGCGCTGCAGCCGCAACGCCGACATGAAGCGGCCGGGTGAGATCCCGGTGATGCGCTGGAATACCCGGGTGAAGTGGAATTTGCTGAACAACGCCATGCGCGCCATCCGGTCGACGGTGAGCTGCTCGCCGAGGTTTTCCCGCATCGCCTCGATGACTCGTCCGACGGCCTCTCTGTTGACGTCGTCGTCCATCCCCGCTCGCTCTCCCGTGAGGTAATCGACGCCTCGAATGCCGATGCCGCCCGGCACCGGCCAACAACGGATCGACGGCGAATCCGTGCCCACGGACCGCCGATATTATTGTTGCGTCATCATTGCCGGTGCTGATCATTTCCGCCGGAAGCACCCGGGACCCTGCGCCCCCAAGTGATTTGTGATTGTGTCAGCCGCTGGGAATGATGTTAGCCGACTACGCTCTGGACATCAACGGCTACCGATGCGTAAGCGGGGTTGTGGCTGGTCACGCGCTACGGTGAGTGACGGAAGGCTCCGAGGGTGGCCGCCGAAACGGTCAAATGCGGCATGTGTAACGGTATCCGTGACCGTCCACCTGGCATCTCGCCAGGCGGACGGTTATCACTGTGTGGGAATCCATTTCTGAACGGCGATTGGTGGAACCGCGCGAACGCGTCCGGGAACGGCATTTGTCGGTCGGTGGCCGCACTACGTCATCCGGGGCGCCGCCCCGACGATGACGTTCGACCGGGCGTGGTGGTGCGGCTCGAACGGCGCCGGGCGGTCCGGGCTCCGCAGCTCCAGGTCGGGGACCGCGTAGAGGACCGGCAGGTCGGTGATCCGCCGGGGCCGCAGGGCGATACTCGCCGCGCTGATGCGGTCGTCCGTCACGGCGACGGACTTCACGTCGCTCAGGAGCAGGGAGCGCCGGGTCCACGGCTCCGGGTCGGCGCTGTCCGCGGTCGCGACGGCCCGGACGTACCACGTCCCGGGGGCGACGTCCGGCAGGCAGAAGGTGGCCGTCGCGCCGGCGTCCACCTGGATGACGGCCCGCGACGCCGGCCGGCGCTGGATGATGGGCGTCGGGAAGGCGCCGATGAAGACCGTGGCGGTGGCGTACTCGGCCGGCATGGCGACGGTGCCGGCGACGGTCCCGCGTTCGGCCGGCGGCCGGGTCGCCGGCTGCGCCGCCGGGCGCAGGCCGTCCACCCACATCCGCCGGAACCGGCTGGGCGACGTCCCCACGCTGTCGGTGAAGTGGTTGGTGAACGAGCCGAGGCTGTTGTAGCCGACCGCCAGGGAGATGTCCGTGACGCTCCGGTCGGTGGTGGCGAGCAGGCGTTTCGCCTGGTAGATGCGCACCGCCGAGAGGTACCTCCCGGGTGAGACCCAGGTGGCGTCGCGGAACACCCTCGAGAAATGGAATCGGCTGAGAATCGCGCTCTTCGCGATCTCATTGAGCGACAGCGGCTCGCTGTAGTCCGCCCAGATACGCGCTATTGCATTCTCGACAGCACTGTTCACGTGGGGACCCTCCGTGCGCGGACTGACACGATCGGTTAGCACCATGCATTGATGAACTTCAGTGGTGGTTGGGCTGGGAGGCAGTCGCGGTCAAGGCTCACTAGAGTCCGCTGGTCCGGGGCCGTGAAAAAGGATCGAAAAGACCGCCGCCGGTGCCCCCGCCGCCCCGGCGGAACGCAATTTCCGAGATGAGGAGCCCGCAGCGCCCGACCGCCGCCGCAGCCGTCCGCGGAGCACAGCGGAAGGTGCCCGGCCCGCCGCGGTCCCCGATGCTGGCTTCGACCCTGGCGCTGCCGGGGCTCTTGGCCCGCGGAGGAGGAGATCGCGATGCCTGAACAGCTCGTACCTCGTGCTGTGGTACTCGGCGGCAGCCTGGCCGGCCTGCTCGCCGCCAATGTGCTTTCCGAGGTGTACCCCGAGGTTCTCGTGGTGGACCGTGACGAACTGGCGGGAGTGCAGGGCCCCCGCCGCGGCGTCCCGCACGGCCGCCACGCCCACGGTCTGGTCGCCCGCGGGCAGCAGATCCTGGAGCGGCAGTTCCCCGGCCTGCTGATCGACATGGAGGCGGCCGGTATCCGGCCGGGTGACTTCAGCGGCGACATCCGCTGGTACTTCAACGGCATGCTGCTCAGCCCGGCGCAGACCGGGCTGCTCTCCGTGCCCTGCACCCGGCCGGTCATCGAGCGGATCGTGCGCAGCCGGGTGCAGAAGGTCCGCCACATCCGGTTCCTCGAGCGGTACGACATCGTCGGGTTGGAGACGACGCCCGACGCTGGCCGGGTCACCGGCGCCCGCGTGCAGCGGCGCGACCAGGGCGCGGACGTCGAGGTCCTGCACGCCGACCTGGTGGTCGACACCACCGGCCGCGGGTCACGCACCCCGGCCTGGCTCGAGGAGCTCGGCTACTCCCGCCCCGCCGAGGACAAGGTGAAGGTCGACCTGGCCTACACCACGCGCCACTACCGGGTGCCGCGCGACCCCTTCGGCGACGACATCGCCATCATCGCGGCGGCGACCCCCTCGCATCCGCGTGGCGCCTTCTACTACCGGCTGCCCGGCGAGGACGGCCTCGTCGAACTGTCGCTCACCGGCGTGCTCGGCGATCACCCGCCGACCGACCCCGAGGGCTTCCTCGAGTTCGTCCGGTCGCTGCCGGTGCCGGAGATCTACGAGTCGGTCCGCGAGGCCGAGCCGGTCGACGACGCGGTGATGTTCCGCTTCCCGGCGAGCGTCCGGCGCCGCTACGAGCGGCTGACCCGCTTCCCGCAAGGACTGCTGGTCCTCGGCGACGCGGTGTGCAGTTTCAACCCCGTCTACGCCCAGGGCATGGCGGTCGCGGCCATCGAGTCCCGCATCCTGGCCGAGCAGATCCGGAAGGACCCGGTGCCGGCGCCGCAGGAGTTCTTCCGGGAGATCGCCCGCCAGATCGACTCGCCGTGGGACTTCGCGGCGACCGCGGACCTCGGATACGCGGGGGTGGAGGGCGACCGGACCCCCAAGGTCCGCATGATCAACGCCTACGTCGCGCGGCTCCAGCGGGCCGCGGTCCACGACCCGAGCCTCACCGAGGCGTTCATGAGGGTCGCCGGCCTCATCGACGAGCCGACGGCTCTGCTCCGTCCTGGCAAGGTCTTCCGGACGTTGCGGCACTCCCGCGCCCGGGGGAGCCAGGTGTCCGCCACCGCGCCGCTGCAAGCGGCTCGCGACTGACACAGAGAGGTTGTGAGATGCGTCCATTCCGCATCGACATTCCGCAGGCCGATCTCGACGATCTGCGCCGGCGGATCGACCACACGCGCTGGCCGGACGAGATTCCGGGCGTGGGCTGGGATCGTGGTGTGCCGCTGGAATACCTCAAGGAGCTGGCCGGCCACTGGCGCGACAGTTACGACTGGCGGGCGGCCGAGGCGCGCCTGAACGCGTACCCGCAGTTCGTCACCGAGATCGACGGTGTGAACGTGCACTTCCTGCACGTCCGCTCGGCGCAGGAGGGCGCGTTGCCGCTGATCCTGACCCACGGGTGGCCGGGCACCGTGGCCGAGTTCCTGGACGTCATCGGACCGCTCACCGATCCGGTCGCGCACGGCGGCGACCCGGCCGACGCCTTCCACCTGGTGATTCCGTCGATCCCCGGGTACGCGTTCTCGGGCCCGACCGGCCAGGTGGGCTGGGACACGGGCCGGGTCGCCGGCGCGTGGAAGGAACTGATGAGCCGCCTGGGCTACGACCGGTACGCGGTGCAGGGCGGCGACTGGGGAATGCCGATCTCGCTGCGGCTGGGCCTGGCCGACCCCGAGCACGTCGCCGGCGTGCACCTCAACATGTGCGTGACGTTCCCGCCGCCCGATCCCGCGGCGATGGCCGGCCTGGGTGAGGCCGACCTGGCCCGCCTGGAGTTCACCGGCCACTTCATGCAGGACGGGACCGGCTGGCAGCGGATCCAGTCCACCCGGCCGCAGACGCTGTCCTACGCGCTGACCGACTCGCCGGTGGGGCAGCTGGCCTGGATCGCCGAGAAGTACAAGGAATGGACCGACTCGGCGAAGGTGCCGGAGGACGCGGTGAGCCGCGACCACATCCTCACGGCGGTCTCCATCTACTGGCTGACGGCGACGGCCGGATCCAGCGCCCAGCTCTACTACGAGTCCAGCCACATGGACGCCGACTTCGTCCGGACCTGGGCCGGGCCGTGGCCGCTGACGATGCCGGTGGGCGTCGCGTCGTTCCCCAAGGATGCGGTGCGGCCGGTGCGCCGGTTCGCCGAACAGATCCTGCCGACCCTCAGCCAGTGGACCGAGTTCGAGCGCGGGGGCCACTTCCCGGCCCTGGAACAGCCCCAGCTTCTGGTCGACGACATCCGCAAGTTCGCCCGCTCGCTCGCGCGCTGACCGTACGGGTACCGCAGCCCGCGCGGGTCCGAAGGCCTTTCGTGCCTCACCGGACCCGCGCGGCTGTTCCGTGCGACGGGACCGAAGACCTCAGCACAGAAGACCTCGTCGGGTGTGGCACCGGATTTCGTCGATCCGGTACCACACCCGACGAGGTCTCACCGCGCCGGCGCGCTCGCGCCGGTTACGTGTTCAGGTGCTGACGGCGAGGAGTTGGGGGCTGCGGCGGGGTGGTCCGTCGCAGTATGTGTTGTAGGTGTTGATGATCTGTTGTGCGTGTTCGT
>NZ_JBEXDG010000101.1:0-21889 GCF_040605635.1 Dactylosporangium sp. NPDC005555
CGGGTCGTCTTGGTTGGTGCGTGGTTCTCGTTATGTGGGGGATGCCGTGGGGTGTGCTATCGCTGTCGGCGGGCGATGGCGGCGGCGATGTGCTGGTCGATGCGCTGGTGCAGGGTGAGCAGGTTGCCGGGTTGGTTGGGCTGTCCGAGTTTCTGGGCGGTTGCTGCGGCGATGGCGTGACGGAGGAGGGTTGCGACGTCGCGTGGGAGTGCGGCTTTCTCGGTGGGGCCGAGGGACCATGCTGCGGTGAGGTGGTCGGTGGCGTCGGCGACGACGGTGTCCGGGTTGCCGTGAGCGCCGTGGGTGATGGGGGTGTGGTCGCGGGCGTGGTTGAGGATGAGCAGGATGCGGGCGGCGTGGGCGTCGCGGCTGCGGAGCCGGGCGATTCTGCCGAGGTTCTCGCGGAATTCCTGATATTTCGCGCCTGCGCCGCGGCGGGGTGACCTGCTGGCCGGGACGGTCTGGTTCGGGGCGGCGGCGATCGATGCTTCGAGGGTGTCGGCGGCCAGGACGAGAATGCGCATTCGTTCCGCTGGTTCGGTGATGTGAGTGAGGGCGGCGTCGAGGAGTTCGAGTCGTTGGACGGCCATGTGTCTGGTGCGGCCGGTCCGGTCGGGAGTAGGTGCGGGGTCCGGGTGGGGCCATTGGTCGTCGCGGTGGGGTGTGCGGCTGGCGAATGCTGCGGCGAGGCGGCGGGCCTGGTCGGTGACGTGGGTGTCGATGGCGGAGGCGGCGAGCAGGCGCCAGGCGACGTCGAGCTCGAGGTTGTTGAGGGCTTCCCGGGCGGCGACGAGGAGGGGGAGGTCACCGCCGGTGAGGGCGGGCCAGAGGTAGACGTCGGTGAGTGTGGTGGCTGCGGCTGGGGTGGCGAGTTGTCCCACGAACAGGGGGATGCCGTGCTGGGCGGCGAGGCGGCGCGTGGCTTGCAGGAGGGTGAGTAGGGCCGGCTTGACGCCGGTGGGGATGAGCAGCAGCGCGGCGGTGTCGGCGGTGAGGTGTCGGCTGATGGTGTCGTGGACAGCGTCGGGGTCGATGCCGGTGAATGCGTCGAGGGGGTGGGGTGTGGCGTGGTGCCCGGCGGCGGTGAGTTCCTGGGCGTCGGTGGCGGCTTGGGTGAGGCTGCCAGTGTCGCTGGGGGTGCCGAAGATGACGGCGCGGATGGTGGGTTGGTCGACGCCGAGGTGGTCGGTGATCGCAGCGGGTGGTCCCTGCTGGAGCAGGAGTTGTCCGATGGTGGCGGTGTGCTGGTCGCTGCGGTTGCCGGCGAGCCATACGGTCAGGACGCTGTGGGCGGGTGCGGTGGGCGGTTCGGGGAGTCTGGCGTCGCGCCAGCCGGTGCCGTCGGTTTGGTATCCGGTCAGGTAGGCGCCGACGATGGCGGCGTCGCGGTGGCCGGGTTGGCGCAGGTTGTGGCTGCCGTTGCCAATGGATCGCAGTGCTTCGGCCTCGTCGCTGAACAGCCACCGGTAGGAGGGCAGACCGGTGGCTGCGCTGATGACCGGGTCGGTGGTGGCTCGTTCGGTGATGCGGCCCAGGAGCGCGCCCAGCGGCGGTCCTCCACGCGGGTTGGCGACGTGGCGGAGCAGGTCGCGGGCGTCGGGGTGGGTGTGCCGGTCGGTGGCGAGGAGTTCCTCGTATCGGCTGGTGATGTAGCGGCGGACGGTGAGGCTGGCGGTGCCGTCGCGACGGACGACGGCGTCGGCGAGCAGGGCGCGCAGTGAGGGGCAGTCGCGGGCCTCAAGGCCCGCACGGTGACGGGCCGCGGCGTCGCGGATCAGGTCGCGTTGGGTGGTGGTGAGGTCGATGGCGGGTCGTTCACCGCTGGCGAGGATGTCGAGGGCGGCGAACAGGCGCCAGCGGACGAGGACGGCGGCGACGGGGTCGGTGTCGAGGCGGCCCAGCGGGTCGATCCTGCGGTAGCCGCTGTCGGTGCTGGTGAGTATGAGTTGCCAGGGCACGCCGTGCTGGGACAGGGCGGTGAGCGCGCCGAGGCCCACAGCGGTGGCACCGGTGCCCCAGGTGAGCAGGGCCTGCTCGTAGCGCGATGCCTGCTCCAGGTGGCCGGTGAGGGCGTGGGCGATTAGGGCCTCGCTGAGTCCGGGAACCGCGAGGGCGGTGATGCTGTGGACGGGCTTGACGGTGCCGGTCGGCGCCAGGGCGAGGGTCTGCGCGATGGGCAGAGTGTCGAGCGGGTCGGCGGGGCTCTGGCTGGTGCCGAGGATGACGACGTCGAGGTCGTTGAGGTCGTCGGTGCTGGCCAGTGTGCGCAGGGCGCCGAGCAGTGGGCTGGGTGCGGGACCGCTCGGGTGGTCGTCGTTCCAGGCGTTGTTGTTGAGCGGGTCCTCGGGGTCGGTGGCGTTGGTGAGCTGCTCGCAGCGGTCGCGGACGCGGGCGGCTCGGGTGGTGATGTCCCCGACGTCGCGGTTGTCGAGCAGGAGGTCGGCTTCTCCGGCGGTGTGAACCAGCAGGCGCATGGCGGCCATTGTGGGGTATTTGCGCATCGTACGTGTGACTCGTTGTAGCGGCCGGTTCTACGCTGTCGTGATGCGTTCGGTGGAGGACGACGGTGCGTCCGAGGTGGTGAACCTGACCCCGCATGTGGTGCGGCTGGTGGGGGAGACGGTGGTGGTGGAGCTGCCACCGGTGGGGCCGTCGGCGCGGTTGGTGCTGCAGCCGGATCGCGACGATGGGGTGCTGTGCATCGGGGATTTGGTTGTGCCGTTGAAGCGGACCGCGGCGTCGTCGCAGGTGGTGGGGCTGCCGCCGCGCCGGGCGGGGGTGTGGCTGGTCGTGGCGCGGGCGGTGGCGGAGGCGCTGCCGGATCGGGACGATCTGCTGTATCCGCATGACACGGTGCGGGACGCGGCGGGTGTGGTGGTGGGTTGCCGGTCGCTGGCGCGCCCGGTCGGGGCCGGTTGAGCAGCCGTGGCTGCGCGGGTGCCGGCCTGACGCTGGGCTGGACGGTATCGCCTGTTTGGTCGACGCATGTGGGGATGATCGTCCTGCAAGACTAGCTGATCGAGTTCCATCGTTAGACTACTTTTGTTGTCTAACTACTTCTGTACATATAGTGTCCGCCTGTGCATGTGTTTCCGGCCGAGATCCCGGCAGCGGAGGCCCGCCGCGTTGACGTGGTGGAGGTCAAGGTGGCGCGCAAGGTGGCGCCGTTGTTCGGGCTGGGTGCCGAGCTGGATCCGTTCAGGCGGTCCTGGGTGTGTGACTACACGGCGTTGTCGCTGGCGGAGATCGGGCGGGGGGCGCCGTTCCCGGAGCGTGCGGTGCGAGCCCGGTGGGACGCCAACCCGCCCGGCGAGGCGATGGCCGACGCGGGGGGATGGGCATGGTCCGGCAGGGCGGTGTGGTCGCCGCCGGGCACACCGGGCACGCTGCCTGGCGGGCTGAGCAACGCGACGCTCAACCGGTATGGGCCGGACACGAAGGCGGCGGTCGTGTTGTCCGCGGCGAACCGGCTGCTGCGTGGGGCGACCGCGGCGGTGGCCGAGGGCGCGCGGTTCCTGGCCGAGACCGGTGCCGACGCCGAGGTGCGGCTGGCTGTTTGGGCGGGGCTGGTGCTGGAGGTCTACCGGGCGCAACCCGCACTGGTGATCGCCGCGGTGCAGGCGCGGCAGGTCCAGCGATCGCTGTCGGCGCGGTGGGGAGCGCAGGTCGACCCGGGCGGCCTCCTCGCCGGCGCTCCGTGCGAGATCCACGCCGGGACCGGCCCGGCTGACCAGGACCGGGATGCCGACGGGGACCGGTGGCGGCCGACGGACTTCAACCTGGTCGATGTGACCCTGCCGATGCTTGGTCTGGCCAGCGACGGCCCGCACGGACTGAGCCTGGTGACGGCCGAAGCGTTGGACGACATCGCTTCGGCGTGGTGTCACCGGCTGCTCGGTGTCGGCCGGCCGGGGCGAGGGGTGCTGTGGCTGGCCGAGGACCCGCACGGATCGCGCCAGGTGCACGCGATGCTGCGGGTGGGCGCGGTGGTGGCACCGTTCGTGGCGGCCACGCTGGGCGGCATTGTGGCGGGCGACCGGGCCGCACCACCCGTACTGCCGGTGCTGCCCACGGCGGAGGCGCTGGCCGCGGCTCCGTTGCTGCACCGGCGGGCGCAGCTGCTGGTGGCGCACGTGACCGCCAACTATGTGCGGTACCGCGACGAGTGGCTGCTGGCCTGGCCGGCGCTCCGCACGCAGACCCGCCGGTTGGTGACGGACGCGACTGGGCTCGCCGACCGGGTGCTGGCTGCCAACGACCCGGTGGTGCTGCAGTTGGGCGCCTACGCGACGTATCTGCGGGTGTGGGACCTGCCCCGTCTGCCCGCCGGGCACCGCGATGCCGAGCACCGCGACGCCGACGGCCCGGATCCGGTGGCGGCGTTGGTCGCATCGCAGCAGCGGCTGATCGAGGCATGGCAGAGCGGAGAGCTGGATCCGGGCACGGTCGCGTACCTGCTGGAGATCGGTCTGGTCGCGCTGACCGACGCGGCCCGGCACGGGTCCGGCGCCGCGGCGGGAGACCGGGACGTGACACTGCAGCGGCGCTGCTGGGCCGTGATTCTGCAGGCGCGGGGGCTGACCGCGGACAAGGTGCCGACTGTTGAGGTCGGCGACGCTCAGGTGTTCCACCTGCACCACTACGCGGCGTGGCTGGCCTCCGGGCAGCAGTTGACAGACCTGCGACGGGCATTGGCGTTGCAGGAACGAGTCGTCGCGGTGCGTGCCGAGGTGGCGCGGCAGGAGCCGGCCGTGTTCGCGGCGAAGTCGGCGGCGGCGCGGGCCGGATACGAGCTGGCCGCCCAGATCGCCACCAAGCTGGTGCTCGCCACGCCCGGCCGGGAGCGGGGAGCTCGGCTGCGGGCGGCGCAGGCGGCGGCCGGCCACGCGCGGGCGGTACTGGCGGATTCGAGCACGCGGGTGCTGCTGGCGCACGCCGGGGCGACCCCGGCGGCGATACACGCCGCCGTGGTGACGGCCCGGGCGTTGAGCGTGGCGGCCGTCCACGGCGCACGCCTCGACGCGGCGGACACCGCCGCTGCGTTCGGGCTCATCGACACCGTGCTGGAAGCATCCGCCGACGCGCAGGACGCGGAAGCGTTACGGGGATGGCGCGCCGGACTGGTCGCCGCGGTCCCGGAGGCGCGGTGACGACCCACCGGGACCGCAGGCCGGTGCGTTCAGCGCTCGCACGGATGCGGGTCAGCTTCTGCATCAGCGTCGCGATGGTGCCCCTGCCAGCTGGCCCGGATCCTTGACGGGGTCCGGCACCTGCAGCCGTTCGCGATCCGTACAACGTACTGACCGACCTTGATGACCTGACCGTGGGCGACCCACCGGCGGGCGGCCCGCCGGACGAGGAGAAGCAATGACCAACCGGCGCTGGGTGCTGATCGAGACGAGCGGGAACCAGCGGTATATCTTCGGTAGCAGCCGCCTGCGGCACGTCGTCGGCGCATCCCACCTGGTCCACGAGATCGGCACCGTGTGGGTCCCCGACGAGGCCGCCCGGCTCGGGCTTGAGGACCCGGTGATGACCGCCTCCGGCAAGGCGCTGCTGCTGGTGGACTCTTCGGACGCCGGCCGGGATCTGATCCGGGCGGTCACCGGGCGGGCGCTGCGGGATGCGCCGGGGCTGCGGGTGACCGGGGTGGTCGGTCCCGCGTTCGACCCGGCCGATCCGCACGCCCACGAACCGGCCCGGCGCGACACGTACGCGTTGCACGCCGCCGCCCGTGCCGCCCGCCCGGATCTGCTGCTACGCGACCGGGTGTTCCCGTGGCACCTGCTGTGCCGCGACAGCGGCCTGCCCGCCGCCGGTGAGGAGTACTACGGCCCGGAGCGCCGGGTGCCTGCGGCGACCGGTGTCTTGACCCGCTCCGCCGCGACCGGCCGGGGCCACCGGCGGCTGTCCGAGCGGCTCGGCACGCCCCTGGACGTGGTGGTGCCGTCCCACCTCGACGAGTTGGTGCACGGCGGCTGGGTCGCGGTCGTGCACGCTGACGGCAACGGTGTCGGCGGCCTGTTCCGGGACTTCCTCCGGCATGTCTGGCACGCCGAGCGCCCCGGCGGGGCGGCAGGGGACACCGGGCCGGTGCCGCTGCAGACCCACGCCGAGTATCAGGGTGCGGTGGCCCGGGAACTCGACGCGGCCACCTGGGACGCCGTCCGCGACGCGGTGGCCCAGGTGGCCGCAGCTCACTCCCCAGCCGGGTCCGCGGGTCAGGCCGCAGTGCCGCCGGCATCCGTGTCGCCGGGTGTCGACCGGCTGGCCGGGCGGCTGCTGCCGGTCGTGGTCGGCGGTGACGACGTGACGGTGGTCTGCGACGCCGTACTGGCCGTGCCGTTCGTGCGGGCGTTCGCCGCCGCGTTCACCCGGCACACCGCGGCCCAGCCGACGCTGTCAGCGATCACCCGGGCCGCGACCGGGCAGGCAGGGCTGACCGCGTCGGCGGGGATCGCGATCGTCAAACTGCACCATCCGTTCGCCGTCGCGTACGACCTGGCCGAGGCACTGACCGCGGCCGCGAAGCAGTTCAGCCACGACGGTCGCCCGCTGGCCGCGTTCGACCTGCACGTGGTGCACACCTCCACCCTGCGGGACCTGACCGAGCTGCGCGAATACGCCGGCGCCGGCGAAGGCGACGGTGCAGGCGGCGCGCGGGTCGCCCGGCACGCCGGCCCCTATCTGATCGACGACCCGGACGACCTGCCCGACGCTCTCCGCGCCCGCAACGCCGCCCAGCTCGACAAGATCAGCGACTGGCTCGGACCGCGCGGCTGGCTGTCGGCGACCCAGGCCCACGCGCTGCGCGAGGCCGCCGACCGCAGCCTCACCGAATACCTGCACCAGCTCGCCCTCACGCTGGGCCGCTCCACCGCCCCGCCGGAGGCACACGACCTGCTCGCCGTGCAGGACGGCGGCGACCGGCCGCCGTTCCTACGCCTGTTCGACGCAATGCAGTTGCGCGGGCTGCGGCTGACGGAACCGCCGGCCGCGGCCCGCGACAACGGACCGGACGGAGACGACCGATGAGCCTGCCCAGCCGCTTCACCGTCACCCTGCACTTCCTCAGCGACTGGCACATCGGCACCGGCCAGGGCCGGCTCGGCACCATCGACGCCGACGTCCGCCGCGACGTCGACGGCCTGCCGTTCGTCCCGGCCAAGACCCTGATCGGAGTGTGGCGGGACGCGTGCGAAACCGTCGCCGACACCCTCGACCAGCCCATCGGCCAGCCTGCTGGCGGGCCCGGACCGTGGCAGGCGTGGGTCACCTGGCTCTTCGGCTCCCAACCTGCACAGACCGGCGATCCCACCGCCCGCGCCGACCGCCCCCCGGTGCCGGCGGCGCTGCGCCTGACGTCCGCCCGCGCCCCGGCCTGGCTGGGCGCCCGCGTCCACAACCGGCGGGAACTGGCGCAGGCCGCCGTGGTACTGCGGCCCGGGGTGAGCATCGACGAGGACACCGGCACCGCCGCGGACCGGCTGCTGCGCGTCGAGGAACGGTCCCTGCGCGACACCCGGCTGCACGCCCACGCCGACATTGAGCACCCCGGTCCGCTGCCCGAACCGGCGGAGTTGCTGCTGCGCGCCGGGGCGCGGCTGGTCGAGGCGGTCGGCGGGAAACGCAACCGCGGCACCGGCCGCGTCGCCGTCCTGCTCCCCGACGTGACCCTCGACCGGACCGGCACCCACCCGGCCGTCACCGACGCCCGCCTGACCAGCCTCCTGCTCCCTCTGTTGACCGAGGCGGCGCCGGCCACCCCGCCGCCCGCCCCCACGGCCCACCATCCGATCCATTCCTACGATCGGCTGCACCACAGCGGACAGCGAACGGTCCGGGTCGTGCTGCGCACCGTCACCCCGGTCGTGGCGGCCGAGAAGGTGCTCAGCAACGTCATCACCAGCGGCGACGCCATCCCCGGCACCGCACTGCTCGGCACGATCCTGTCCCGCACGGACCTGCCCCGCCCCGACGGCACCTCGGGGCCGATCGGACTGGGCGACATCCGCGTCGGCGACGCCGTCCCCGCGGTCAGCGACCCCGAAAACCCCGACGACCCGAGCGCGGTGATCCCGTCCCAGCCGGTGCCGGCGATGTGGCGGCGCGGCGACAAAGGCCGCAGTGCCACGGTCCACAATGTGTTGGCCGCCCCCGACGCGGGCCGCGACGAGCGCGCCAAACCGATGACCGGCCGGATCGCACCGGACGGTACCGGCTGGCGGCTGGTCGCCACCGCTCAGAGCGTCTCCACCCACGCCGTCGTCGACGACGACGCCCGCCGGCCCACCGCCACCGGCGGTGGCGTCTACACCTATGTCGGCATCGCCCCCGGCACCCTGCTGTGCACCGACATCGTGCTGCCCGCCGACGCCCGGCTCCGGCTGACCGCCGGCGAGCAACTGCGCTTCGGCCGCTCCCGCAAGGACGACTTCGGGCTCGTCACCGTCGCCGCGGTGCACAACCTGCCGGCACCTGCCGAGCAGGCCGCCGTCACCGCCGGACCGATACAGGTCTGGTGCCTCTCCGACGTCCTGCTCCGCGACGACCGCCTCGCCCCCGACCCGTCACCGCAGGCCCTGGCCCGCGCCCTGTCCACCGCACTGGCCCCGGCCGTCTTCACTGCCGACCCCGCCGCGACCGCCACGTCGGCGACCCGACGCGAGGGCTTCGGTGTCGCCTGGGGCCGGCCCCGGCCCAGCCAGGTCGCCCTGCGCGCGGGCAGCGTCATCACCTTCACCATGACCGGCGCGGCTGTACTCGACCGCGGGCAGGTCGCCGACCTGTGCCGCGACGGCGTCGGGGAACGCACCGCCGAAGGCTACGGCCGGATCCGGTTCAACCCACCCGAACTCGCCGCCACCCATCCCCGGGTCGCCTTCCCCGACGCCGCGCAGGCCCACAAGAACCCGATCCCCGCAGTCGAGACAACAGCCGATCCGGGCGGCGGACCCGGCCCCGACCCGCACCCCGTGGAGCTCAACGCGTGGCGGCGTGCCATCCGACGCGCCAGCGCCGGCCTGCCACCCGAGGCGCTGATCGCCGGCGTCGACCGGCTCGCCGACAAACGGGCCCAGCTGGGCTCCCTGCGCGCCCAGCTCGAGCGGCTCGCCCTGCCCGGCGGGCCCGACCTGGTCCGCGCCTGGCTCACCGGCACCCGCGCCGTTCCCGCCCGTCAGGAGGCGTGGGGTGAGCAGACCCTCGACGACCTCGAAACGCTGCTCCTGGTCGACCCCGGCCTGATCTGGCACCGCCTCGGCCTCGACGACGACCAGGACCACCTGGTGCTGGCGGCCGGCCGGGCGACGCTGCTGCGCGAGCGGCTACGGACCGAAGCCCTGACCGTCGCGGTCACCGACGCGCTGCGGCACCTCAACCGCGACCTGCGCACCACCGTCCGATCGACCAGCAGCGGGGAGCGTCACCCATGAGCTACGCCGTCGGTACCCGTACCGAGATCCTCGGCATCCTCACCTGCACGAGCCCGCTGCACGTCGGCGGCTGGGACAGCACCGCCGACGCGGACCTGGCCATCGCCCGTGACGGCACCGGCCGGCCCTGCATCCCTGGCACCTCCCTCGCCGGGGCACTGCGGGCGTACCTCGCCGGCACCGACGCGTTCCGACCCTACGGCCCAGCCGTCCTCGCCGACCTATTCGGCCACGTCGTGCCCGGCAGCCGCATCAAGGGATCACCGTCGCGGCTGCGCATCGACGACGCCCACCTCCTCGGCGACCCAGCCGTGCAGGTCCGCGACGGCGTCGGCATCGACCGGCGCTCCGGCAGCGCCGCGGCCGGTTTCCTCTACACCCGGCAGGTCCTGCCCGCCGGCACCCGGTTCGCGTTCCGGATGCTCGCCGACACACCCACCGCCGCCAGCAGCACCGCCTACCCCGGCGGATGGGCGGCGTTGATCCGCGACGCGGTGGACGCCGTCGTCGCCGGCCTGACCCACACCCGGGTCCCGCTCGGCGCCAACCGCGGCCGCGGCCACGGCCGGACCTCTCTCGGCGAGATCACCGTGCGCACCACCGACCTGTCCGAACCCGCCGGCCTGATCGCATGGCTCACTGGCACCATCCCACCGGCCGGAGCCGCCCCCGCCGCCGCTCCTGCCGACGGCCAGCTGCACGTCACCGTCACCTGGCAGCCCGCGAACCCGCTGCTGGTCCGCGACTCGGTCGCCGGCACCGTCGTGGACACCATCCCACTGACCGACACCCACGCCGACGGCAACGTCCGGCTGCTACTGCCCGGCTCGTCGATCCGCGGAGCCATCCGCGCCCACGCCGAACGGATCATGCGGACCCTCACCCGCCAGGACGCCCCGGCCGACCTCGGCGACGCCCTGCTCCAACCCCCGGCCGGCGTCGATGTCCTCTTCGGCGCCGCACCCACCAGCCGCGACCACGACCCCGTCACCGCCCACTCCGGCCGGCGCGGGGCCGTCGCCGTCGACGACTGCCACAGCACCGGCCACGTCACCACCAGCCAGTGGACCGACGTGGTCACCACCCGGCCCGCGCACGTCCCGGCCGCCGCCAACCGCGCCGAGGAAGGCGACGCCCGCGGACAACGCAACGTCGAACGCGACGCGGCCCGCACCGTGCTCCGTGACCGCCTCCAGCAGCTCAACGAACAGTTCACCCTGACCGTCAGCGATCACGTAGCCATCGACCGGTGGACCGGTGGCGCCGGCGACCACCGGCTCTTCTCCGCCTTGGACCCAGCCGCCACCGTCACGTGGGAACCCATCCGCATCCGCATCGACCTCGCCCGCCTGCACCGCGCCGCGGACCGGCAGCCGCACTCCGCCGTCCTCGCGTTGCCGCTGCTGCTGCTCCTACTGCGGGACCTGCGCGACGGGTGGCTCACCCTCGGCTATGGCGGCACCCGGGGCCGGGGCCACCTCACGGTCACCGGCGTCACCTTCGACGGCGCCGGCCTGCCCGCCGGCTGGCAGCACCTGACCGGCCGCACTCTCGACGACGTCCTCACCGACCCGCCACCGGAGGTCACCGACGCCATGACCCGCTGGGCGCACACCTTCGACCGGCCCGACGAACGTGGAGCCGCAGCATGACCACCACCGAGACGACCCTGCACGCCGTGCGGTCCGTGTCGCTGAGCGCTGCCGACGCTGTCGCCTGGTTCGCGGCCGGCGTCCCAGCAGTCGGCTACACCATGTCCGCCCGTGCCGCGACCTGGCTGCGGATCCGATCCGATGGCACCGTCGAGCAGCACCGCGGCGGCGGGTTCGACGACGCGTACGAACTGGTCCTGTTCGACGGCAACCGTGAACTGCGCTGGCTACGCGGCCACGACGGACGCGGACCCGCCGTCGCCGTCGGCGAGGACCCGGCCCTGCTGCCGGCCGGACTCGACGTCACCGCCACCCCGCCACCCCGGCGCGGCGACACCCAGACCCGGCTGCTCGCCGGCGCCCCCCGCGCCCACCCCGCCCCTGGCTGGACCACGCTGACCAGCGGACGCTACGCCACCACCGACCTGCCGTTGACCTTCAGCGGCGGCGACGTCATCGTCATCGACGCCGTCGAATACCTCACCGAGGACGTCCACGGCAATCGCGACGTCGCCGACACCCGCACCGTCGGCCTGCGCGCCATCCCCCAGGACGCCATCCCCACCCCAACCGGCATACCCGACTCCCCGGAGAGGAGCACGGCATGAGCAGCCTGCGGTTCACCGTCGAGGCCACCCTCACCAAGACCGGCAACGACCTCGTCGGCGTGATCGCCAGCAGCCGCCGCGCCGGGACCGCGCCGAAACCGGTGCCCCACCGCGAATGGGAGCACACCCTCACCGTGCACGCGCAGAACATGACCGCCGGCGACACCGTCGACGTCACGGTCACCGTCGACCGTGCCACCGGCCAGCGCACCGTCGCCCTGGCCGGCACCGCCCCCCTCGCCGACATCACCACAGACACCGACCGTGGCAGTGCCCTCAGCGGCGGCGGGTTCGTCAACCCGTACACGTTCGTGCCGACCCTGCCCCGCGCCGGTCTCGAAGCCACCGGGCTGGGCGACGGGCCACCACCCAGCCACGCCCGGCACGCCGCGGGCCAATGGTCCGGCACCCTCACCGTACAGCTGACCACCGTCACCCCGCTGCTCCTGCCGACACCGACACCGACCACCGGCGACACGAAGGAGTACGAGACCCGCACCGACACCGGCGGGCTGCCAATGATCCACGGCGCGTCGTTGAAAGGCGCCCTGCGCAGCGCCTACGAGACGATCACCGCCAGCCGCTACGGGGTCTTCTTCGAGCACCACGACCGGCTTGCCTACCGGGCCCCGGCCAGCGCCACGCTGATCCCCGCCCAGGTGCGCGACAACTCCGACGGCACCCGTTCCTTCCGGCTCTGCCGCGGCGACCGGACGTGGAAGGACAGCCAGACGGGCAACCATGTGCAGGACGCCGCGTGGGTGCCCGCATACAAGCATCAGCAGGTGCAGCGCCTCGGCGACCTGGCCGCCGGGCCGCTGACCCGCCACCATGGCCGCAGCGTCTACGCCCGTGTCGTGCTCTACCAGTACGAACGGATCAGCAACGGACGCCCGACACGGTTCCGGGTCTGGCGCGCCACCCACCTCGCCTCCACCGAAGCTGAGATCATCCGATCGCTTGCCGTCGCACCGGCCCCGGGTCCCCAGCGCGCCGGGAAACTCGCCCGCATCGACGCTGTCGAACCGCGAATTGTCCAGGGCTGGCTGTCGGCCACCGGACGGTCGATCGACTCCAAACACGACGAGCGGCTGTTCGTCGAAACCCCCGGCGCCGACATCCCGCTCACCGAGCAGCACGTGGACTACTGGCGGGCGATCCTGCGGGCGTACGACGTCGCCGCTGGCTACAACGACCCGAAGGCCACCTACCGCCACGAACCCGCCGGCGCGGACGGCATCGAACGCTCCCGGCACGTCCCCAGCACCCCGCCTCTGCGGGAACTCCCGGCCGGGACGCTCGTCTACGTCAAGTACGACCAGGCAAGCAAGACGATCAGCCAGGTCCATCCCGTCATGATCGGCCGGCTGCCGTTCGCCAAACCACCCGGCGAACTCCTGCCGGAGAGCCTCCGCCCCACCGCCGACCGCGGCCGGCTCTCACCCGCCGACCGGCTCTTCGGCTGGGTCCCGGCAGGACGCCGCGACGACGGCCAGGACACCAACGACGGCGCCAGCGGCTACCGCGGCCGGCTGCGCATCGAGCACATCACCTGCACGAGCACCGACTGGCGGCCGCAGCACTCGTTCCCCGCAGACGGCGTCACCCTCGCCCCGCTCAGCAGCCCCAAACCCACCCAGTTCCGGTTCTACGCCACCCCCGACACGGCCACCGGACGCCCCATCGACCGTCGTGCCGCCAAGGAAACCGGCTACACCGAACCGGGCGGCCCGCGCGGGCGCAAGATGTACCGCTGGCGGGAGGAGCCCTCCGAGCACTGGCAGCCGACCGCCGACCGGGAGGACCCACAGCGCGGCTATCTCGCCCTGCAAGGGCACCGCGCCCACCCGAAACAACTCGTCAAACACCGCGACTGGGTGCGCCCCGGCGTCACCTTCACCGCGACCCTGCACCTCGACGGCGTACCAGAACCCGAACTCGGTGCCCTGCTCTGGCTCCTCACCCGGGGAGCCGCCGCCCCACTGCGCCTGGGCGCCGGCAAACCCTACGGCTTCGGCGTGCTCACCGTCAGCCTCGACACTGCGGCAACCCGGCTGTGGGACGCCGACGGCGTTCGCGCCGGCTGGCTGCAACTGACCCGCCCCGACCCCGCCAACACCGAACGGATCACCGCCCTCGCCGACCGGTTCGACACTACCGCCCGCGCCAACCCCGTGCTCCGCGAAGCCACCGTCTCCTACCTGACCGCCGCGGCACCCGTCACCGACGCGGTGCACTACCCGCGCAGCACCGCCGAACCGGAACCTGAAAACTACCAGTGGTTCGTCGCCAACGAACGCCCCCGAAACGGCACGATCACCCACGGCTGGGCTCTTCCGCACGTCCGCGACCCCGAGCAACGCCTGCCCTACCTGCCCGAGGAACCGCGCCCCACCAGCAACACCGCCCGCCCCCGGCGTCCCGGCCCTGCCCCACCGGGCGGTGATCACCGTCGACGCTCCCGATGAGCAGCCGCGCCTGGCCGAACCCGAGCAGGGTCTCAGCCCTCAGCCCCGGCGAACGGCAGCACCGCCAACCACCACCCGGCAATGGCCCGAACCCCCGCGTCGCGGGCCGCTGTTGATCGGCGCTGTGCCGAACACTACTGCGATTGATCAAGAAGGAGGGGCTGTGCGCCTTCGCATTGATGTTGTGACGACAGCTTCGGAGTTGCCGTGGCCGCGGGTGTTGGATCCGGGGCGAGGGCTGGCCTACGGCCTGCTTGCAGAGACGGCAAAGGATCTGGGGCAGCAATTACATTCGGCGGGATGGGGCCCGTTCGGGATGACCCCGTTCGGGTATTGCCCGCCAACCTTTCCGGGAGCGCGACGCTGCCGCGGGGTATATGCGGTGGGAGGTGCCGGATTCGTGGAACTGGGCAGCCCGTTACCGTCGGTTGTAGAGGCGTGGGTGGCGGCGTTGCAACGCCGGGATGTGCTCGACTGGGGCGGAATCGCGCTCAGGATCACGGGTGTGTCCATTGTGGATCCGCCGGCGTTCGGTTGTGGGCGCGCACGGATGCGTACGGAGACGCCGGTCGTGATGAAGTCCCCGCCGTCGAATCAGTTGCCGGGCCAGACGTGGGTGCTGCCGGCCGAGCCTGAGTTCCCAACATTGTTTAACAACAACCTCGTGCGTAAGGCGAAGACGCTGGGTCTGGCGCCGGACATCGGACTGGACGGGATTGTGTGGGTGGGACCGAAGCGGTCGTTCGCGGTGAAGGGCGGGGCGAAGCCGGGCGCCACGGTCGACGTTGCGTTGTCCGGTGATCCGCAGGTGTTGCAGGCACTCTGGTCGTGGGGCCTGGGCCAGGCGAACGCGGCAGGGTTCGGGTGGATCGGCGCCGCCCAGTGATCCTGACTGCGCATCCGCTGCAGCGCATCGGGGCGTACGCGCTGTCGTGCCTGGCCGGGATCGAACGACCGGAAGGTCGTACCGCAGGGCTGCCTGACCCGCAGGGGTTGGACGTCGACGGGTTCGACGCGGCGGTCGCGGCGATGACCGAGGACGCGGTACGGGCGGCGCTGGTCCGGGACACCAAGGTCGCTGCGGGTTTCTTCCTCAAGTGCAGCATGTCGTTCTTTCCGAATTCGAAGATGAACCACCCGAGCAACGCCAACCGCAGCGACGAGGAGATCGCCGAGCGGGTCCGCGCCTGGCGGAAGCCGCAGCGGTCGGTGCAGAGCGGTTCGGGTGCTGTCGGATGTGTGCTCTGCTCCCAACCGGCGGCGGGGTTCTTCGGCAAGACCGACGTGCCGCTCGCGGAGAGCGACGTGTACCGCAACACCACGCCACGTGGGCACGACGGTATGGCGTTGTGCTGGGCGTGCGTGTGTTGTTTCTACGCGTTGCCGTACGGGTCGTGGCTGACCGGAGGGCCGAGCGTGGCGGTGCACAGCTGGGACGAGGACTTCCTGGCCGCGACGGTGGCGGCACAGGTGCGGCTGACCCGGCAGCTGGTCGAGATCGGCTCGGCTGCGGGTCCTGCGCTGGAGGCGCGGGAGGTGCTGGCGCTGCGGGCGTTGCGCGGGCATCAGCACGAGTTGACCGCTGGCGTCGAGCTGCTGGTGTACGGCAACAACAACCGGGGGCCGGTCCTGGAGGTGTATGGGCTGGACCAGGCGCTGGCGGAGTGGCTGCGGCGCACGTCGCAGCGCAGCGGGCTGCGACGTGGGTTCCGGGCGTTGCTGCGCGCCCACCGCACGGCCAAGGAACCGGGATACGTCGGACTGGCGCGCAACGCGTTTCGTTCCCCGCAGCGTATTCCGGGGGGGTGCGCGGTGTGGCTGGCCACCGCAGTGCTGCGTCCGGGCCGTGCGGAGCGTGAAGACGAGGCGGTCGCTCTGGCCGGACTGTGTTTCGACTACGCGGACAAGGTGATGCTGATGGACAAGGACGATCTCGACGAGATCCGGGCCACTGGGCGACGGATCGCGACGATCCTGCAAGGGGAGAGGAGCTCGGGCAAACTGCGGGAGTTCTATGCCCGGTTCAAGGATTCGGGCCGGCTGCGGTCTTGGCTGCAGCGTGGCGCTGTGGAGTGGCTGGGCAGGCCCCGCGACGGTCAGGACGGGCCGCTGGTGAGCACGCGGGGCTTCGCGCTGTTGTTCGATCCGGACTTCGACAACCCGGCGTGGTTCCACCGGCAGATGCTGCTGGTCTCGGTCACCGAGGAACTGTTCCACCTGGGCTGGCGGCCCGAGGGCAGCTTCGATGACGGCGCCGAGGAACTGCCGGAGTTGGACGTAAAGGACAACGAATTCGCCGGTGACGGCGGGAGGGATGAACGGTGACGTATCTGGTGGGCAAGCTGGTCCTGGGTGTGGTGGCGGGGGCGCCGAACAACGGCCTGGGTGAGGACAATGTTGCGCGGGCCAAACAGATGCGGATCGGGCGGGACACCTACCCGTACGTGTCGGCGCAGGCGTTCCGGCGGTGGCTGCGAGACTCGATGCCGGCAGACGAGCCGCGTTCGGAGGTGACCCGCTCGGGCTCCGGGGCCAAGCAGCAGGCGTACACGGCGGGACGTCCGGACAAGTTCATCGATGACGACGTGTTCGGGTACATGGTGGCGATCAAGAAGGAGAAGGACCAGCCGTCGGGGACGTGCCAGCGCGACACGGTGCTGGCCACGGGCACGTTCGTGGCGGTGGCGCCGCGCCGCCCCACCCAGGACTTCGGCACGATGAGCCGCGGGTTCGCCGCTGGCGAGAACCCGGTCATCCACGAGCACGAGTTCTACTCCGCGGAGCTGGCCGGCGATGTCCTGCTGGATCTGCCCCGGATCGGGGTGTTCGAGACGGTCGGGTCCGGGCTGAAGGTGGCGCTGACCACTGCGGCGGCGCAGGAGGCTCGCGCAAGCGGGGCCAGTGACACCACGTTGCGCGGCAACGCAGCCGTGGCGCTGCCGCTGACCGAACGGCGCCGCCGGTCCGCGGTGATCCTGCGGGCGCTGGCCGAGGTACGCGGCGGAGCCAAGCAGTCGCTGCACTACGGAGACCGGTCCCCGGCGCTGCTCGTGCTCGCCCCGATGCGCGGCGGCGTCAACCCGTTCACCCGGGTACTGGCGGTCCGCGACGCGCATACGGTGTTCCGCGCGGAGGTGCTGCGCGAAGAGCTGCGGGCATGGTCGGACGAGCTCGACGGGCCGATGCTGATCGGGTGGGCGCCGGGATTCCTGGGCGAGCAGCGTGAACGTGCCCGGGACGACCTGGCCGACCTGATCAAGGACGGGACGGTGCTGTTGGACCATCCCCGAACGCTGCTGCGGAACCTGGCCGAGCGGGTCGCCTCGGGTGAGCACGACGCCTGGTTCACCGACCAGGGGCAGGGTTGACCGCGGTGCACCCACCGGCGACGCACGGCACCGGCACGGCTGACGGGCAGGCGACGCTGGAGGTGACCGTGACCGCGCCGGTGGTGTCGTTCCGCAACCCGCTGTATGCCAGCGTGCAGGTCTGTCTGCCGTGCCCGCCACCGGCCACCGTCGGGGGGTTGCTGGCCGCCGCCGCGGGTGGCTGGCCGCACGTGAATCCCGCGCTGCGGTTCGCGATGGCGTTCCATGCCCGCGGCCAGGGAACGGACCTGGAGACATACCATCCGCTGGAGGCCGGCGGCAAACGCACCGACCCGACCCCGCGTGACCGGGCGTTCCTCGCTGATGTCACGTTGACGATCTGGCTCCTGGACGACGTCGCCGGCTGGGCGGCGCGGCTCCGCCGGCCGGTGTGGCCGCTGCGGCTGGGCCGCAGCCAGGACCTGGTCGGGATCAGTGTCCGTGCGGTGGATCTGGTCGGGCGTCCAGGCCGGCAGGGTGCCGCGATCCTGCCGGCCGCCGCGGGTGGCCGAGGTGTGCGGCTGCGGCTGCCGACCGCGGTGTCGACCGATCGGGCCCGGACCCACTGGGACGACTACCGGTTCGACCCCCTCGCCCGTGCCGGCGACACCGTCGGCGAGGGCTGGTGCGACCCGCACGGACAAGCGGTGGTCCTGCTGCCGCCGGTACACCCGAGCCAGGCCGAGCCGCGATGAGCGGGACCGCCCCGGCGGTGTTCGCCAAGAGCGCCCAGCGGGGGAGGGCGCCCGAACTGCTGACCGACCACCTGCTCGCCACCCAGGACGCGGTCCGGGAACTGCGCCAGCGGGTGGGCACCGTGACCGCCGCAGCCGTGGTACCAACCGGGTTGTGGCCGGTCGCCGAAATCGCCGCGCTGGCGCACGACCTGGGTAAGGTCGCCCGCGGGTTCCAGGACATGCTGACCGGCCGGACCCGTTCCTGGGGGCACCGCCACGAACTGCTGTCCCTGGGGTTCCTGCCCGCGCTGCTGCCCGACGCCGATCAGCGGCTCTGGGTCGCCTCCGCGGTGATTACCCACCACCGGTCGCTGACCGACCCGTCCCCGTCCGGACCCGGCTCGTCGATCGCCGCACTGTACACCGGCCTGACCGTGCACGACCTGCGCGAGGAACTCGGGGACATCGACGACGCCGCGGTCAGCGCGCTACACGCCTGGATGGCCAGGATCCTCGCCACCTCGCCCGGCACCAGCGGCACACCGGCGCCGTCCGCTGCCGACCTGGTCGCGGCGGCCCACGTCGAGCTGAGCCGGCTACGCCAGCGGTGGCGGCACCCGGTGGACCCCGGCACCGGACTGGCCGCAGTCCTCCTCCAGGGTGCGCTGACACTGGCCGACCATCTGTCCTCGGCCCACGCCGCGCTGCACCATCATCAACCGATCGGCGCCGGCCTAGCCGATCGGTTCGCCCGGCACTTCGGCGCCACGGACTGGAGTCGCCCCCACCAGCAACACTGTGGTGAGGTCGACGGGCACCTGCTGCTGCGCTCCCCGACCGGCTCCGGCAAGACCGAGGCCGGGCTGCTCTGGGCCGCCCGCCAGGTCCACGCCCTGGCCGAGGGCACCGGCGCGGTGCCCCGCGTGGTGTTCACCCTGCCGTACCTGGCCTCGATCAATGCCATGGTCACCAGGCTCAGCGGGCTGGTCGACGACCCGGAACTGATCGGCGTGGCGCACTCCCGGGCCGCGTCCTATCACCTGGCCGTAGCGTCCGGCACCGATGACGGGTCGGCATCCCAGGCGGCCGCGCGTAAAGCCGTGTCCCGGGCCGCAGCCACCAGGCTGTTCCGCGAAACCGTGCGCGTGGCCACCCCGTACCAGCTACTACGGGCCGCCCTCGCCGGACCCGCGCACGCAGGCACCCTGCTCGATCTGGCGAACTCGGTCATTATCCTCGACGAACTGCACGCCTACGACACCACCCGCCTGGGCTACATCCTGGCCAGCGCCGCTCTTTGGGAGCGGCTCGGCTGCCGCATCGCGGTCCTCTCGGCAACCCTGCCCACCGCCCTGACCGACTTGGTCGCCGCCGCCTTGCACACTGCGGTGACCACCGTGATCGGTCCGGTCGGGCCGCCCAGGCACCGCATCCGGCTCCGCGAGCACGCGCTCACCGATCCGGTCGTCCTCGCCGAGATCGGTGCCCGGCTGGCCGCCGACGAGTCGGTCCTGGTTGTGGCCAACAACGTCGCGCACGCTCAGGCGTTGTACGACGTCCTCGCCCCGCCGGTGCAGGTCCGGCACGGCGAGGCGGCCGCGGTCCTGCTGCATTCACGGTTCACCCGAGGAGACCGCAACCGCATCGAGCAGGCCCTGACCGACCGGTACCGCGCCGCTCGCCTGCCACGTGCGCCCGGGCTGGTCGTGGCGACCCAGGTCGTCGAGGTCAGCCTCGACATCGACCTGGACGCCCTCTACACCGCCGCCGCGCCGCTGGAAGCACTGCTGCAACGCTTCGGCCGGGTCAACCGCCGCGGCGACCGCCAGCCCGCCGACGTGGTGATCTGTCCACCTGGGTACGGGCCACGCCGCGGCGACCGGTCCGGACGCGAGTACGCAGACGGCGTGTACGAGGCCGAACCGGTCCGGCTGGGCTGGCAGATCCTCAGCCGCCGCGACGGGCAACCGGTCGACGAGACCGCCGCGACCGGCTGGCTCGACGAGATCTATACCTCGGCCTGGGGCCAGACCTGGAACGCCGAGGTAGAGCGCGCCAGGCACAGGTTCACCAGCGACTTCCTGACCTTCGACATGCCCTTCACCGCACGGGACCACCTCGAAGACCAGTTCGATGCGCTGTTCAACGGTACCGACGCCATCCTCGCCCGCGACCGCGAGAACTACGCCAGTCTGCTCACCGAACACCCCGATCGCGCCGGACGGCTGCTCGGCGAGCAGTACCTGATCCCCCTGCCGGACTGGGCCACCGGCATCGCCACCTACGACAAACAGCTGCGTGTGCGCATCATCGACGGCGACTACGACGACGAACGCGGACTGCTTGCCGTGCGCCCGGTCGCCGGCACAGCCGTGTACACCCCAGGGGAGGTCTTGTGATCGAAGCCGAGGACGTCGGCGGAGTACACATCAAATACCTGTACCACTGCCGTCGCCAGCTCTGGCTCTACGCCCGCGGAATCCGCCCCGAGCACCTCAACGCCGCCGTACAGCTCGGTGAGGCCATACACGACACCTCGTACACCAGGACCAGCCCGGTCGACCTCGGCGCCGCCCGCCTCGACCACATCGATGGACGACACTGGGTGCACGAGGTCAAATCCTCCACCAGAACCTCCGACGCCGACCGCGCCCAGGTCATCCACTACTGCTACCGGCTGCATGACGTCGGCATTCCCGCCGAAGGCGGAATCTTGCACTACCCCAAGACCCGCCGCACCACCACGATCCGGTACGACGAGCAGGCAGCAACCCAGGCGGTAGCCGACATCGCCGCCACTCTCCACGTCGTCGCCGCACCAGACTCCCCATCGCGGCTGGCACGCACCGCCTGCCGCGGCTGCAGCTTCCTCGACTACTGCTGGAGCGACTGATGCCCGCAGCCTCCCGCACCTACTGGCTGACCACACCCTGCCGTATCCGCCGCAAGGACCAGACCCTCCTCATCGAACGAGAATCCGGCGACCGGATCCACATTCCAGTCACCGACGTGCGTGACATCGTCGCCTGCGCCGCCGTCGATATCAACACGGCCGTCGTTTCCCTGCTCAACACCCACCGGATCAACGTCCACCTGCTCAGCCACTACGGCGACTATGCCGGGTCCCTGCTGACCAGCGACACCAGCACCTCCGGACAAACCGTGCTCGCCCAAGCCCAGCTCGCCAGCGACCCTGACGCCAGTCACCAGATCGCAGCCGACCTAGTCCTGGCCACCGCATTCAATGTCCGTCGCGTCATCGACCGCGCACTGCTCGCCGACCCCTACGACAGGCTGCGCAAACAAGTCGCCACAGCTGCCGGTAACGAAGCCCTGATGGGCGCCGAAGGAACGTTCCGCCGGGCCGCCTGGGCCGTGATTGATACCCGGCTGCCTGAATGGCTCCAACTCGGCGGCCGTAGTCGCCGGCCGCCCCGCAACGCCGGGAACGCGTTCATCAGCTACACCAACGGCATCACCTACGCCCGGGTGCTGAGCGCGCTGCGCCTCACCCCGCTCCACACCGGTATCGCATTCCTGCACTCCACCATGGAACGGCAGCGGCATTCCCTCGTGCTCGACCTCGCCGAGGTGTTCAAACCGCTGTTCGCCGAGCGGCTCCTGCTCCGGCTCGCCGGACGGGACCAGCTCAAACCCCACCACTTCGACACCGACACCAACC
>NZ_JBEXDG010000102.1:0-21539 GCF_040605635.1 Dactylosporangium sp. NPDC005555
AAGATCGCCGCCGCAGCGCTCGTCCTGCTCCACTTCGACCACGACCGCACCACATGACGACGCCCAGTGGTCAAGTCGTTGCGCGGAATGGCTCATTGCGGTTTCTCCTTCGTGCGGCGTCGCCGCAATCCTTGCCCGGCCACACCGTGACGTCATTGTTCGGCCAGGCCAATGTGCTGCTTGATGATTGGTCGGCTGGAACAAACCGCGCCATCATGATTTCATGATCACTGTTGCCGGTGTCGTGGACGCGGTCGGCGCTGCGCTGCTCGAGGTCGTCGTCGCGGGCGCCGAGGCGGAGGTCCGGGACGTGACCATCGTCGAGCTCGACGATGCCGCCGGCGGGCAACCCGGCGACCTCGTCCTCGGCGCCGGATTTACCACACCCGACCAGGTGCTCGTCGTCATCGAGCGCTGCGCCCAGGCCGGGGCGGCCGGCATGGTCCTCAAGCCCCCGCTGGCCGCGCATCCCGAGGTCGTGTCCGCCGCCGCCGGGCGCGAGCTGGCCCTGGTCGAGCTGCGCAGCCACGGCTCGTGGGCACAACTCGTCTGGCTGCTGCGCGGGGTGATCGACCAGGCCACGGCGCCCGGAACGCCCGATACCGCCGCCGCCGGCGTGTACGACGAGATGTTCGCCCTGGCTGACGCGGTTGCCGCCGTCGTCGATGCGCCCGTGACGATCGAGGACGCGCAGTCTCGGGTCCTTGCCTACTCGTCGCGGCAGGACCGCACCGACCCGGCGCGCGTGTCCACCATTGTCGGACGACGCGTCCCTGGCGATGTGGTCGCGCACTTCCGGTCCCGTGGCGTCTTCCGCAAGCTCACCAAGAGCGGCGATCCGATCTTCGTGCCGCAGGGCCCGGACGGTACGTTGCCCCGGCTCGTGATCCCGATCCGTGCCGGAGGTGAGCTCCTCGGCTCGATCTGGGCCGTCGTCGAGGGCCCGGCGCCGGGCGAGCGCCTGCGCGATCTCCAGGGTCCCGCGTCCGTCTTGGCGCTCCATCTGCTCCGCCTGCGGGTGCAGGCCGATGTTGCGCGTCGCGTGACGGCCGACCGCCTGCGGGCGGCCCTGCGCGCCCCCGTCCAGTCGGGTCCGGAACTAGGACTGCCCGACGGCCCATGGCGGGTTGTCGCGCTCGGGGCGCATGCCGGTACCGAGGAGATGCTGCACAACCTGGCCCTGTGGGAGTCGATCGCCCGCCGCCACGGCTGGCGCCAGCCGCTGATCGCGGACGACGGCGGCGTTCTCTTCGCGGTCGTCGCTGCTCACGGCGATTCGCCCGGCTCATGGCCGTGGCTGGAGAAGTTGATCCGCAACATCGCCGTACATGATCCTGGGCTGCGCGCTGCCTCGGGCAGCCCCGCCCCTGGGTTGGCGGACCTGCCGCGATCACGAGCCGAAGCGGCGGAACTCCTCGCGCTGCACGGTGCGGCCCGGCATGCAAGCCCACTGCTGCGCTTCGAGGACGCCTGGGCCGAGGTGGTCGTGCACCGTGCGGTCACCGCAGTGCCGACCGGCGACCTGCTCGTCGGCGGGCCGCTGCCCGACCTGCTCGCCCATGACCGAGAGCACGGCACCGACTACGTCGCCACCCTCGCTGCCTGGCTCGATCAGTGGGGAGACCCGCGGAAGACCGCCCGACACCTGCACGTGCATCCCAACACCCTTCGATACCGCCTGCGCCGGATCGCGGACGTCGCCCACATCGACATGGAGTCGCCGCGGGCCCGGCTGGCACTGCAGATCCAGCTCGCGGCGTTGTGTCCCTCGCCCGGTCCGACACTCCAGGGATCCCGGCTGGGCGGACCTCGCGCCGAAACGGCACGTCACAGCCCCGAACCGAATTTACGGGCCCCATAAGTTCACCGACTCGCTCCAGGTGATAAGCCTGAAACGGCAGCTCAGCACCTTAATTTTAGTCGCATATTGACTTGCTTGGCGGTGTCGGCATAGCCTCCGGTGGATCTGTTAACAGTCTTGACAGATCCGACCTCTGCCATCACCCACGCGGTCGGCCGGGGACTGCTCCCGCCCGACACGCGGACCACCCCCAACCACACGGTCCCGTGCGGGCGCCGCCCAGAAAGGGAGCCGCACGTGACACCCTCAACCACCGCCCGACGCCGGCCGCGCCGCCGCGTCTGGCTCGCCGCCGCTGCGGCGGCGGTCACCGTCGTCGGCGTGACCGTCGCCGGCATCACGGCCGCGTCGGCTGCTTCCAGCGGGCCGATCACCGGATTCGGCGGCAAGTGCGTCGACGTCGCCGGCGCCAGCTCCGCCAACGGCACCGCGGTGCAGCTCTGGACCTGCAACGGCACCACCGCCCAGGCGTGGACGGTCGGCAACTCCGACAACAGCATCCAGGCGCTCGGCAAGTGCCTCGACGTGACGGCGGCCAGCACCGCCAACGGCGCCACGGTGCAGCTCTACGACTGCAACGGCAGCGGCGCGCAGAAGTGGACGGCCGGCAACGGCCAGCTCGTCAACACCGGCTCCGGCAAGTGCCTCGACGCGACCGGGGTCAGCTCGGCTGACGGCACCCGGCTGCAGATCTGGACCTGCGGCGGCGGTGCCAACCAGAAGTGGACGCTGCCCGGCGGCGGTCCCACCAACCCGCCCACCAGCACCCCGCCGGCCACCAAGGCGTTTCCCTTCGCGCCCTACATCGCCACGTTCATCGGTGACGACGTGGCGAAGTTCGCCACCGACAGCGGGCAGAAGTTCTACACCCTCGGATTCGTCAACGGTACCGGCAACTGTCAGCCGATCTGGTCGACCGACGACAATCGGTTGCGGAGCAACGTTGCCCGGCTACGCGCGATGGGCGGCGACATCATCGTCTCCTCCGGCGGCTGGGACGCGGACGACCTGGTCAGCCACTGCTCGACACCGGCGGCCATCGCCACCGCATACCAAAGCGTGCTGACCGCGTATGCGACGACGTACCTGGACATTGACGCCGAGCACGGCGACGTGCACAACAACCTCGACCCCTCGGTCGTCGACAAGCGCAACGACGCGCTGAAGATCATGCAGGACAACCTGCGCGCAGCCGGCAAGACGTTGCACCTGTCGTTCACGCTCGGGGTCAGCCCGGCCGGCGGCCTCAGCGGCGAGAACCTCTACGTCCTGCAGTCGGCCGTCGCCCGCGGCCTCACATTCGAGGTGGTCAACATGATGACCATGGACTACTACGACGGCGTGTCCGGCAGCCGGATGGGTCAGGCCAGCATCGACGCCTTGAAGAAGGTTGAGGGTCAGCTGAAGGTGCTGCTGCCCGGGCGCAGCGACGCGCAGCTGTGGGCCATGATCGCGGCAACCCCGATGATCGGCCAGAACGACAATCCGACCGAGAAATTCACCCTGGCCGACGCGCAACTGCTGCTCGCCTTCGCTCAGCAGCAACACATGGCCCGGCTGAGCTTCTGGGCGATCAACCGCGACTTCGGCTGCGCCACCGGCACCCTGAGCGGCACCTGCAGCGGCATCAGTCAGCCGAACTACGGCTTCAGCAACATTTTCCGACAGTTCACCGGCTGAGCAGCGTCTCGACCTCACCGCCCAGAACGCGCAGCAACGGTCGCACCTGCTTGGAACCCGCCCGCGCCGGCGCCGAGGACCCAACCTCCGCGCCGGCGCGGACCGTGTGCGACTCCGGCTCTACCTGCGGTACAAACCTGTCCTACCGCGACGTCGAGGAACTCCTGATCGAGCGGGGTATCGAGGCCGACCACGTCACCGTCTTCCGCTGGGTGCGACGATTCATCCTGCTGGTGGCTGGCGCGGCCCGGCTCTGCCGGCACGCACCCGGCGACAGGAGGTATGTCGACGAGACGTACGTCAAGGTCAGCGGTGTCTGGCAGTGCGTGTACCGGGCCGTAGACCAGCACGGCCAGGTCATCGACGTGCTTGTCTCCGCCCGCCGTGACGGCGAGGCGGCACGGCGGTTCTTCCGCCGGGCGCTGGCCACGTTGAAGGTGCGACCCGCAGGGGTGGTTACCGACGCAGCGCCGGTGTACCCGGCGGTGCTGGACGAGCCGGTTCCCTCGGCGTGGCACCACGTCGAACGACCGTACGACGTTGCGCGGCCGGTCGTGCGTCGCGCCGTCACGCGTCACGCAGGTGCAGGGCGAGCAGGCCCGCGAGCAGAGCGCCGGCGGCCCACAGGGCGAGCACGCCCAGACCCTGCCACGGCCCGATCGACAGCGACTCCAGCGCCGTGGTCGCCTGGATCTTCAGGCCGGCGGACATCGGTGACATCCGGTCGATCCGTCGCAGCCACACCGGGTCGTCGATGACCCTGGTGAGGATCGGCGCGGCGTAGAGCAGGACGAGCATGGTGGCGATCGAGCCGGCGGTGTCGCGCAGCACCGCGGTCACGCCGTAGCTCAGCAGCGCCACCAGGGCGAGGTAGAGCACGGTGCCGTACACCGCGCGCAGGGTCGGCTCGTCGCCGAGGGACAGCTCCCGGTAGCCGTTGACGGTGTTGAACCCGTTGCCGGGCAGGATCCGGCGGGCGACGAACAGGGAGGCGAGCACGCCGATCGACCCGGCGACGGCGACCACCGCGGTAAGGACAGCGATCTTGCTCAGGTACAGCATCCATCGGCGCGGCACCGCAGCCAGGGATGCGGTGATCGACCGGGTGCCGTACTCGTCGCTCAGGATGAGCACGGCGAGCACGACGACGGCGATCTGCCCGTACTGGGCGCCGGTGACGCTGAGCTTCGGCAGGTCCTCGAAGCAGGTCGACGGGGTCGGGCAGCCGCGGGTGTCCCTGGCGGCGGTGACTGCGGCACCGATGCCGACGATGGCCGCGACGGCGGTGAGCACCAGCCATGGCGTGCTCACCACCGTGCGCAGCTTGGTCCACTCCGCGCGGATCGCGTCGACGGTGCTCACACGTCCCTCCGGCGCAGCAGCCACATCGCCACCGCCGTCGTCACCAGCGCGTACGCGCAGACGACCGCGAACCCGGCCCACGGCTGGTCGTACACGCAGCCGTCCTCGGGTAGGCACGTCTGCGTGATCTGCTCGTAGTGCGGTCTGGTCTGCTGGATCGTGAACCCGGCGCCGGGGGTCAGCCGCATCAGCCAGCGGCCTGCCGACGCCGGCAGGCCGCTGGCGAGCAGTTGCGGCAGGATGATGAGCACGATGACCGTGGCGACCGCGCCGGCTGCCCGGCGTAGCACGGCGCCGAGGGCCAGGCCGAACACCGCGACGGCGGCCAGCACGGCGGCGGAACCGACGACCGCGCGCAGCACCGTCGCGTCGCCCAGCGACCAGTCCGGGTAGACCGGTGGCAGGAAGCCGTGCTCGCGCAGGATCGGCCCGGTGAGCAGCAGCGTGACAACGCTCGCCACGAGCCCGATGACGAACGCGACCGCGCCGATGACCATGGCCTTCGCCGCCAGGACGCGGCCCCGGCCGGGGGTGGCGGTGTACGTCGTGCGGAGCATGCCGCGCCGGTATTCGGCGGTGACGAACAGCACCGCCACCGCGACGACGGCGATCAGCCCGACGTAGACGCCGGTGAGGCTCTGTTTGACGAGGTCCTCGCGGGGCGTGTGGGGGGCGACGTCGCCGGTGCCGGTCAGGGTGAGCCGGTCGCCGGCCCACTCGGCGGGCGGCGATCCCGACGGCCGCTGCTTGCCCCCGGTGCCGGTGCCCGGCGGCGGGTCCTGGGCGCCGGCGAGGTCGTTGACCTCGTGGTCCTGCCAGCCGTTGGGGGGCTCGCCGGACCCTGGCTCGCCGGACACCAGGGCCGTCCGCTCGAACACCGCCGTCGTGTAGGTCTGGTACGGCATGGAGAAGAGGCTGCCGAACTGCCGCTGCAGCAGGACTGCGTCCGGCGAGGTGACGAACGGTCCGACCTCGACGGTCTGCGGCAGGCCCGGCACGGTGACAGTGCCCACGGGCGTCCAGGCGGCGCCGTCGGCGGACTGCCACGCACTGACGGTCGAACCGGCCCGGGTGAGGCGGAGCCAGGTCGGCGCGCCGGTGGCCGGGCCGCCGATGTCGGTGGTGAAGTTCGACTGCAGCCGGACGCCGTGCCCGGCGGTGACCATCACGGCGGCGTAGGGGGCGCCGGGCCGCAGGCCGTCCTTGAGCATCAGCCCGGCCTTCGTCCACCCGGGGCGTTCGACGTCCCGCGCCCGGGCTTCGCCGCCGTCGCGCTCCGGCACCCGGATGTCCAGCGTGGTGGAGGCGACCTGGGTGGTGACGGTACCGTCGCCGGTCAGCGGGCGGTGCACGAAGTGGAACCGGTCCTGCACCCAGGTGCCGTCCGGCCCGGCGAGCATCGAGTCGGGGCTGCCGGGTTCGGTGCTGACGGCGAACTGGACGCCGACGAGGACGGTCAGCACCGGCGCGGCGAGCAGCGCGATCGTCCAGCGGCGGACGGTGCGCAGCTTCGTCCACTCCGACAGCAGCAGCCTGCCGAAGCCGGGCCGGCCGGTGGTCATCGGGCGTCCCGCCCTTCGCGGGTGGTGGCGGCACCGAACTCGACCGCGTCGCGGGTGAGTTCCATGTACGCCTCCTCCAGCGACGCCCGGTGCGCGGCCACGCCGGTGAACGTGACGCCGTTGCGGGTGAGCAGTTCGATGACCCGCTCGGCGGGCAGACCGGTCACGGTCACCGTCTCGCCGTCGGTGACGGCCACAGTTGCGCCGACGTCGGAGAGGACTGTCATCGCCTCGGCGCGCATCGTGGTGCGAACCGTGACCCGGTCCCCGGACGCGGTCGCGACCAGCGCACGGACGCTCGTGTCGGCCAGCAGCCGGCCGCGGCCGATGACCAGCAGGTGATCGGCGGTGTCCTGCAGTTCGCTCATCAGGTGACTGGAGATCAGTACCGCCCGGCCGTCGGCGGCCAGGGACCGCAGCAGGCCGCGGATCCACTGGATGCCTTCGAGGTCCAGGCCGTTGATCGGCTCGTCGAAGATGACCACGGCGGGGTCGCCGAGCAGCGCGGCGGCGATGCCGAGCCGCTGCCGCATGCCGAGGGAGAACCCGCCGACGGTCCGCTTCGCGACGCTCGCGAGGCCGGCGAGGTCGAGGACCTCCTCGACGCGGCGGCGCGGGATCGCGTTGGACCGGGCGAGCCACAGCAGGTGGTTGCGGGCGCTGCGACCCGGGTGCACCGCGGCGGCGTCGAGCAGCGCGCCGACCGTGCGCAGTGGCCGGGGCAGCGTCCGGTACGGTCGGCCGCCGATCAGCGCGGTGCCGCCGTCGGCCGCGTCGAGCCCGAGGATGATCCGCATCGTCGTGGACTTGCCGGCGCCGTTCGGCCCGACGAAACCGGTCACCATGCCGGGTTCGACGGTGAACGACAGGTCGTCGACAGCTGTCACCGACCGGTACTGCTTGCGCAGCCCACGCACCTCGATCGTCACGCCGTCGCCGGGTGGGGAGGATTCGGTCATGGCTGCGACGCTATGCGGCCCCTGCCTCCCCGTCGTCCCGCCGGGGAGCCGTCTTCCGGCGCCGTCTCCGGGTGACGCCGCCGCCGTGGATCCCCCGCACGGGTGACGGGCACTGGGGGACGCGGCGGATCGACGGTGCCGGGACAATGGCGGCATGGACGGGGACGCGCACGCCCGGCCGACGCTCGGGCGGGTCACGTCCGAGGTCGGCGCGGCCGCCGGGCGGTTGACCGGCCTGCCCGCGCTGCCGGCGGTCGCCGCCGCGCTGCTCGGCCTCGCCGCGATGGTGGAGACGCTGCTGCGTGGCGGGGTCTCCGACACGCTGCTGCCGGCCGCGCTGCTGCTGGCCGTGTGTGCCACCGCGCCGGTGGCGCTGCTGCGGACCCGCCCGGTGTGGGCCGCCGCGATCACGACGGTCGCGACGTCGCTGACGCTGGCCCTGCACGACCGGCCGCCGGTCGTTGCGCTCATCGCGGAGCTCGTCGTCCTCTACACGGTGGGCCGGCGCCGTCCGCCGACCGTGGCAGCGTGGTTCGTGCCGCCGTTCGTGCTGTACGCGATCCTCGGCCCGCCCGGCGGTGGCGTGCACGGTCGGCTGTCGGCGTTCGTCGTCGCGGCGGTGACCGTCGGTGCGGCCGGCGCCGGCGCGGCGGGCCGCTCCCGCGCGGAGGCGGCAGTCCGCGACGAGTCCCACGAAGCCATGACGAAGACGCTGCTCGTGTACGCGGCGCGGGGCGAACGCGCGAGAATTGCCCGGGAGTTGCACGACGTGGTGGCCCATCACATCTCGAAGATCGCGGTGCAGGCCGAGACCGCCAGGCTGACGACGCCGGGCCTGGCGCCGGAAGGGGCGAAACACCTGCTGGCGATCGGCGACACGGCCCGCGCGGCGCTGACCGAGATGCGTAGGCTGCTCGGAGTGCTGCGCGAGGACGCCGACGAGCACGGCGGATCCGCGCCGAGCCGCACGCCGCAACCGGGACTGCGGCAGCTGACCGAACTGCTGGACGAGGCACGTGACTCGACCGGCGCGGGCGTACGGCTGCTGCTGCGCGGCCGGATCGTCCCGCTCGACCCGGGGGTGCAGCTCACCACCTACCGGATCGTGCAGGAGGCGCTGACCAACGCCCGGCGGCACGCGCCCGGCGCCGCGGTCGACGTGGAACTGGCCTACACCGATGCGGCCCTGCGGGTCCGGGTCCGCGACAACGGCCCCGGGCCGGCCCCCGGCCGTTCCCGCACCACCGGGCACGGGCTGCTCGGCATGCGTGAGCGGGTCGCCACCCTCAACGGGCAGCTGTGGACCGGCCCCGCACCCAGCGGCGGTTTCCTGGTCGACGTGGTGCTGCCGCTGCCCGCGAGCGAACCGGTGGCCGAGCGGTGAGCGCGCCCGTGCGGGTGGTCGTCGCCGACGACGACGAGGTGATCAGGGCCGGCTTCACCGCCCTGCTGAACACGCAACCGGACCTCACCGTCGTCGGCAGTGCCGCCGACGGCGCGGCGGCGGTGCGGATCTGCCGGGAGCAGCACCCCGACGTGGTCCTCATGGACGTGCGCATGCCGGTGATGGACGGCATCGAGGCCACCCGCCAGTTGGCCACCGGCGGCGGCCCCCGCATCATCATCGTCACCACGTTCGACCTGGACGAGCACGTGTACGACGCGCTCGGCGCCGGCGCCAGCGGCTTCCTGCTCAAGGACATCACCGCCGAGCGGCTGTTCGACGCGGTTCGCGTCGTCGCCGCCGGCGAGGCCCTGCTCGCACCGACGGTGACCCGCCGGCTGATCGGCGAGTTCGCGCGTCTGCGCCCGGCGCCGCCCCGGATCCCGGCACCGCTCGGCGCGCTCACCCCGCGGGAGACCGAAGTCCTGCGGCTGCTCGCCGAGGGCCTGTCCAACCCGGAGATCGCCGACCGGCTCGTGGTCAGCGACGAGACGGTGAAGACCCACGTGAGCCGCCTGCTGGGCAAGCTCGGCCTACGTGACCGCGCCCAGGCGGTCGTCGTGGCCTACGAGAGCGGCCTGGTCGTCCCCCGCACCTCCCGCGGCGAGGCAGGTCTGTGAGCGTGCCGGCGCGTCGGTGCCGGCCACCGTGTCCGGTCGGCGCCGATGCGGTACTACACGCGCGTGAGCGCCCCCATCGCTCCATGATCGAGTTCATGCGGGGAACGTGGACGCCGCTGCGCACGACCGTGATCGCGGCGTCGGTGAGGACGTCATCGAGCGGGGCCGGGTATTTGCCGTCCCGATCTCGTCTCAGGTACTTCACCGGGCATCCGGTGTCCTGGAAGGTCCGTGACGGGGTCGCGGGCGTTCTGGGTCACTCACGCGGCGGTCGGGTGCGCGGTCGCACCGGGGATCCGGGCACGGCGGCTGGCATGCTCGATGACCGTGGGGACGTACATCCTCATCCCTGTCAGCGTGATCGTCTCGATGAAGTCGGCCGCCAGCGGTGCGTCGGTCTGCGAGCGCGGGAAGTCCGTTCAGGTGGTGGCAGCACGGAACGAGGAATCGGCCAACACCCTGCGGTAGGCCAGCGTTTCGAGATGCCGGGGTCCGACCAGTACTGGTCGGACCCCGGCATTGCTGTGCCGCCGCACGTGCTCCAGTGTTTTCCGGGTGGCGTTCACCGAGCTCGCCACCGCCATCTGAAGACCGGCCACATTTGCCCAAACGCGCCCTCCGATGGGCGAACGCAACAGCGCCGTGCGGGGCGAGCCGAACCGGCTCGCCCCGCACTCGCGCCGGCTTGCTCAGCCGCCGCCCTGCACAGCGTCCTTGTGCACGTGGATGCCGGCACCGATGTCGAGCATGTCCGACTCGCTCAGGGCCAAGCCCTCCCAGAACTGAACCAACAGGTAGACGCCGTTGGGCTGCTTGACCCAGAGGGTCTGGGTCCAGAGGGTGGTGGGGTCGGTGACATCTCGCGCCGGCGGCGTGGCATCTCGCGCTGGCGGCGTGGCAGCGGTTGACGATGCCGGTGCCTGCGGGACCAGAACGCCCTCCAGGTCGCCGACCTTGACCTTCTTGCCCTGCGGAACATAGTGCGAATCCGTGGACTGCAGCATGATGCCGATCTTGCCGACGAAGCTTTGCGGGTTCTTGTCGAGGGCGTCCTTCGGCGCCAGGATCAGCTCGGACGTATTGTCGGCCTGGATCTCGAACCCGTCCGGGACCTTGTCGATGGTGTAGCCCTTGGGCTGGCTACCCGTGTAGGCGACGAGCCGGGTGCCGACGCCGGCCGGCCGCTGACCCTGGCTCTGCGCCGCGGTCGGCGCGGCGGGGGCCGGGACGTTGGTGGTGGCGATCACGATGCCGGCCACCAGCGCGGCCGCGGCGAACGCGGACCCGGCGAGCGTCTGCATGACACGGCGCTTGCGCAATGCGCGGCGTCCACGGTCGAGGTCGGCGTTGATGTCATCCATGGTCGGCGTGACCTCCGGGCCCGCGAGAGTGTCGAAGTGGCGATGCATGTCCATTTTCTTCCTTTTCAGGGAAGGGCCGGGGCGGCCGGTCGGATTTCCAGAGCGGTACGCAGGTGAACCAGCGCGCGGGAGGTCTGGCTCTTCACCGTGCCCTCCGAACAGCCGAGAACCTCGGCGGTCTCGGTCACGGTGAGATCGTGGAAGTAGCGGAACACCACGGCGGCGCGCATCTTCGGCGCCAGCTCGCGCAAGGCGGTCCGCAAGCCGTCGGCCATGGGCTCGCTGTGCTGATCGGTCCGCGGCAACTCCGGCAACTCGGCCGTGGGGCGCTCCCGCCGCCGCCACAGTCGCCGCCGTTCGTCACTCAGTGCGTTGACGAGGGCGCGCCGCATATAGCCTTGCGGGTTGTCGGCGCGCTGGAAAGACGGCCAAGCTACATACAGCTTGGTCAGGGTCGACTGCACGAGGTCCTCGGCCAGGTGGTGGTCGCCCGCGGTCAGCAGCGTGGCCGTACGGAGCATACCGGCGCGCTGTGCCAGCACGAATTCGTGGAACTGTTTGTCTCGATCGCCTCTCACACCCGCATGACGGATGCGCCGGCGCCGAGGTTGCATGACCCGGAAGTTCGCCGGCGCCGGTCGGTCCGCACGGTCCCCGGCCGGGGCTCAGTGAGGTTTCCGGGTAACAGCCTGAGCGTTGCGGGTAGCCGTCGGCGGCTGGTCGAGTGTGGACACTCCGCAACCTGTTACGGTGCAACGAAAAGACGCATAACCCCGATATCGACGACGCTCACATCCAGCCGTACTCCGGGCACGCCACCCGCCAGTCGCGGGGGTGCCGTTGCGTTATCTGATCGGGTGGCACCGTGAGCCCGATACCCTGGCTTGCTCAGATAGCGGCGGCGAGCTCGGTGAACGCCGCAGCGACGCGGAGCCCGCGCGGGGCGTCGACGCCGAGTTCGTAATGGCCGCGTCGGAGGTTCTGCATGAACGCGTGTCCGGCGATGATCGTCTGCGCGGTCCGGTCGGTACGGAGACCCGCATCGGTCTGAGCCGGTGCTTGAGTTGACTGTGGTCAGTCTCGTCGACGAACCACCTGTCACCGGGCGTATGCCGGCAGAATCTGGCGGCGTCGGCGAGCAGTGGCGTGAAGCGTTGCACCCACCGGAAGATCGTCACGTGGTCCACCTCGACACTCCGCTCGTTCAGCAATTCCTCCACGTCGCGGTAGGACAGGCCGTAGCGCAGGTACAGCCGGACGGCGACCACGATCACGTCCGGCGGGAACCGGAACCCGGCGAACGCCGACCGTGGTGGCAGGACTGGACGCCGGCGGTTCGAGAACTTCACCGGTCAAGCCTGCCTGACTAGGGCAACGCTTAACGCAACGGACCCTGGTCGTCGAGCGCGACCCGCACCACCGCGGCGACGTTGTTGCTCGCGGCCGGTTCCGGCACTGGCGTCGCAGCGTGCACCTCACCGCGCGGCGCACGTCGGAGGTGATCGCCGCACTGCTGCTGGCCGCCCGCGACCACACCGGCCGCCTGCCGCGGCGTCGCATGAGCAGGGCGGATGAGTAATCGGCAACCTGCGGTGCCTGGTGGCGCTCGTTTGTGCGGCGCGTGCGCACCGGCCACGGTGGTCGGTGCGCACGTGTTCATGGTCGCTCCCGGGGCTCAGTGGAGCAGGTCGAGCCTGTTGTTGGTGTCGTCGACGAAGTAGACGCCGCGGTTCTCCGGTGCGATGGCGAGGCCGAACAGGGCGCCCGCGCCGAGGTTGTCGAGGGTGCGGAACGCGACCTGCGTCTTCTGGCACGGGTTGGTTTCGACGATGTTCCCGTCTCCGCTGTTGACGGTGAGCACGTTGCCGTTGGGTGCGATCGCCAGCCCGAGCGGGCCGGACAGGTGTCCGTTCTGGGTGATGGTGCGTCCGGTGCCGGCGCTCGTCTTGCGGTCGTCCGCATCCGGAATGGCGGCGATGCGGTTGGCGACGGTGTCGGCGACGTACAGCGTGCCGTCCTTACCCAGGCCGACTCCGGTCGGGCCGATGATCAGCGCATTCGGGTCGGTCTGCTCCGTGAATCCGGAACCGATGGTCGTGATCTTGCGCAGCGTCGGCGGTTTGCTTCCCTTGATCTTCAACTCGAGGCGCAGCACGGTTCCCTGATTGGTGGTGGCGGGTACGCCGCCGACGATCCCGTTGAGGACGTTCGTGACGAACAGGTCGACCGATTCCCCGTCATCGTCCGCGGTCATGTCCCACGGGCCGTTGATGCCGTGCCCGGAGAACGTCTCGCGCACCTTGCCCTTGCTGTCGAGGACGATCAGGCAGCCCGCCTGGGCCGTCGCGGAGGTGCCGTCCGCGGTGGGCAGGCTGCCCACGATGACCCAGCCGGTACGCAGGACCACGAGCGCGGTGGTCAACCCGACGCCGCCCGGGCACGCGCCCGGCAGTTTGTCGGCGTCGATCTGGGCGAACAGGCGGACTTTGCCGTCGCGGCTGATCTGCACGATCGTGGTGCCGGTGCCCTGCTGGTTGCTGGCGTTGTTGAAGTTGCTGACCAGTACCTCGCCCTTGCGCAGTTTGTCCTTGCTGCGTGGCACCACCGCGACGCCGTACGGGTTGATGTCGCCGTTGGCCGGCACCGTCGACGCGACGACGGAGGTCTTGTTGAACTGGTTGATGAACGGTGTCCTGGAGCGCGGTTCGTCGGTCGAATGGGCCGAGGCGCTCGGGGCGAACGCTCCAGCCGCCAGCGCGGCAGCTGCCGCGCAAATGCCAGCCTTGAGTGCGAATTTCACAACTGTGCTTGCCTTCCTGTGTGTGGATCGTCTGACTCGGACGGCCGGAGTCTGCGACGGCCCGGGTTTCCGATCGTCGGGTCAGACAGGTATGCGCTCCGCCGCTGCCGCATTTCGCCGTGTCCGTTGCGGCCGTGCCGCGGCAGTTCGCGGGTCGGCGGTGCCGTGTGCTTCCCCGATTCGTTCGGCGGAAACGTCGTAATCCCCGCCGTGGATACGAAATAGGTATAAGAGCGGGAATAATTCCTAATTGGACAATATTGTAAAAATGTTCTATCTGTACGTTTTGCAAGACATTCGAGCGGGCACGTCCGGACGCTCGCGACTTGTGCCGGGCGCGTACCGGCCGGACACGCCGCAGCGCGACTCTGTGCTTTGCCGAAACCTCATCCGGGCAGTTCAAGCGGCATGTTCGTACTCGTGGAGGATGCCGCATCGGGATCACGACGTATCGGATCTTGAGCGTGAAGGTCCTGGCGGGTGCGGAGTTGGATGAGTGATGGAGTGGTCTCCCCAGCGGCGGACGGGCCGATGGCGCTGATCAGCATCCGGCTGCCGGTGTCGATGGTGGACGAGTTGGACAGCTCGCGGACGTGCAGCACGTGCGGCGCTCGGACCCAGGTTTATGGATTGACCCTGGGGACCATGTTGATCTTTGCTCTGCGTACCTGGCGCACCTTGACCGGTGGTCAAGGAATCAGAGCGATTACTTGCCCAGCTCGGCTTCCTCGGTTTCAGAGCACGGCGGATCGTGTTTTGAATCTTCGGCCCGCGCATGCGTTAGACGCCTACATGTGTGCATGCCAGGTTGTGATCCTCATGGGACGGACCGAGTGCCGAGGTTCCGTTGGGCCGGTGACTACGCCCTCGTCCATTTGCCTGCCGGGAATTCCCGACCTTCACGTCCAGGACGGCACCCTGCCGATACTAGGGACGCAAAGCGCTGAAGTCGTCCATCCGTAACGGCATCGAACCTCGGGCGCCGCCCTCGAGCCGCTGGCGATCAACCTGAGCAGAAGAGGATCCGTCAATCGTGTTGGTCGTGGCCGGTGTCAGGTGACGCGTCGAGGGCGATGAGGCGGGCCCCTACGTCGTGGGCATCCGGGGATCCGAGGCGGGTGTGCAGGGCCAGGGCGTGTTCATAGTGGTGCCTGGCGCGGACGAGGTCGCCGAGAATGTGGTGGGCGCGGCCGGCGCCGGTGTGGGCGCGGGCCTGCTGATCGGGGATAACGTTGGTGCTCAGGGCGGTGGTGTGGTGGGTCAGCGCGTCGGCAGGGCGGCCGGCGGCGAGGGTGGCTTCGCCCAGGCCGTTGAGCGCTCGGATTTCGCCGCCGCGCTCACCTGACTCCCGGAAGAGGGTGAGGGCCTGCTTGTGGAGCGCGATGGCCTGGTCAGGCCGGCTGAGGCGGGTCTGGACGCTGCCGAGGCCGTACAGCGCCCAGGCTTCCCCGCGCGGGTAGCCGAGCTGTCGGAACAGGGCCAGCGCCTGCTCCTGGCGGTCGGCGGCTTCCTGGTAGCGGCCCAGCCCCATCTCAGCGAGGCCGAGGTTGTGCAGCGTCATGGCTTCTTCGCGGGGGTAGCCGAGCCGTCGGTACAGGACCAGCACCTGCTCGAGGCGGTCGGCGGCGGCCTGATGGCGGCCCAGGTGGTCCTCTGCGACACCGAGGTTGTGCAGAGCCATGGCTTCGCCGATTGGGTGGCAGGTCTGCCGGTACAGGGCCAGCGCCTGCTCGAGGCGGTCGGCGGCGGCCTGGTAGAAGCCTCGGTGGTCCTCGACGACGCCGAGGTTCGTCAGCACGCGGGCTTGGCCGATCAGGTCGCCGGCTTGCCGGAACAGCACTGACGCCTGGACGAGATGCTCCGTGGCCAACTCCAGCCAGCCGAGGCGAGCGTTTGTGGTGCCGAGGCCGAGCTGCGCGTGGGCCTGCCCGGCCGGATCACCAGCTTGCCGGGCGGCGTCGCGGGCGTGTGCGTGGATGGTGAGCGCGTCGATGTAGTGGCCGCCCTCGAGATAGCGGTACAGGGTCATCGACAGCCGCACGGCGTGGGCGGGCCAGCCGTGGGTGGCAGTGTGCGCGGCAGCGGCTACCAGGCAGGGCCGTTCGGTGTCCAGCCACCGCCGGGCGGTGCCGGGGCCGGCCAGTTCCGGGGTTGGGGTGGTGGCCGGCGGAGCAATGCCGGGCCGGCCGTGGGCATCGACGTGGCGCAGCTGTTGCGTGGCGGCCGTGGCGGTGACCAGGTAGTAGTCGAACAGTCGGGTCGACGCCGCCCGGCGGTCGGCGTCGGAGTCGTGCTCGGTGGTGAGGGTGGTGGCGTAGGCGCGTAGCAGGTCGTGCATGCCGTACCTGGCCGGGCCGGTGGGATGCACGAGGTGGGCCCGGGCGAGCCGGTCGAGGGCGAGGCGAGCCTGCGACAGGCTGGTGTCGGTGAGCGCAGCGGTGGCGTAGGCGTCGATGTCGGGGCCGGGGTGCAGGCCCAGCAGCCGGAAGGCGCGGGCGGCGTCGACCGGTAGGTGGCGCATCGACCAGGAGAACACCGCCGTGACGGCGGCGCGGGGGTCGCCGTCGGCGTCGAGCAGGTCCAGGCGGTGCTGTTGGTCGGCCAGTTCGATGACCAGTTCGGCCAGGGGGGTGGTGGGGCGGGCGACGGCGAGTTCGGCGGCGACCCGCAGCGCCAAAGGTAGATGGGCGCATTGGGTGGCGAGGGTGGCCGCGGCGTCGGGGTCGGCGTCGACGCGGTGGCCGATGAGCCGGCGCAGCAACGTGATCGCGTCGGCTGGGGGGAGTAGGTCGAGGTCGAGGCGGTGGGCGCCGTTGACGGCGACTAGTCCGGCGAGGCTGTCGCGGCTGGTCACCAGGACCAGGCAGGAACCGGTTCCGGGTAGCAGGGGACGGACCTGGTCGACGGTGGCGGCGTTGTCGAGCGCGATGAGCAGGCGTCGGCCGGTGAGCTCGGTGCGGTAGCGGGCGGCGCGTTCGTCGAGGTCGGCGGGGATGTCGGTGCCGGGCACCCCGAGGGCGGTGAGGAACCGGGCCAGCACCTCGGCGGGGGTGGCGGGCTGGTCGGGGTCATAGCCGCGCAGGTTGACGTACAGCTGCCCGTCGGGGAACCGGTCGAGGGTCTGGTGTGCCCAGTGCACCGCGAGGGCGGTCTTGCCCACGCCTGCCGTACCGGCGATCGCGGAGATCACCACCGCGGCCGGCCGGTCTTGGTCGTCGAACAGCTTGGTGAGCTGTCGCAGCTGGTCGGTACGGCCGACGAATCCGGCCACGTCTGCGGGCAGCTGCGCTGGAACGGGTCGTCCGTGCGCCGGGGGAGTGCCGGCGGCGCTCGTCGGGGCCTTGTCTGCGGGCTGCTGGTCGGTGCCGTCGAGCGCGGACCGGCAGAACCGGTCCCGTTCGGCGCCGGCAAGCGCGAACGCGTCGGCCAGCAGTCGTACCGTTCCAGGCCGGGCGCGGCCGGTCTGGCCGGCTTCGAGGTTACGGATGGTGCGCACGCTCACGCCCGTTTTGGCTGCCAGGTCTTCCTGCGTCATACCTAGCCGCTGGCGGTGGGCCCGTACCTGCGCGCTGAACATCCGATCCTTTCCGTAGAAGCCCCAGCACCCGCTGGGTGAGGACCGGCGCATCGGCCCTGACCGATGCCGTGCCCATGATGCCAACGGGCGAAGTTGCCGGTCAACTGCCGCCCATTGACCTGGTGGTTACCACCGCGTCCGGCGATCGTAAGGGACGTCCGGCGAAGTGCCGATATCAGGTATCGGCACTTCGCCAAGGAACACGCGCGCCAGGGTAATGGGCCGGCAAACGGGGGCGGCCCATCACCCTGGGGGGCGCAACATCAGAGGCCACCGAGGGTAAGCGGGCACCAGGCAACGGGCAGATATGCATCAACGGCGCGGAGACCGCCAACGTAGTCAGGAGACGTGGTCGTCCTGGCACCCCCCCTGGGGGTCAAGGGGTCGTGGGTTCGAATCCCGCCGTCCCGACTTTGCGAAAGGCCAGCTCAACTGGCCTTTTTTGTTGACCAATATGAATGTCCTGGTCCTCTCGTGACACGTGATTTTGCCCGTACGACCGTACGGCTTGCGTCTTTGGCGGCTGCTCGGAGTGCTCGATGAGCTTCTCGCCGTTGCGTTGGACGGAGTCAAGGGGCCTGTGATGGCCTGCCGATGATCGACGCGAACGGCGTTTGAGCAGGCATTATGCTGGTTCCAGCGATCGCGGCATCACGCGATCGACACACTAACCCGGATGCTTGCACCGTGCCCAACGCAAGCGTCCACTGTGGATGATCGCGACACATCTTTGACACGAACGTCCGTACGGTGATCTTGCCCGAAAGTGCGGGCTCCGAGCGGCCGCCGGCTTGCGATGGGTACCTGGTCCAGCGGCGAAGCCCGATCCCCGGCGGTCCAGGCTCGGGATGACCGACGCACGTACCGCGATGACAGCGTCGAGGCGGTCGCGGTCGCCTGCCATGCCGGCACTCGGATTCGGGATCCCGCCGCGTCCTGGAACTCGGAGCCCCGGGCGGTGCGCCACCGCATATGAAGCCGCCTCGCCGGAGATCTGCCAGGTCGTGGCGATCGCAGCGATCCAGCTCGGCCAGCTTGACCTGGCCCGGGCGTGGGCCGAGTTCGTGCCCGGTTGATTATTTGGCGTCTGCGATCGCGACGGTGCGGCTCGACGGTGGTTCGGGCTGCTCTACTGCGGCGCGGGCAGTAGTGAAACGGCCCCGCTGCGAATCAACTCGATCGTGTCTTGCTAACCAACTTCCCAGGCGTAGATGGCATTGAGTAGTGTCATTGTCGCGTACTGTGCTGCGGGGGTCGGGTGGCGTTGCTGGAGGACTTGGTGTCCGTGCTGCGCCGAGCCGCCGACCTGGCACATGACGGAGGACTGGACTTCACGCCTCGGGGTGCCGCGATCCGAGACCCGAGCCGTGAGCCCGGCTGGTATCGGATCGATACCCGCATCGGCAACACCGAGGTCGATCGGCTCGACGGGGCAGTACTCGCGCCGAAGGAAGAGCTCAAGGAGCGTCGCTACGCGCTGATCGCCAGCGAACTGGCCGATGCTGCAGTGTGGGTTCGCGTCCAGTCTCGGCCCGGAGCACCCCGGCCCGGCTGTCACTGAGGTGGTCCTGCTCATGCGGCGACCTCTCCACAATGTACGGGTTGCTAAAAGCCACCCAGCATTTCGACATATGTTTCCCGCGTCATTGCGATGAAATAATCACTTAGGCTGCGGTTGGGTGCACTCGGATAAATAGGTGTTCCGAGCGGTATTGGCCATCCGCCGTACAGACGAGTGAAATTCGCCTGACGACACCAATACGATCACCGGGCCCCAATCACAACACGGGGTCATCCCCCGTTTCGCAGGAGGCCAGGATTGAACTCCCGGTTGCCCAGGTATGCCCTATTCGCCGTGACCGCGGCGACGACCGTCGTGGTGGGCGCAACAATCGCGCCCGTTGCCGCGGCGGCCGAAACCACCGGCCCTAACCTCAGTTATGTCGTCAACGCGGTGAGCAAGGATCGGACGGCGGACGCCGTCGCCGCCGTCGCCGCGGCCGGCGGCACGGTGACGGTGTCGTACGCCCAGATCGGCGTGGTCATCGCACGCTCCACGAATCCTTCGTTCGTCCAGGCGGTGAAGGGCGCCGCCCACGGCGACGCCGTCCTCTCCGTGGGCGCGACCCGGACCGCGGCCCTGCCCGCCCTGGCCGAGGACGCCGAGGCCGTCGAGGACTACACGCCGGACGCGCTGGAGAACTCGACGCGGCAGAGCGACATGGTCCTCATCGGCGCGCGTGCGGCGCACGAGGCCAACCTCGGCAGCCCCACCGTTACGGTCGGTGTGCTCGACGACGGCATCGACGCCAACCACCAGGATCTCGCGCCGGTGGTGGACCAGTCGAAGTCCGTCAGCTGCGTCGGCAACGGCGCTCCCGACACGACGCCGGGCGCGTGGCGGCCCACCAGCCTGACCGCCGACTACCACGGCACGCACGTGGCCGGGACCATCGCCTCGGCGAAGAACGGCGTTGGCATCGTCGGCGTCGCGCCCGGCGTGAAGCTGGCCTCCATCAAGGTGGTCAACTCCGACGGCTTCATCTACCCGGAGTACGCGATCTGCGGCTTCGTCTGGGCTGCGGAGCATGGCATCCAGGTCACGAACAACAGCTACTACATCGACCCGTGGCTGTACTGGTGCGAGAGCCAGTCCGACCAGGCGCCGGTCGTCGAGGCGGTCCGCCGCGCGGTGGACTACACCACCGCGCACGGCATCCTCAACGTGGCGGCGGCGGGCAACGAGAACCAGGACCTCGCCAACAAGACGGTGGACACGACGAGCCCCGACGACACCACCCCGGTGCGCCGCACGCTCGACCCGAGTTGCCTCGACCTGCCGGCCGAGCTGCCCGGCGTGGTGACGGTCTCCTCCACGACCCAGCCGACCGTCCCCGCGACGGCCGTCGGGCCGTGGGCCTCGGGCCTGACCACGCAGCCGGCGCGGTCGTCCTTCTCGAGCTTCGGCCTCGGGGCCGTGGACGTGGCCGCACCCGGCTCGAGCATCTACTCCACGTCCCCCTCGACCGGGGTCAGCAGCTACCGCACGCTCTCGGGCACCTCGATGGCGTCGCCGCACGTGGCGGGCGTCGCCGCGCTGCTGGTGTCCAAGCACCCCGGTGCGACCCCGGACTACATCGCGGAGTTGCTGCGCAAGCAGGCGATCCCGCTGGCCTGCCCCACCTCCGGCACCGACTACACCCAGGGCCGGTGCAAGGTGGACCCCGCGAACCCGAAAGTCAACGGCTTCTTCGGATACGGTCTGGTCAACGCGTACAAGGCCGTCACCGATGCCGAGGACGTGACCGCGCCGACCGTGGCGGTCACCGGCGTCACCCAGGGCCAGCAGATCACGCTGGGCACGTCCGTGACGCCCTCCTGCGCGACGACCGACGCCGACAGCGGCGTGGCGAAGTCCGCGACCCTGTCCGTCACCGGCGGCCTGACGGTCGGCTACTTCACGGCGACGTGTGCCGGCGCCCGCGACCGCGCCGGCAACACGGCGGCCCCGGTCAGTGTCACCTACCAGGTGGTGTTCAGCTGGCGCGACTTCGGCTCGCCGATCAACGTCGGCAAGCTCAACGTCGTGAAGGCCGGCAGCGCGGTACCGGTGAAGTTCGGCCTCTCGGGCAACCAGGGCCTGAACATCTTCACCGGCGGCGCTCCGACGCTGCAGACGGTGGTGTGTGACACGTCCGTGGCGCAGGACCCGGTGGAGACGACGATGACGGCGGGGTCGAGCTCGCTGACCTACGACGCGGCAGCCGACCAGTACAACTACGTCTGGAAGACGCAGAAGACCCAGGCGAAGACGTGCGGCCAGCTGGTCGTCACGCTGATCGACGGCACCACCCACACCGCGAACTTCATGTTCACCTGACCACTGACCGACGGTGGCCCGGAGGCGAACGCCTCCGGGCCACCGTCGTGGCTGGCTCACCCCGTCGTCAGCGCGTCCAGGTGTGGTGGCGGCCGTGGCCGTGGACATGAAGTGGTCCAACAGTGATCGGTCCGCACGACTGCCACGTCATGGCTGCCCACTATCGGATTTGTCAAGCAGGGGACGGCCCTGCCGCTCGAAGCCGACACCGAGCCATGAGATCAGGAAACTCCTATCACTCGCTCTGACCGTCGCAGGGCGTTGGCATGACCGTTTCCACTGAGTGCTGTTTGGCGCTCATGTGGTTGTCCTGTCTTGCGACGGGACGGTCCCGGTCTTTGCCCGCAGGGTGTGCTGCGGTGCCGGGTTGACGTTTCTTCGCCTCCTGCCCACCGGGGTGGGTCTTGTGGTTGGCTCCACGTCCTGCCACCGG
>NZ_JBEXDG010000103.1:0-20838 GCF_040605635.1 Dactylosporangium sp. NPDC005555
CCGAGGGGCCAAACCCTCATCTTTCACGCAGCGCCGCCTCCAGAGAACCGTCCACATAGGACTCTATCGACGTTCGTGGCACACCTGAGCTGGGAGGATTTGACCTGTCGAGGGGTCCTTGTCCATCCCGCCCCGGGGGCATCTGCATGGTGAATCGTGCCGGGCCGCGTCCGAAGATTGTGGTGAGTGCGGACGGGCACGGCGTGGTCAGCCACGTCGACGCCCGACTCCTGGCAGACGTCGCCGAGGTGACCGGTCTGACCGCTGCGTGCAGCGACACCCTCGCCGAGTTGCGGCAATGTCGTGGCGGCCACGACCCCAGCCGGATCGCGGTCGATCCGGCGGTCATGCTCACCGACGGCGGTGAAGCGATCGCGGACCTTGCAGTATTGCGTGACCAGGTGGCGTTGTTCGGTCCGGTCGCTTCCGACCCGACCTGCTCGCCGACGACGAGGTTGAGGAAGTCCTGTTGCAACCTGTTGGCAAATACCGGAGACTGGCAACAGAAGAGTTCTGCCTGGTGCGGCCCTTGGAGTGGTCGCGGCGCCGTGGCGGACTCTTCGTCAACGCCATGGCTGCGCAAGGTGCGGCCGGGCGCGGCGGCGCCCAGCGCGATGGTCCTCAACCTGAACTGGGCGCCGCCACCTTCGACGATTGTGCCCTGGGCCCATCGAGCCTGGTGCGGCTCGGTCAGGGCTGTTGCGCGACACACGCCTGACAGCGGCCGAACAATGCCATTCCCGCGGTGCTGACCTCGAAGTCGACGGCGCCCTGCGCCGCGGTCACGGCGGGCGCGACGGTGTCGGCGGGGATCTCGGCGTGCATGCCGCACGTTTCGCAGACGGCGTGGATGTGCGGGCGTTCGTTGAGGCCGTACAGGGCCTCGCCCGGGCGTTGCAGGACGTGGGCGACGCCGAGGCCGACCAGGAACGCGATGGTCCGGTGCACGGTGGACAGGTTGACCTCGGGCCGGATCGCCGCGATGGCGTGATGGATCGCGCCGATGGACAGGTGCCCGGACGCGCCGGTGAGGACGTCGATCACCATGACCCTGGCCATGGTGCGGCGGGCACCCGCGGCGACCATCCGGTGCCAGGCGCGGGTGGCGCGATCGGTCGGGGCGGCGGCGTCCATGGGTGTTCCAACCTGGCGGACGCCCGCCGGGCAGGCGTCCGCCAGGTGTCCCGTCAGGTCGGCGGGTTCGTCAGGGCGCGTTCGACGAGCAGGTTGAGCTCGCGGACGAGTTCCTCCATGCTCTGACCCGTCTGAGTCCGTACGAGCCCGAGCGCGAGTTCCGCGAGCAGGTAGAACGCGCTCGCCTTCTCGGTCTCGCTGGTGAACGTGCCGAGCAGCGCCTCGGCGCCGGCGAGGTCACCGCGGTGTGTTGCGGCGATGACCCCGGCGGCGCGTTGGACGATCTCCGCGCTGCGCGCCTGCGGCGCGTCGGTCACGCGGCGGTGGCGGCGGTGAACCGGGCCTGCACGTCGGCCCAGTTGACCAGGTCCCACAGCCGGTCGACGTAGTCGGGGCGGACGTTCTTGTACTGCAGGTAGTACGCGTGCTCCCAGGCGTCGAAGACCAGGATCGGGGTGGTGCCCTGCCCGACGTTGCCGTGGTGGTCGTACACCTGCTCCACGAGCAGCCGCTTCCCGAGCGGCTCCCACGCCAGGACACCCCAGCCAGAGCCCTGAACACCCTTCGTCGCGGTGGACAGCTGCCCGGCGAACCCCTCGAACGAGCCGAAGTGCTCGGTGATCGCGGCGGCGAGCTCACCGTCCGGGCGGTCGCCGCCATCCGGGGACAGGTTGTTCCAGAAGATCGAGTGCAGGACGTGCCCGGACAGGTTGAACGCCAGGGTCTTCTCCAGCCCGACCAGAGCGGAGAAGTCGCCCTTTTCCCGCAGTTCGGCGAGCTGGTCGAGGGCGTCGTTGGAGCCCTTCACGTATGCGGCGTGGTGCTTGCTGTGGTGCAGTTCCAGGATCTGCCCGGACATCGCCGGCTCCAGAGCGCCGTAGTCGTAGGGCATGTCGGGCAGCGTGTAGACAGCCATTCGCGATCCTCTCGGGATTATGCCATGAGGTTGCTCCTGCCATTATCTTGCAATAAGAACCGCGGAAGGGTGGAACCGGCTAGGTGACAAAGGCCCCAGAAGATCGTGTTTCGGTCGCGCTGGACACGATGCGCAGCCGCGGCGGACGGGCCACCGGACCACGATGCGCCGTGCTGACCGCCCTGGCGACGGCGATCCACCTGAGCGCGGCCGAGGTCGGTGAGCACCTGGCAGCGGCCGGCCCCCGCGACGCCGCCTTGCGAGACCGCGTTCGACCAGGCGGTCGCCGACGCCGCGCCGACGCTCGCGCTGCTCACCGCACCCGCACCCGCACTCGTCATCGCCGAGCTGATGGTGGCTTCCTCTCACCGCCGGCAGGGCATCGCCGCCCAACTGCTGTCGACGTACATCGCGGACGCCCCCGCGGCGTGGCTGGTCACGCACCGCGACGGCGGTGCTCCTGCCTTCTACCAGCGCCAGGGTTGGCGGCAGGAGGCGGCGTTCACCTCAGCTGGGGTGCCGATGCTGCTGTACACCTGGGCCCCGCGGGCCGAGCAGGAGCGCGCCGCGGAGGACGGCTGACGGGTCGGCGGCGAGGTCGAGCCGGTCGGGTGCCACGCCGGCCCGGACCAGCAGGTCACCCGCGGCGGCGATCATCGCGCCGTTGTCGGTGCACAATCTCGGCCCCGGTACCCGCAGGGTGATACCCACAGCCGCGCACCGCTGCCCCGTGAAATCACGGACGCGGCTGTTCGCGGCGACCCCGCCGACCATCAGTGACGTGTCCGCGCCGCGGCCTCAACGTCGTTGGGCGTCTGCAGGAAGTCGATCCAGAACGCCAGCATCGCATCGGCGGCCTCCCCGGGCTGACGCTCACCCACCATCCTCAGCGACGCGCACACCGGCGTCCAGCGACCTGACCCGACATCCACGAAGAGCGACACCCACCTGCCCCTCAGCTACGGGCGCGGAGGCGGCGGAGCATGCGGGGGTCTTCGAAGCCGGCGGCGCGGGCGGCGGATTCGACGGTGGCGCCGTGGCCGATGAGGTGTTCGGCGCGTTCCAGGCGCAGGAGCTGCTGGTAGCGCAGGGGGGTCAGGCCGGTGGCGGTGCCGAAGAGGCGGGTCAGGGTGCGGGAGCTGACGCCTGCGGCCACGGCCAGGTCGCGCAGGGGCAGGCGGTCGGCGAAGCGGGCGTCGATGAGGTCCTGGACGCGGTGGACGACGTCGGACAGGTGGGCCCGGTGGCGGAGCATGGCGCTGTCCTGCGGGTCATCGCCGTTGCGGCGGGCGTAGACGACCATTTCGCGGGCGATCTGGGCGGCGATGCCGGGGCCGTGGCGGGTGGCGACGAGGTGCAGGGCCAGGTCGATGCCGCTGGCGATGCCCGCGGAGGTGACGATGCGGTCGTCGATGACGAAGAGGACGTCCTTGAGGACCTTTGCCCGTTTGTACCGCGAAGCCAGCCGGTCCTGCAGCAGATGATGCGTGGTGCACCTGCGGCCGTCGAGGAGTCCGGCCTGGCCGAGCGCGTCGGCGCCGGAGCAGACGCTGGCGCAGGTGCCGCCCGCGGCGTGGTGGCCTGCGAGCCACTCGCGGGCGGCACCGCTGAGCCGGCCGTTCGTGGGGTATCCGTGGCTGCGCCACCCGGGCACCACGATGAGGTCGGACGGGTCCAGGGGCAGCAGGCCGGTGGTCCGGCGGACCGGGAGGCCCTGGGCGGAGGGGACGTCGTCCTGCTCGGCCGCGTAGTGCAGTGCGTAGTCCAGGCCGAGGTCGCGGGCCGTGGAGAAGACCTGCGCGGGACCCGCGAGGTCGAGCAGGTGCAGCTGCGGGACCAGCAGGAAGACGACCCTCATCGGCCCGACGGTCCCGGCACTGGAGCGAGACACAGGAAGACGACCCTCATCGGCCCGACGGTCCCGGCACTGGAGCGAGACACAGGAAGACGACCCTCATCAGCCGATGAGCTCCTTCACCGTCGCGATCGTCGCGAAGCGGCCGGCGAGTGCGTACTCGGTGCGGGCGATGACGTCGTCGGTCGAGAGGGTGCGCGGGCTGGCGAGGATCTCGTCGTACGGCAGGTGCCGCTCGTCGCGGTGCGGGATCGGGAACGTGGCGGTGGCCTCGGTGACGAACGTGACGTCGTAGCCGAGGTCGCCGGCGACGCGGGTGGTCGTCTCGCAGCACAGCTCGGTCTGGATGCCGGTGACGATCAGGTGGCGGATGCCCTCGGTGGTGAGCAGCTGCTGCAGGCCGGTGGTGGTGAAGCTGTTCGCGGAGGTCTTGGTGATCACGGGCTCGTCCGGCAGCGGCGAAAGTCCCTCGAGAGGGCGGACGTGGCCGTTGCGCGGGTCGAAGACGTTGTCGGCCTCGTGATGCAGGATCCACACGATCAGGTCACCGCGGGCGCGGGCGAAGTCGATCAACGGGTTGACCGTCGCGACGATGTCGGGGTTGGAGACGGCGGCCCAGCTGGGGCGCTGGCGGAAGGACTCCTGGATGTCGATGACGAGCAACGCGCTTCTCATACCGACGATCCTGCGCCTCCCGGACCGTCCGTGACAGGCACCGTCGCGCCCGGGACCGGACGGATCTGGTCACGGGGAAGGTCACCGGCAGGGTCACCGCCAAGGCCACGAGGCGACATGCGCCGGCTCACCCAGTACAACACCAGCAGCAGCAGGGCGAGGGCGAGGAGCGCGGACCCGAGGATGTTGACGCCCGCGCGGGCGAGCAGGACGCCGATCGCGGTCGGGACGAGTGCGCCGCCGAGGCCTGCGCCGGCGATCTGCAGGCCGATCGCCCGGTCGGCGTGCGCGGCCCCGACACGGTCCGCGGTGGTGAGCGTGAGCAACGGGAAGACGGGCGCGGCGGCGAAGCCGATGATGGCGAGGCCCGCGACGGCGAGCCAGCCGGGGCCGGGCAGCGCGACCAGGAACGCCCCAGCGGCCATGCCGATCATGCAGGCGGTGATGACGCGGTGCACGCCGAGCCGGTCGGCGACGGCGCCCTGCACGACGCGGCCGAGGAAGAGCATCGCCCAGTAGCCGGAGACGCACACGCCGGCGACCGCGTCGCTGACCCCGCGGCCCTCGGTGAGCAGCAGGAAGGCCCAGAGTCCGGCGCCGGCCTCGACGGCGACGTAGACCCCGAACGCGACCACCTGCAACCAGACCACGGGCAGCCTGAGGGTGTCCCTTCCGCGTTGCGGTGTCCCGTGTACGGGCACCGGCGCCTTCCCCCAGCTGCGGGCCTTGAGCACGAAGGACAGTGCGAGGCACAGCTGGGCGGAGGCGACGAGGGCGTACCCGAGCCGCCACGGTGACCCGGCGCTGATCGCCGAGGTCATGATGAGCGGACCGATCGCGACGCCGAGCCCGAAGCAGGCGTGCAGCCAGTTCATGTGGCGGGCGTTGAAGTTCGCGGCGGCGTAGGCGTTGAGCCCGGCGTCGATCGCGCCGCCGCCGAGCCCACCGAGCAGCGCGCACGGCACGACGAACCAGAAGCTGGGGGCGAGCGCGTAGCCGGCGAGGGCGAGGCTGGCCGCGGCGGTGCTGCCGGCGAGGAGCCAGCCGACGCCGATCCGGCCGAGCAGGAACCCGGCGGCAACGCTGGACGTGAGGTAGCCGGTGGTCGCGGCGACGAGCAGGTAGCCGACCGACTCGGTCGACACGTCGAAGGTGCCGGCCATGAACGGCCAGCCGACGCCGAGGAGGCCGTCGGGGAGGCCGAGGCTGATGAACGCGAAGTAGGCCAGCACGAGCAGCGACGTTCTCACACGAAGATCGTACGGGTTTCACTATACGGGAACATGCTCCCAATATTAGAGACAGAAATATTAGGGTCTGGGACATGGCCAACAACGTCTACACCCATGGACATCACGAGTCGGTCCTGCGCTCCCACCGCTGGCGCACCGCCGGGAACTCCGCCGCCTATCTGCTGCCGGTGCTGCGACCGGGCATGACCCTGCTGGACGTGGGGGCCGGACCCGGCACCATCACCGCCGACCTGGCCGCCGTCGTCGCACCCGGCGAGGTCACCGCCCTGGAGGCGACCGCCGAGGCCCTGGAGGTCACGAAGGCCGGGGTGGCGGGCGTCGCGTACGTCGTCGGCGACGTCCACGCGCTCGACTTCCCCGACGACAGCTTCGACGTCGTGCACGCCCACCAGGTGCTGCAGCACGTCGCCGACCCCGTGCAGGCGCTGCGCGAGATGCGCCGCGTGTGCAGGCCCGGCGGCTATGTGGCGGCCCGCGACAGCGACTACGCGGCGTTCACCTGGTTCCCGCGGCTGCCGGAGCTGGACGAGTGGCTGGCGCTGTACCAGCGGATGGCCCGCGCCAACGGCGGCGAACCCGACGCGGGGCGGCGGATGCTGTCCTGGGCGCGCGCGGCCGGCTTCACCGACGTGACGGCGACCTCCAGCACCTGGTGCTTCGCCGACGACGAGGACCGGGCCTGGTGGGGCGGCATGTGGGCGGACCGGGTCCGCGCTTCGGCGATGGCGACCCAGGCCCTCGCGAGCGGCGTGACGCAAGAGGACCTGGGGCGGCTGTCCGACGGCTGGCGGGCCTGGGCGGCGTCCCCCGACGGCTGGCTGTCCATCCTGCACGGCGAGATCCTGGCCCGCCCGTAAGCTTCACGGGTGGAGAAGCCGCTCGTCACCGTGTGCCGCGACTGCTGCTGCGGGTCGCCGCGCAAGCATCCGGACGTCGACCATGCCGGGCAGGTGGCCCGGCTCCGGTCGGCGCTCGGCACGGCGGGGGTGCGGGTCAGCGGGTGCCTCGACGCGTGCGAGCGCTCCAACATCGTCGTCGTGCACCCGACCCCGGCCGCGCGGCGGGCCGGGGCCCGGCCGGTGTGGCTCGGCTATCTGCTCGACGAGGCCGTCATCGGCGACCTGACCGCGTGGGTCGAGGCCGGCGGCCCGGGCGTCGCTCCCCTGCCGCCGATCCTCGAGCTGTACCTCACGAAAGCGGGTAGCGACGTGGGGTGAACACGACCGGGGCGCCGTCGCCGCGGTCGACCAGCCGGGTCTGCGACGAGCCGAAGATGAGCAGCGTCCGCATGTCCACTTCGGACGGATCCAGGTCGGCGAGGCGCACCACCCGCACCCGCTCCCCCGGCCCGCCGACGTCACGCCCGACGACCACCGGCGTGTCCGGGGAGCGGTGCCGCAGCAGCACCTCGCGGGCCGCCTCGACCTGCCAGGTGCGGCTCTTCGACCCCGGGTTGTAGACGGCGATGACGAGGTCGGCGCCGGCCGCGGCCTCGAGGCGGGCCGCGATCACGTCCCATGGTTTGAGCCTGTCCGACAGCGACAGCACACAGAAGTCGTGGCCCAGTGGCGCGCCCGCCCGGCTGGCGACCGCCTGCGCGGCGGTCAGCCCGGGCAGCACGCGGACCGGTACGTCCTTCCAGCGCGGTTCGGCGGCGACCTCCAGTACCGCGGCCGCCATCGCGAACACGCCCGGATCGCCGGACGACACGACGGCGACGCGACGGCCCTCCTTGGCGAGGGACAGCGCGAACTCGGCCCGCTCCGACTCCACCTTGTTGTCCGACGCGTGCCGGCGCTGCCGCGGGTTGGCCGGAATCCGCGCCAGATATGGGGCGTAGCCGACGAGGTCCTCGGCGGCCTCGACCGCGGCGAGCGCCTCGGGGGTGAGCCAGTCCCGCCCGGCGGGGCCGAGCCCGACGACGACGACCTCACCGGCGGCGACGGCCGGGGGCGCGGCCCGCAGCGCCGACGCGGTGTCCTCGTGGACCCGGCTCGGCAGCAGAGCCAGGGAGAAGTACGGCACGTCGGCGGGGTCCACAGTGGACAACGGGGCGACGCGCTCACGATCGGTGGTGGCGCGCTCGACGTACCAGGCGTCGTCGAGCCGCCCGGCGCGTTCCAGGGCCTCGCGAACGGCGCCGAACGTGCGGCCGAGCTTCATGACGGCGGCCGAGTCGGTCGCGGCGAGCCGCTCGGCGAGCACGTCCGCGGGCAGCGTCCCGGGCAGCACGGTGAGGATCTCGTCGCGTTCGACGAGCGGCCGGCCGATGACCGCGGACGCGCCCGCGACGGACGTGACACCCGGCACGACCTCCGTGGGATAGACGTGCGCGAGCCGCTTATGCATGTGCATGTATGAGCCGTAGAAGAACGGGTCGCCCTCGCAGAGCACGGCCACGTCCCGGCCGGCGTCGAGGTGCGCGGCGAGCCGGGCCGCCCACGCGTCGTAGTGCTCCTCGATGAGCGCCCGGTAGTCGCCGACCTCCTCGGTGGTGACCGGGTAGACGAGGGCCTCCTCGATCTGCCCTTCCCGCAGGTACGGCACGGCGATCGACCTGGCGATGCTGCGCCCGTGGCGGGCGCTGTGGAACGCGACGACCGGCGCGGCGGTGACGATCCGGGCCGCCTTCACCGTCACGAGCTCCGGGTCCCCGGGTCCGAGTCCCACACCATAGAGCCGACCGCTGTCCACTGTGGTCATTCCTTCTCGTCCGCGATGGCGTTGACGGCGGCGGCCGTCATCGCGCTGCCGCCCCGGCGGCCGTGCACGACCAGGTGCGGCAGGTCGGTGGCGGCGAGCGCCGCCTTCGACTCGGCCGCGCCGATGAAGCCGACGGGGATGCCCAGCACCGCCGCGGGCCGGGGCGCGCCGGCCGCGATCAGTTCGAGGAGCCGGAACAGGGCCGTGGGCGCGTTGCCGACGGCGACGACGGCGCCGTCGAGGCGGTCGCCCCACAGGTCGAGGGCGGCGGCGCTGCGGGTGGTGCCGAGCCGCGCGGCGAGGCCGGGGACGCGCGGGTCGCGCAGCGTGCACAGGACCTCGTTGTCGCGGGGCAGCCGGGCGCGGGTGACGCCGGAGGCGACCATCTCGGCGTCGCAGAGGATGGGGGCACCGTCACGGAGTGCGGCGCGCGCGAGTCGCACCACGTCGCCGCCGTGCCCCACGTCGGCGGGCAGGTCGACCATCCCGCACGCGTGGATCATGCGGACGGTGACCTGGGCGACGTCGGCGGGCAGCCCGGACAGATCGGCCTCGGCGCGGATCGTCGCGAACGACCGCCGGTAGATCTCGGCGCCGTCCTTGACGTAGTCGAAGCTGGTCACGACGTCACCTCCGCTGCGCTCCGGCGCCGCCGTGCCCCAATACTGCAACCACGGTGACCAGCCACTCCGCTACGCTCCGGGCCGGTCACGACGTCACCTCCGCTACGCTCCGGCGCCGCCGTGCCCCAATACTGCAACCACGGTGACCAGCCACTCCGCTACGCTCCGGGCCGGTCACGACACCACCCGGTAGCCGTCGGCGGTCGCGAGCATCTCCACGTGCCTTCCCTTCGGTGCGCCGCAGCGCCGTTCGCAGCCGATCCAGTGCACCGGCAACGCGTGGTCGAGGCCGCCCGCGACGGCCGCGCGGGCGTCGGCCCGCACGTCGGCGAGGGCCTTGGCGCACCCCGGCCGGCCCGCGCACGCGGTGACCCCGGCCCACGGTGAGGCCGGGTCGGTGACCAGCCCGGCCGCCGTCAGCAGGGCCTCGACCGCTCCAGCTTCATCGACCGGCACGTCGGGCACGACGACGGTCCGCCACGGCGTGACGATGATCTCTCCCGGCGAGGCCGCGACGAGTGCCGCCGACTGCTCCTGCGTCAGCAGCCCGAGTGGTACGACCACCGTCAGCGCGACCGGTCCCCCGGCCTGCGGTGTCCGTCCGACGGCTGGCCCGGCGCCGCCGTCACGGCGGCCGATGCCGGTGTCGACGGTGGCGGCCAGCCGGGCCGCGACCCGGGCCGGGCCGTCGGTCAGCTCCGCCAGGCGCCACGCGGTGCCGCCCTGCGAAGCGCGTTCCGCCAGGAACGCCCGGGCCGCCGCAAGCAACAGCTCAGCGGGATCGTCCCAGCCCCCTGCCACGGTCGGACCGGCTGGATCGCCGCAGGTCCGGGGCGTCGTCAGGCCGGCCGGGAAGCCGCAGGTCCGGGCCGTGGTGGGGGCGCCGGCGAGGAGGAGGCGGTCGCCGTGCAGGCCGACGTCGCCGCCGAGCGGGGACACGTCGCCGCGGCCGTCGTCGAGTGTCGCCAGGAACCGGCCCGGCAGCGCGGCGAGGGACGGGTCGGCGCACAGCCCGGCGTCGAACGCGGCCACCACCGGCCGCACGTCCACGAGACCGGCGCCGTCGCGGCCGCTGAGCGGGCTGGCGATGATGTTCCGCACCCGCTCGTGGGTGTCCGACGGCAGGAGCCCCGCCTGCGACAGCCGCGCGGCCAGCTCCAGCTCCGCGCCCGGCCGCAGCGCCCTGACCTGCACGTTCCCCCGGGAGGTGAGCTCCAGCGCGGGGTCGCCGAGGTCGGCGGCGGCGGCCCGGAGCACGGCCAGACCCTCGGCGGGCAGCCGCCCGCCGGGCAGCCGGACGCGGGCCAGGCCACCGTCGGCCGCCGCGTGGACCTGCACGGCGCCGGGGCACCGGTCCGGGGCGTCGCGTCCACTGGCAGCCTGCACGCGCCGGATACTACTGCGCAGGGCTTCGCTTGACTCAAGTCTGCGCCGACCGGCAGAGTTGGCGGTGCTGCAACGGCGACGTGTGGAGGAAGCCGGTGAGATTCCGGCGCGGTCCCGCCACTGTGACCGGGGAGCGAGTTTCCGACGGAGGCCACTGGGCGCGAGCCTGGGAAGGCGCGGGGACGAGCGCCGATCCGGGAGCCAGGAGACTCTCCGCCGCCGGACCTTTCCCGACCGACTTGGGGCGCGGACCCCGAGGGAGGACCCCGGCGTGATCCTGCTGTTGTCGACGTCCGACACCGACCTGCTCAGTGCCCGCGCGAGCGGCGCGGACTTCCGGCTGGCCAACCCGTCCCGCACCGCGGTGGAGGACCTGCCCGCCCTGGCCGAGGGCGCGGACCTGGTCGTCGTGCGGTTCCTGGGCGGCTACCGGGACTGGCAGGAGGGCTTCGACACGCTGCTGCGGCTGCCGCCGTCACGCCCTTCCGGCAGCTCCCGGCTGCCGGTGGTCCTGCTCGGCGGCGAGGCGCTGCCCGACGCGGAGCTGATGCGGCACTCCACCGTGCCCGCCGGCGTCGCGGCGCAGGCGCACGCCTACTTCACCGAGGGCGGCCCGGCCAACCTCGCCGAGCTGCACCACTTCCTCTCCGACACCGTCCTGCTGACCGGCCACGGCTTCGCCCCGCCGGCGACCACGCCCACCTGGGGACCCCTCCAACGGGAGTCGACGGCGGACGGACCGACGGTCGGGATCATCTACTACCGGGCGCATCACCTCGCCGGCAACACCGCGTTCGTGGAGACGCTGTGCGAGGCGGTCGAGGACGCCGGCGGGCGGGCGCTGCCCGTGTTCGCCTCGTCGCTGCGGGCCGCCCCGGCGGAGCTGCTCGACACGCTGCGGCAGGCCGACGCGCTGATCGTCACCGTCCTCGCCGCGGGCGGCACCCGCCCCGCGGACGCGCAGGCGGGCGGCCAGGAGGAGGCGTGGGACGTCGGCGCCCTCGCCGCGCTCGACGTGCCGATCCTGCAGGGACTGTGCCTGACCAGCTCCCGCGACGCCTGGGACTCCAGCGACGACGGGCTGTCGCCGCTCGACACGGCCACGCAGGTCGCGATCCCCGAGTTCGACGGGCGGATCATCACGGTGCCGTTCTCGTTCAAGGAGATCGACGCCGACGGGCTCACCGTCTACGTCGCCGACCGGGAGCGGGCCGGGCGCGTCGCCGGGATCGCCGTCGGCCACGCCCGGCTCCGGCACCTCCCCGCGGCCGACCGGAAGATCGTGCTGATGCTCAGCGCGTATCCGACGAAGCACGCCCGGATCGGCAACGCCGTCGGCCTCGACACGCCCGCGAGCGTGGTCCGGCTCCTCGACGCGATGCACGCCCAGGGGTATGCCGGCGCGGACGGGTTCCCGAAGGACGGCGACGCGCTGATGCACACGCTCATCGCCGCCGGTGGGCAGGACGTCAACTGGCTCACCGAGGACCAGCTGCGCGGCAACCCCATCCGCATCTCCGCCGACAGGTACCGGACCTGGTTCCAGACGCTGCCGGACGCCCTGCGCGAGGAGATGGAGCGGCACTGGGGCCCGGCGCCCGGCGAGCTGTTCGTCGACACGTCCCGCGACCCCGGCGGCGAGATCGTCCTCGCCGCGCTGCGTGAGCGCAACGTCGTGGTCATGGTGCAGCCGCCGCGCGGCTTCGGCGAGAACCCCGTGGCGATCTACCACGACCCGGACCTGCCGCCGAGCCACCATTACCTGGCCGCCTACCGGTGGCTCGCCGACGAGTTCGGCGCCCACGCCGTCGTGCACGTCGGCAAGCACGGCAACCTCGAATGGCTGCCCGGCAAGACCGTCGGCATGTCCGCGTCCTGCGGCGCCGACGCGGCCCTGGGCAACCTGCCGCTGATCTACCCGTTCCTGGTCAACGACCCGGGTGAGGGCACCCAGGCGAAGCGCCGCGCGCACGCCACCCTGGTCGACCACCTGATCCCGCCGATGGCGCGCGCCGAGTCGTACGGTGACATCGCCCGCCTCGAGCAGCTCCTCGACGAGCACTCGACGATCGCCGCGCTCGACCCGGCGAAGCTGCCCGCGATCCGCGGCCAGATCTGGACGCTGCTGCAGGCCGCCCGGCTCGACCACGACCTCGGCCTGGCCGACCGGCCCGGCGACGACGGCTTCGACGAGCTGATCCTGCACATCGACGGGTGGCTGTGTGAGATCAAGGACGTGCAGATCCGTGACGGCCTGCACGTCCTCGGTGTGGCGCCGTCCGGTGAGGCGCGCGTCGACCTGGTCCTGGCGATGCTGCGGGCCCGGCAGCTGTGGGGCGGCGCCGTCGCGCTTCCCGGCCTGCGTGAGGCCCTCGGGCTGTCGGAGGGTTCCACCGCACGGGTCACGGTCGACGAGGCCGAGGCGCAGGCCCGCGCCCTGGTCGCGGAGATGGAGTCACGGGGCTGGCCCACTACCGACATCTCCGACATTTCCGATTCGGCGGATGTGGTACGGGTGCTGGAGTTCGCCGCACGGGAGATCGTGCCCCGGCTGGCCCGCACCACCGACGAGCTGACGATGGTCCTGCACGCCCTGGACGGCGGGTATGTGCCGGCCGGGCCGAGCGGGTCGCCGCTGCGCGGCCTGATCAACGTGCTGCCGACCGGCCGCAACTTCTACTCCGTCGACCCGAAGGCGATCCCGAGCCGCCTCGCGTGGGAGACCGGGCAGGCGATGGCCGACTCGCTGCTCGCCCGTTACCGGGCCGACCACGGCGAATGGCCCCGCTCCGTCGGCCTGTCGATGTGGGGCACGAGCGCGATGCGCACCGCCGGCGACGACATCGCCGAAGCGCTCGCCCTCCTGGGCGTCCGGCCCGTCTGGGACGACGCGTCGCGCCGGGTGGTCAGCCTCGCGCCCGTCGACCTCGCCGAGCTCGGCCGTCCGCGCATCGACGTCACGATGCGGATCAGCGGCTTCTTCCGCGACGCGTTCCCGCACGTCGTGGCACTGCTGGACGACGCGGTGCAGCTGGTGGCGGGCCTTCCGGAGTCCCCCGACGACAACTACGTGCGCGCCCACGTCGCTCTTGACGTGGCCGCGCACGGCGACGAGCGCCGGGCCACGCTGCGGGTCTTCGGCTCCAAGCCGGGCGCCTACGGTGCGGGCATCCTGCCGCTCATCGACAGCCGTAACTGGCGCGACGACGCCGACCTCGCCGAGGTGTACGCCGTCTGGGGCGGCTACGCGTACGGCCGCGACCTCGACGGCCTGCCCGCCCGGGGCGACATGGAGGGCGCGTACAAGCGGATCAGCGTCGCGGTGAAGAACACCGACACCCGCGAGCACGACATCGCCGACTCCGACGACTACTTCCAGTACCACGGCGGCATGATCGCGACCGTCCGGGCGCTGACGGGTCGCGCTCCCGCCGCGTACGTCGGCGACAGCACCAACCCGGACGCCGTGCGGACCCGCACGCTCAGCGAGGAGACCGCCCGCGTCTTCCGCGCCCGCGTCGTCAACCCGCGCTGGCTCGCCGCCATGCGCCGGCACGGCTACAAGGGCGCCTTCGAGCTCGCCGCCACCGTCGACTACCTGTTCGGCTTCGACGCCACCGCCGGCGTCGTCGCCGACTGGATGTACGAGAAGCTCGCCGAGTCCTACGTCTTCGACCCCGAGAACCGCAAGTTCCTCGACGAGTCCAACCCGTGGGCCCTGCACGGCATCACCGAACGCCTCCTCGAGGCCGCCGACCGCAACCTCTGGGAGCACCCCGAGCAGTCCACCCTCGACGCCCTCCGCCAGGTGTACCTGGAAACCGAGGGTGACCTGGAAGACGGCAAGTAGACGAGGCGTTCGGATTCTCGACAGTTTGCCGACCCGCCCGGGGGCACGCCGGACAGGATGAGACGGGAACGAACGACCCGGCTGCTCAGCGAGACACAGGATGGCACAGGAACGAACGACCCGACTGACACGGCTGCTCAGCGAGACACAGGATGGGACGCATGGAGCAACCCGACTGGCACGGCCCGCTCACCGAGGCGTACGAGCAGGCGACCCGCTTCCTGACCGGCCTGCCGGACCGGCCGGTCGGCAGCACCGCGAGCGTCGAGACCCTGCGGGCGGCGCTCGGCGGGCCGCTGCCGGCCGAGGGCACCGACGCGCGGGAGGTCGTCGCCCGGCTCGCCGCGGCCGCCGAGGACGGGATCGTCGCGTCGCCGAGCGGCAGGTTCTTCGGGTTCGTCATCGGCGGGGCGACGCCGGCCGCGCTCGCCGCCGACTGGCTCACCGCCACCTGGGACCAGAACGCGGGACTGTACGCCGCCGGTCCCGCCGCGGCGGTCGTCGAGGAGGTCGCCGGCGGCTGGCTCCGTGACCTGTTCGGCCTGCCGGCGCACACCTCGGTCGGCTTCGTGACGGGTGCGCAGATGAGCCATGTGACGGCGCTCGCCGCGGCCCGGCACGAGGTGCTGCGCCGGGTCGGCTGGGACGTCGAGACCGGTGGCCTGCACGGGGCGCCACGCATCGCCGTGCTCGCCGGGGCCGACCGGCACTCGACGATCGACCGGGCACTGCGGTTCCTCGGCATCGGCACTGCGGCGCTGGTCCCGGTGGACGTCGACGACCAGGGCCGGATGCGGCCGGACGCGCTGCGCGAAACCCTCGCCGGCGTGGACGGGCCGGTCATCGTCTGCGCCCAGCTCGGCAACGTCAACACCGGCGCCTGCGACCCGGTCGGCGAGATCTGCGACGTCGCGCACGCGGCCGGCGCCTGGGTCCACGTCGACGGCGCGTTCGGGCTGTGGGCCGCCGCCAGCGCAGCGCACCGCCATCTCGTCGCGGGCGCCGGGCGCGCCGACTCGTGGACGACCGACGCGCACAAGTGGCTCAACGTCCCGTACGACTCCGGCCTGGTCTTCTGCGCGCACCCCGACGCGCACCGGGCGGCGATGGGGGTCCGCGCGGCCTATCTCGTGCACGCCGGCGGCGACGAGCGCGACGCCATGGACCACAATCCGGAGTTCTCCCGCCGGGCGCGGGGTTTCGCCGTGTACGCGGCGCTGCGCGCCCTCGGCCGCGACGGTGTCGAGGCGCTCATCGACCGCACGTGCGCACTGGCCGCGCGCTTCGCCGGCCGGATGGGCGACGCCGTGCTCAACGAGGTCGTCCTCAACCAGGTCCTGGTCGGCCTGGGCCCGGACACCCCGGCGATCATCGACCGGGTCCGCGCCGATGGCACCTGCTGGGTCAGCGGCACCACCTGGCAGGGCCGGCCGGCGATGCGGTTCTCCGTCAGCAACCACACCACCGACGCCGCCGACATCGACCGCTCAGCCGACGTGATCCTCCGGCTGGCCGGCCGCTGAGGCGCGGCGGAACCTGCCGGGCGCGGCGCCCTGCCGGCGTTTGAACGCGGCGGCGAACGCGAACTCCGACGTGTAGCCGACGTCCGCGGCGACAGCGCTCAGCGGCGCGTCGGACTCCCGCAGCAGCCGCGCGGCGACGGTCATCCGCCACCACGTCAGGTAGGTCAGCGGCGGCTGCCCGAGCAGCCCGGTGAACCGCCGGGCGAACGGCGTCCTGGACAGCCCCGCCTCGGCGGCGAGGCTGCCGACGGTCCACGGCCGCGCCGGGTCGCGGTGCATGGCCTGCAGGGCCGCGGCGACCGGCGCGTCGTTGAGCGCCGCCGCCCAGCCGGTCGCCCCGCGGGCCGGCTGCCGCCGCACCTGCTGCTCGATCCAGGCCCGCAGGATGTGCAGCAGCAGCGTGTCGAGCAGCGCCGGGACGATCGCGTCCGTGCCGAGCCGGGGGCGCTCCAGCTCGCCGGCCAGGAGGTCCACGGTCGCGCGCAGCTCCGGGTGCCGGCCGAGGTGCGCGGGCAGGTGGATGAGCTCGGGCAGGTCGTGCAGCAGCGGATGCGCGCGGCCGGCGTCGAGCCGGTATCCACCGCAGAGGGTGACCGTGTCCGGGGCGTCCCCCTGGAACGCGACGCGTCGCAGCGCCCCGGGATCGTCAGGGTCGCAGGCGGGCGCCGGAGGTGTCGACGGGCTGTCCGCGAGGGTGTGGCCGCGGCCGTGCGGCCGGAGCACCACGTCACCGACGGCGAGCGCGACGGGCTCCGCGTCCGGCCGGACGAGCCAGCACGGGCCCTTCAGGATCACCTGGAAGCCCGCGGAGCCCGGCACGGCCGCGAACGCCTGCGCCCAGGGCGCGCGCCACCCGACGAGCGCCGAGCGCGGCTGCCCGGTCCGCATCACGGCGATCACGTCGCTGAGCACGTCCACGGCGCCGATCGTACCGGCGCGGGACGATCACGTATGAATACGGGCGTTCCAAGCATGGTTCGTCCTCCTGAGGCGCCATACGGTCGACGGGTGAGAGCCATGCGAATCCACAGCCACGGCGACCCGTCGGTCATCCGCGCCGAGGACGTCCCCCGCCCCGCCCCCGGCCCGGGCGAGGTCCTGATCCGGGTCGCCGCGACCTCCTTCAACCCGTCGGACGCCGGCCTGCGCGCCGGGCTCCTGCGCTCGGTCTTCGCGATCGACCTGCCGTGGACGCTCGGCGGCGAGGTCGCCGGCACGGTCGTCTCGACCGGCGCCGGTGTGTCCGCCTTCGCCGCCGGTGACGCGGTCATCGGCCGGGTCGACACCGGTGGTACCGCGGCCGAATACGTCACCGCGGCGGCGTCCACGCTCGTCGCCGCGCCCACGACGGTCCCCCTCGCCCACGCGGCCGCCGTCCCGATCGCCGGCCTCACCGCCTGGCAGGCCGTCTTCGACCACGCACGCCTCACCCCCGGCCGGCGGGTGCTGGTCAACGGCGCGGGCGGCGGCGTCGGCGGGTTCGCCGTCCAGCTCGCCAGGCACGCCGGCGCCCACGTCATCGCCACCGCCGGCCCGCGCAGCGCCGCCACGGTCCGCCGCCTCGGCGCGGACGAGCTCATCGACTACACGACGACGCCGCTCGCCCTGACCGAGCCCGTCGACGCCGTCCTCAACCTCGTCGCCACCGGCTCGTCCGCCGCGACGCTCCTGCCCCTGATCCGCCCCGGCGGCGTGCTGGTGTCCGCCACGGTCCCCTTCGAGACCCCGCCCGGATCACCGGTGCCGGCCGTGCACTTCGTCGCCCGCAACGACACGGCCCAGCTCGCCGCCCTGGTCAAGCTCATCGACGCCGGCACCGTCCAGCTCGACATCTCCGCCACCCGCCCCCTCACCGACCTGCCGGCAGTCCACCGCGACGCCGAGGCCGGCCGTACCCGCGGCAAGATCGTCCTCGTCCCGTAGAAAGGATCGATGACGGTCATGGACGATCCCGGCGCGGTCGCGGCGGTGCTGCGGGGTGGCGCGCCGGACGGGCATCCGGTGGAGGAAGGGCTCGGCGCCGGTGCTCGGGGAGGCCGCGTGGCGGGTCGCGGAGCAGCTGCTGGCGGTCGGCGGGAGCCCGCAGACGCGGCCGTGGGAGCTGGGGCTCGCCGTCAGCCGCAGCGACGCCTGGTTCCTGCACGACCGGCCGTGAAGGACGGTTCAAGGGCGGGGCAGTGAGGTGGGCCACGAACGTTGTCGGGTGGCATACATCCGGGATTCAACGGCGCGGCGGGGCGAATACGTTCATCGGTGTCACCACGACGAACCCCCGGGCCGCTCCGGCTCCGCCACATACGAAGGAATCGAATCCCCATGAAGCGTCTGCTGATCGCGTCCGCCGTTGCCGGCGCCACCCTGCTGCTGACCGCCGCGTGCGGCGGCGACGACAAGAAGGCGGAGCCGGCCGCCGCCGCGAGTGCCACCCCCGCCGCCGCGAGCGGGAGCGCCGCCCCCGCGGCGAGCGCGAAGCCCTCGGGCAGCGCGAAGGCGCCGGCCGGGAAGGGGCTGCAGTTCCAGACGGTCGCGAAGCTCACCGGTGACCTGTTCGTGAAGGACCCGCTGTGCCCGGTCGGGTCGTGGGACGACAACTCCACCGGCGTGGACGCGAAGTACCGGTCCGCGGTCGCCAACTTCAAGCAGTTCGACTGCTACAAGAAGAAGGGCGACTTCCTGCCGTCGCGCGGGCAGCAGTCCATCTTCGTGGAGTTCAAGTCGGCCAACGCGGCGAAGGCGTACGCGGAGGACCAGGCGGTGCTGTACCCGACCCTGATCGTCGGCAACACGGTCGTCGTGGCCGGCACCGGGCTGGAGAGCACCGACATGAAGGCCTACCTGACGGCCGTGAACGAGACCGCGGGTGGCACCGGCCAGATCCTCGATAAGTAGTGAATCCCCAGGCCATCCGCTTAATTCAGGTCGCGTATTGACGAAGTCACCGGGGCGGGAATAGCCTCCGATGGATCTGTAAGGCAACTTCACAGATCCGATCCTCCGACGTCACCCACCGGCGGCGGAGGACGGCTCCCGCCCGCCCCGGACCCACCCCCCGACACGGGTCCTGTGCGGGCGTCCCCGCCCAGAAGGGACCCCCGTGACCCGCATCTCCAGACGCAGGATCGGTCTCGCCATCGGCGCGACCGTCCTCGCCGTCACCGGCACCACCGTGGTCGCCATGACCACCGCAGCGGCCGCCGCCACCGGCCAGATCACCGGCTACGGCGGCAAGTGCGTCGACGTGGCCGCCGCCAGCTCCGCCAACGGCACCCAGGTTCAGCTGTACACCTGCAACGGCAGCGGCGCCCAGCAGTGGACGGTCGGCGACGACGGCACGATCCGCGCCCTCGGCAAATGCCTCGACGTCAACGCCGCCGGCACCGCCAACGGTACGAAGATCCAGATCTGGGACTGCAACGGGTCGGCCGCTCAGCAGTGGTCGAAGCAGAGCGACGGCACGCTGCGCTCGCTCGGCAAGTGCCTGGACGCGACCGGCCCCAGCTCCGCCGACGGCACCAAGCTCCAGCTGTGGGACTGCTTCGCGAGCGCCAACCAGCAGTGGACGCTCCCGGGAGGCACCACGAACCCGACGACCCACCCTCCCACGAGCACCCCGCCGAACAACCCGAACAACCCGGACCTGGGTCCGAACGTGTCGGTGTTCGACCCGTCGATGTCGCAGGCCACCATTCAGAACCGGTTGAACACGGTGTTCAACCAGCAGGTGACGAACCAGTTCGGCAACGCGAGGTTCGCGTTGCTGTTCAAGCCCGGCACGTACAACGTGAACGCCAACGTCGGGTTCTTCACCCAGGTCGCCGGCCTCGGGATCAGCCCCGACTCGGTCGTCATCAACGGCGCCGTGCACGCCGAGGCCGACTGGTGGCCGGACGGGTCGCAGAACGCGACCCAGAACTTCTGGCGCTCCGCGGAGAACCTGTCCGTCACCCCGACCGGCGGCCTGGACCGGTGGGCCGTCTCCCAGGCCGCCCCGTACCGGCGGATGCACGTCCGCGGGAACCTCGCCCTGTCCGACGGCGGCTGGTCCTCCGGCGGCTGGATCTCCGACAGCAAGATCGACGGCCAGATCCAGTCCGGCAGCCAGCAGCAGTGGATCACCCGCAACTCGCAGATCGGCAGCTGGTCCGGCTCGAACTGGAACCAGGTCTTCGTCGGCACCAGCGGCGCCCCCGGCAACACCTTCCCCAACCCGCCGTACACGACCGTCGGCAGCACCCCGGTCGTGCGGGAGAAGCCGTTCCTGTACGTCGACAACACCGGCGCCTACCAGGTGTTCGTCCCGTCGCTGCGGACCAACTCCGCCGGCAACAGCTGGTCGTCCGGGTCCACCGCCGGGTCGAGCCTGCCGATCAGCCAGTTCTACATCGTCAAGGCCGGCGCCACCGCCGCCACCATCAACGCCGCCCTCGCCGCCGGCCAGAACCTGCTCTTCACCCCCGGCGTGTACAACGTCAACGACACCATCCGGATCACCCGCGCGAACACCGTCGTGCTCGGCCTCGGCCTGGCCACCATCGTGCCGCAGAACGGCGTCACCGCGATGACCGTCGCCGACGTCGACGGGGTGAAGGTCGGCGGGATCCTCTTCGACGCCGGCACCACCAACTCCCAGGTCCTCATGGAGGTCGGCCCGAACGGCTCCACCGCCGACCACTCGGCGAACCCGACGTCACTGCACGACGTGTTCTTCCGCGTCGGCGGCGCCATCGCCGGCAAGGCGACCGTCAGCCTGCGGGTCAACAGCAACAACGTCATCGGCGACCACATGTGGATCTGGCGCGCCGACCACGGCAACGGCGGCACGGTGGGCTGGAACATCAACACCGGCGCCAACGGGCTCGTCGTCAACGGCAACAACGTCACCATGTACGGCCTCTTCGTCGAGCACTACCAGCAGTACCA
>NZ_JBEXDG010000104.1:0-19477 GCF_040605635.1 Dactylosporangium sp. NPDC005555
AACAACCCGGCCGCAAACAACGAAGCTGGACAGCAACCTTCACAGTCACCATCCAGCCCCATCCATCACCCTGAACGCTTAACTCACCGGCATTGTGCCACGGCGACACAAACTCTTCCGGATCATGAAGCCCCCCGGGCGGGACCCGTGGGGCGGCTAGTAACCGGCGAAGGAGCGCAGCGGCATCCGGGGGCCGAACTTCGGGGCGGTGATGCCGGCGGCGGCGAGGAGGCCGCAGACGCGGCCGCGGTGGCCGGCGTACGGGGCGAGCAGCTCCAGCATGTGCTCGTCCGTGCCGCGAGCCGCGCCGGTCAGGGCGTAGGCGACGACGTTCTTGATGTGGTAGTCGCCCACGGAGACGGCGTCGGCGTCGCCGTAGGCGGCGCGGGTGACCTCGGCGGCGGTCCAGGGCCCGATGCCGCGGACGGTGAGCAGGCGCGTGACGGCCTCGGCGGCGGTGGCGCAGCGCTCCAGGCGGGCCGCCTCGGCGGCGACCCGGCGCAGCGTGTCGGCGCGCTTCTGCTCGATGCCGAACGGGTGGAAGACCCAGTAGGGCGCGGCGGCGATCGCGGCAGGGTCGGGTGGGAGCCGCAGGCCCGGGCGGGGGCCGGGGGCGGGGTCGGTGCTGAAGTGCCGCAGGAGGCGGACGTAGCCGTCGCGGGCCTCCTTGCCGGTCACCTTCTGGCCCAGGACGGCCGGCACGAGGTGGTGGAAGACCCGGCCGGTGGCGCCGATGCGCAGGCCGGAGTGCTCGCGGGCGAGGCGGTGCACCAGCCGGTGCTGCCGGGCGAGGTCGAGGAAGCCGGTGACGTCGTCGCGGAGCCCGGCGACGGCGTCGGCCCGGTCGAGGAGCCACCCGGCGCCCGGGCCGTAGGCGGTCGCGACCAGCGTGGACCCGGACAGCGTCAGCTGGAGTGTCCCCGCGCCGTCAGGTGTACGGGTGGCGAACCACCCCTCCCGGGCACCGACGGACAGGGTCGGGTCGCCGTGGATGAGGGCCAGACCCCCGAGGGTGCCCGCCAGGTCGTACCGCTCAGGGACCGGCAACGACCTCATCCCGCGGCCGCCCGGGCGAGGGCGCGGTGCAGGAGACGAGCGTCGCCGAGCATGGCGCGCAGCTTACGCTCCAGACCGGCGATCGGGATCAGGTTCTGCGGCGCCCGCGGGTCCTTGTAGGCGCTGGACGCGAAGCGGGGCAGCGTCACCGCCGACAGGTGGGCGAGCGCGATCGCGTCGAGGGGCAGCAGGTCGGCGGAGCACTCGGCGCGCACGATGCCCGCCCACGGCGACCCCTCGGGGCCCGGCAGCCGCAGGTACCACGCGAACCGGTGCCACGACGTGCCGAGCAGGAACACGGGGGAGCGCTGCCCGCCGCGCAGCCCGGTGACGACCGCGGTCAGCTCCGGCGGCAGGTATTCGACCCGGTGGGTCTTGATGTAGCCCAGGGCCCGGGGCAGGTGCGCGCGTTCCTGCAGCGGCCCGTCGACGATGAGCAGGTCACCGTCGTCGCGCTCCTCACCTGAGACGCCGACCTCGAGCGCCCGCATGTGCCGCTGTACGCCCAGCGCCAGGTCCTTCGGCTCGCCCCGGGCGACCCGCCGGGCCGGGTAGCGGATCGCGCCGGCGACCAGCGGCGGCGCCAGCTCGAACGGGGTGAACAGGCCGCGCTCGATGCGGGTGGTGGCGATGGCGGCCGCGCCCCGGTCGAGCTCGCAGCGCACGACCCCGGCCGCGTACGAGGCGGCGATCCCGGGGTGGGTGACGCCGTCGTCGTCGGTGGCCCAGACCCGCGCGTCGATGCGCTGGACGCCGTCCACGACGAGGACGGTGCCGGGGGGCCGCAGCCCGGCGGGCGCGTCGACGGCCCGCCAGGCGTCGGCGGGCAGCTCCACGTCCGGCTGGATCTGGGCGCTGCTCTGCGCCTGCGGGCCCTCCGAACCGCCCTCGAACGCCACCCCGTAGGAGGGGTCCCAGGCGTCGACGTGGAATCTCACAGCCCGATCCGTTCCACGCGGGCGGTGCGCGCGTCGCGGCGCACCTCGAACCTGACGGGGATGCGTTCGGCGAGGGCGCCGACGTGGGTGACGACGCCGACCATCCGGTCGCCGCGCGCGGCCAGGGCCTCCAGGGTCGCGGCGACGGTGTCGAGGGTGGACTGGTCGAGGGTGCCGAAGCCCTCGTCGAGGACGATCGACTCCAGGCTCGCCGCCGACGTCGACATGCCCGCCAGCTGCTCGGACAGGGCGAGCGCGAGCGCCAGGGACGCCTGGAAGGTCTCGCCGCCGGACAGGGTCCGCACCCCGCGCCGGAGCCCGGCGTCGTGATGGTCGACGACGAAGAACTCGCCTTTCTCGTGGCTCAGGTCGTACTGGCCACCGGACAGCTCCCGCAGCGTCCGCGACGCGCCGTCGACGAGCGTGTCCAGTGCCTCGGCCAGGAGCCAGCGCTCGAACCGGTCGGCCCGCAGGTGCTGGGCGAGGGCCTTCGCGACCTGGCTCTCCTTCGCGACCTCGTCGCGTTGCACGGTCAGCTTCGCGGCCTCCGCGCGGCGCTCCTCGATCCGCGCGGCAGCGGCCCCGGCCCGCTCCAGGGCGACCGCCGCCTCCCGGGCCGGGTCGGATCCCGGTGCGGGCAGCCCGGCGGTGTCGAACAGGGCGCGCAGCTCCTGGCGGATCCCGGTGACCCGCCCTTCGGCGTCCTGGACGGCCCCGGCGGCCGCGGGGCGGCGGGCCTGCCGCTCGCCCGCGGCACCGCCGGCCCAGCCGGTCAGGGTCGCCCACGCGTCGGCGAGGTCGTCGCGGTCCGCGGGTGGCGGGCCGAACGCGGCGAGCGCGTCGCGGGCCGCGTCGAACGCCTTCCACGCCGCGCGGAGCTGGTCCTCGGCCCGGTCCGCGGCGCCGGCCGCCTTGCGGTGCGCCTCGCGGGCCTTGCGGACCTCGGTCCCGGCCCGCTCCAGTTCCTTGGACAGCTTCGCGATGGTGTCGAGGTCGCGGCGCAGCGCTTCCGGTGCGGGCGCCCCGTCGAGCGCCCTGTCGAGGGTGGCGAGCCGGTGGTCGACCTGCTCGGCGTGCGCCCGCGCGGCGGCGAGGCCCCGGTCGAGGTCGCGGACGATCCTGTCCTGGTCGGCGACGGCCTTCTCGGCCGTGTCGCTGCGCTTGCGGGCGGCGTCCCCGGCGGACCTGGCCGCGGCGACCGCGGGCTCGTGCGGTGTCTCCGGCAGTGTCCGCACCGTCGAGCAGCACACCGGGCACTCGTCGCCGACCCGCAGGTGGGGCCGCAGGGCCGTGGCCCGGTCGACGGCGACGGCGGTCTGGTAGGCCTCCCGGGCCGCTTCGAGGGCTTCGAGGGCGTCCTTCGCCCTGGTGCGCGCGACGCCCAGCGCGGCGGCCGCCTTCCCGTGCTCGTTGTCCGCGGCGGTGACCGTGGCGTGGACGGTGGCGGCCTCGGCGGCGAGCCGGTCGCGTTCGGCGTGCGAGTCCAGCAGCCGGCGCAGCGCGGTCTGGTCGCCGGCGGTCTGCAGCTCGCCGCGCAGCTTCTCCTCGCGCTCCTCGGCGGCCCGTGCGCCGTCGACGGCGGCGGTCACCGCGCCGCGGGCAGCGGCGGCGCCGGCCGCGAGGGTGCCGGCGTCGGCCGGGACCCGCAGCCTGGTCAGCCGGTCGATCTCGGTGTCGAGCCCTTGGAGGGTCGCCGCGGCGGCGACGGCGAGCGACGCCGCGTCGGCGAGCCGCGGCCCGATCCGGTCGACGTCCCCGGCGAGGGTCTTGAGCGTCGCCGCCCTCGCCTGCGCCGCTTCGAGGGCCGCGTCGTCGATGCCGGACATCCCGGCGAGCTGCTCGCCGAGCACCTTGAGCTTCGCGTCGGCGGCGGCGCCGCGGGTGTTCGCGCGCTCGCGGATCTGCCCGTACACGTCGAGGCCGAGGAGGTTGACCAGGATCTTCTGCCGCTCGGCGGGCTTGGCGTGCAGGAACGCCGCGAACTCGCCCTGCGGCAGGACCACGCACTTGATGAACTGCTCGTACGGCAGGCCGATCACCGTCTGCACGGCCAGGTCGACCTCGCTGGGCGTGCCGGCCAGGACGGTGCCCATGTCCTCGGCGCTGATCCCGGTGTCGAAGCGGGCCAGGTCGAAGCCGTGGGGGAGCGCCTCGAGGCCGGCGTGCTTGGTGGTGACCGCGCCCTTGCCGTCGCGCCGCACGACGCGGGCGATGACATACCGCACGCCCGCGGACTCGAACACGAACCGGACCCTGGCCTCGGTCGCCGACGGCGCGAGCGCGTTGCCGATGGCCCGCCGGTCGCCCCAGCGGGGGACGGTGCCGTAGAGCGCGAACGTCATCGCGTCGAGGATCGTCGACTTGCCGGAGCCGGTCGGGCCGATGAGGGCGAAGAAGTCGGTGTCGGTGAAGTCGACCGTCGTCGGCCGCCGGAACACCGTGAAGCCGTCCATGTCCAGGCGAATGGGCCGCATGCGTCAGTTCCTCGCTTCTTGGACTTCGTCGTGCAGCTGGTGGAACAGCTTGACGGTGGCGTCGTCCGCGTGGCCCTTCTGGCCGAGATAGTCGGAGAACAGCTCCCCGGCGGACCGGCCGGCGCGGGCCGCGGCCTGTCCGGCGGCCTTCGGGTCGGGCAGCAGCTTCGGGTCGATGCGCACCTCGAGCGCTCTGGGCAGCAGCTCCTGGACCTCCTCGCGCAGGCCCGCCCTCGGCTGCTCCGACACGTACACCCGCAGCCACGCCTCGCCGGTGTCCAAGGTCGCGAGCTGGGCGAGGGTGCCCCGCACCGTCCGCAGCGGGGTGGCGACCGGTAGGGGCACCTCGCGGACCCTCGCCGCGGTGCTCGTGGTGACGTCGACGACCGCGACGGCGGAGAAGTTCTCCTCCTCGCCGAAGTCGATCGGCAGCGGGCTGCCGCAGTAGCGGATCGGGCAGGGACCGTTGACGGTCTGCGCCCGGTGCAGGTGCCCGAGGGCCACGTAGTGCGCCGACGACGGGAACACCGACGCGGGCACGGCGTAGCCCATGATCGTGTGCGCCTCGCGCTCGCCGCCGCCCATCGTGGCGCCGATGACCGTCAGGTGACCGGTGACGAGGTTGACGGTGTCCTTGCCGAAGCCCTTGGCGAGGGTGGCGAGGAGGCCGCCGATGTGGTGCGCGTAGGACTGGGCGCTCTCGGCGGCGCTGAGGTCGAACATCTCCGCGGCGCGCAGCGCGTACCGCTGGGAGACGAACGGCAGCGCGGCGAGCCGCCACTGCTCGCCGTCCCTGGTCGTGCCCGAAAGCAGCAGCTCCTCGGGTCTGGTGAGGGCGCCGCGGATGGTGATGCCGGCCGCGTCCGCCCACGGCCGCAGCGCGTCGAGGGCCTGGCCGTTGTCGTGGTTGCCGCCGATGACGACCACGTCGGCGCCGGTCTTGCGCAGCGCCGAAAGCCCCCGCGTGACGATCTTCGTGGCGTCGGCGGGCGGGCTCGCGGAGTCGTACAGGTCGCCGGCGACGATCACCAGGTCGGGCCGCTCGGCCTCGGCCACGTCGACCAGCGCCTTGAGGGCCGCGATGTGGTCGTTGGCCCGGGACTGTCCCTTGAGGACCTTGCCGACGTGCCAGTCCGAGGTGTGCAGGATCCGCACCGGTGGTCGCTCCTTCAGAAGGGGATCTCGTCGTCGCTGATGCCGCCGCCGACCCTGGCGACGACGGCGAACGAGTCGTTGGCCTGGGCGATCGACCGCAGCGTCGCGCTCGGCGCGGCCCCCGCCTCGGCGGGCCGGGTCGCCCACGACGGGAACGGGAACTCGATGCACAGCGGCACCGGGATCTCCGGCTGCGACACGAACATGGTCCCGGGCTTGGCCAGCAGCGCCCGCTGGCGCTGCGCGGGCGGCAGGAAGCCGTACTCCGGCCGGGACGCCTCCGCCGGGTCGAGCCGGCCGACGACCCGGATCGCCGAGTTCGCGACGATGCGCCGCTCGACCTCGCTCGCCGTCTGCTGCGCGCCGATCAGGACCACGCCCAGGGACCTGCCCCGCTCGGCGATGTCGAGCAGCACCTCCTTGATCGGGCTGGTGCCCTCCCGCGGCGCGTACTTGTTGAGCTCGTCGAGGACCACGAACAGCAGCGGCTTCGCCGAGCCCGCCTTCTCCTTGCGCTCGAACTCGCTGCGCAGCGTCACACCGACCACGAAGCGCTGCGCCCGGTCCGGCAGGTTGTGCAGGTCGACCACGGTGACCTGGGCGCTCTCCGCGGTGTTGATCGCGTGCGGCCTTCTGGTCGCGAGGTCGCCCCGGATCAGCCGGGAAAGGTCCTTCTTGCTGCCGATGAGCCGCCGGGCGAACGCGTTGACCGTGCCGAGCCCGACCGCGCTGCCGGCCCACTGCCCGCGGGTGGCGTCGTCGGTGATCTGCTCCACCAGGTAGTCGACGAGGTCGGCGTAGGAGTTGAGCCGGGTGCCGTCGACCGCGACGCCGCCCTCGGCGGGCTGCGCGATGCGCGCCAGGTGCGCCGTGACCGAGTGGACCACCATCGTGTACTGCTGGCGCTCGTCGTCGGCATCGGCGAACACGTACGGCAGCAGCCGGTCCGCGCAGAACTCCTGCAGCGTCCAGTAGAAGCTGTCGACACCGGTCAGGCGGCTGCTGACGTCGGGCGTGCCGGACGAGTCGCCGGCCCGCGGCGGCGCGTAGACCCGCACGTCCGGGAACGGCCCCGCGACCAGCCCGAGCCGGGCGTAGGCGGCCTCCGTCGCCGCGTCGAGCCGGCTGTTGGGGTGGTCGAGGAACAGCAGGTCCTCGCCCTTCACGTTGAAGATCAGCGCGCGGGTGTTGGCGGTCTCGCCGGCGCCGCCCAGGACACCGGACCGGAACACGGAATAGAGCAGGAACGTCGCGAAGCTCGTCTTCGTCGCCACCCCGGAGATGCCGGAGATCGACACGTGCGCGCCGCGGCTGCCGTCGAGGAAGTCCGCGTTGAGGAACATCGCGGCGCCGTCCCGGCCGAAGCCCATCGGGATCGTGCGGTCCATCCGGTCGAAGTACAGCGCCCCGGCCCGCGCGTCGCCCTGCGCCCGGTGGACGACGGCGCCCGGCGTCGGCGGGACGTAGATCTCGGGGTCGACCCGGGTGGTGGTGATCTCGGCGGCCTCCTGCACGGTCGCCGGCAGCGTGCCGTCGGCGACCAGGAACACGTCGGAGTCGAACACGACCCCCTCGTGCCGGGCCCGCACCGCGGTGACCACGCCCGCGATCTTCACCGGCGGATGGCCGGGCAGCTCACGCTCGGTGACGACGACATCGTCGAGCTGAAGGTAGGCGTCGTCGTTGACGGCGACCCAGAACGTCAGCGGGGTCGCGTCGGCGGTGCCGAGGACCCGGCCGACGATCGGCCCGTCCTTCGGCGCTTCCGTGGCATCCATTCCTCGACCCCCAGTACATGTGTTCGCCTGTGCATCGTGCCCCAAGACCGCCGATGGATCGAGGCCACCACGCTCACCTGTGGATGCGTTCACGCGCGTTCACCGGCCCAAAACGGTGCAAGCCGGACGTTCGTCCACAGGTTGGGGACAGTTGTCCACAGGGTTGTGGACAACATTGTGGATGTCGGGTCAGCGCCCGTACCGCAGCAGCAGCTGACCATCGGCCAGCAAGGCGTGACGCAGCGTGAGATGTTCCGGGGTGTCGTGCGGGGGTCCGGCGGTGATCCTGCCCGCTCCCGGCCCGGCGAGCAACGGCGCCACGGTGAGACACAGCTCGTCGACGAGACCCCGCGCCGTGAGGTACCCGAACAGGGTCGGCCCGCCCTCGCTGAGGATCTGGGCGAATCCGCGCTCCCGGAGCTGCCGGACGGCCGCCGTCAGGTCGACGTGCTCGTCGCCCGCCCGGATGATGTCGGCGGGCAGTGCATCCGTGTCCGCCGTTGCCGTCGTCACGACGATCGGCCGCACCGGAGCGTCGGCGAGCGCGGGCTGCGCGGGGTCCAGGTCCGCCCGGCCCGAGACGATGACGAGCGTCGGGTATTCACTCAGCCCGTGTTCGAGGCGCCACCTGCGGCGATCCTCGTCGAGGCGCAGCGCGCGGTAGCCCTCGTCGCGGACCGTGCCGGCGCCGACGAGCAGCGCGTCGCAGTGCATCCGCAGAATGCCGAAGACGCGCTTGTCCTGCGGGCCCGACAGCCCCGCGGACCTCCCGTCGAGGGTGCCGGCGCCGTCGAGGCTGGCCACGAAGTTCACCCTCACCGCGGGCTCCGGCGGCGGCGCGTACAGGTCGATGAGCGTCGGCTGGTCGACTGGTCCGGGTTCCGGGTAGAGCTGCTGCACCAGCCAACCCTACGGTCCCGGCGCCCCGGTCACGGGTGGGGTCGGCGCCGGCTCGCGATGCTGGCAGTCGCACCGGTTGCCGCCAGGGCAGTCGGCATGTCGTTTCTCCCGACACGCAGGACAGATCACTAGAGAAGCGTGCGCCGCGCCGCCGCCCCGGTCAACAATGACTGCACCATGGCGCGCACGATCATCCAACTCCGCATCGCGCTCGACGGCGTCGAGCCCACCGTCTGGCGGCGGGTCCTCGTCCCCGGCGGCTTCACCCTCGACCGGGTGCACCGCGTCGTGCAGTTCGCGATGGGCTGGGGCGACCGCCACCTGCACGTCTTCGACATCGAGGGCGTTCAGTACGGCGTGCCCGACCCCGACGGCCTGCTCGACGTCCGCGACGAGCTCGACACGCGTCTCGACGCGGTCGCGCAGAAGGGCGGGCGGCTGCGGTACACCTACGACTTCGGCGACTGGTGGGAGCACGACCTGACCGTCGAGGACGTGTATCCCGCGGACCTCGACACCACCTATCCGGTGTGCGCCGCCGGTGAGCGCGCCTGCCCGCCCGACGACGTGGGCGGCCCCGACGGTTACAGCGACCTCCTCGAGGCCATCGCGGACCCGTCCCACCCCGACCACGCGACGATGCACGAGTGGCTCGGCCGCACCTTCGACCCGGCGCTGTTCGACCCCTCCCGCACCACGACCCTCCTGCGCCGCATGACCTGAGCGCCGCGCCCGTGATCCGGAAGCGTCGTTGTCGTCAGGGCGGCGAAAAAGTCTTCCGGATCATGGTTGACCCGCCGTGTGAAAGTTTCCGGGGTTCGCCGGCGGCCCGCGGCCGGGTGGGCGCAGGTGTTGATCATCCATTCGGCGGGCTTCGCGAATCACCCCGAACCGGGCAAGGGCGCGGTGGTGGGGTGGTGGCGCACGCATCGGTGACTGTCGCTGCGTCAGGATGGCGGCGGTGGTGTGCGGCGGGCGGCTTCCGAGCGTTCAGCGGCACGTCGGGGCATCGATGAACGCCCGCCTCGCAGGGGCGTCGCCGGGTCGCTGCGCGTCGGTGTGCGTCGATTCGCCGAGCTGGAAGAGCCGCGGCGCCGAGTAGCGGTGCATATCGCGGTAAAGGCGGACAAAAACGCGCCTTGAAATCTTGCGGTAACGAAATGGGAACGCTCCCATTGCCCCATTGACACCTGGCGGACGAGGCGCCAGTCTCATGGGAGCGCTCCCGTGGCTGTGGCCGGTGACACACCCTGCGGCCATGGGAGCCACTCAAATGCGACACCCGCCATACCCGCGACACCCGAACGACGGACTTCACACCCGGGTCCGCCGTCGATGCTTCACACCCCCATCACACACCCATCACGACCTGAGAGAGGGGTCAGGATGAGCGTCACCTCACGCCGTCTGCGTTCGATCGCCGCGGCCGCGCTCACCGTGGGACTTGCCCTCGGTACGACCGCATGCAGCGCCAAGGACGACAACAAGCCCAGCGCCGACGGCACGGGCCCGGTCACCATCTCGCTGTCCTACTTCGGCACGCCCGGCTTCACCCAGGCGGTCAAGGACTTCGAGGCCGCGAACCCGACCATCAAGGTCGACGTCAAGAACGAAGGCCAGACCAAGGACTTCGCGCCGAAGCTCGCCCAGTGGATCTCCGCCGGCAGCGGCGCGAGTGACGTGGTCATGCTCGAAGAGGGCATGCTCCTGCAGTACCTGAAGGACAACAAGGGCTTCGCGAACCTGCTCGACCTGGGTGCGTCGTCGCTCGAGAAGGACTACCTGGCCTTCAAGTGGAAGAACGCCTTCACCGCGGACGGCAAGAAGCTCGTCGGCCTCGGCACGGACGTCGGCCCGCTCGCCATGTGCTACCGCACCGACCTCTTCCAGAAGGCCGGCCTGCCCGTCGAGCGTGACGCGGTCAGCAAGCTGTGGCCGACCTGGGAGGAGTACGTCAAGCAGGGCGAGATCTTCAAGTCGAAGAACACCGGTGCGGCGTGGACCGACTCGGCGACCAGCGTCATGCAGCCGTACATCATGCAGAACGCCGACAGCTGGTTCTACGACAAGAGCGACAAGTACATCGGTGACACCAACCCGGCCGTCAAGGCTGCCTACAACCTTGGCATGGACATGGCCGCCAAGGGCCTGACCGCCAAGCTGGCCCGCTGGCAGGCGGACTGGGACGCCGCGTTCAAGAACGCCGCGTTCGCGACCGTGCCGTGCCCGCCGTGGTACACGGGTGTCATCAAGGAGCGCGCCGGCGACGCCGGCAAGAACAAGTGGGACATCGCGACCATCCCCGGTAAGGGTGGCAACTGGGGCGGCTCGTACCTCGCCATCCCGGAGCAGAGCAAGAACAAGAAGGCCGCGTTCGAGCTCGTCAAGTTCATCACCGGCAAGCAGGGTGGCCTGGACGCGTTCGCCGAGGCGGGCCCGCTGCCGTCGTCGATCGCCGCGCTGGACGACCCGAAGATCACCGACGCGAAGAACGAGTACTTCAACAACGCGCCGGTCGGCAAGATCTACGCCGGTGCCGCGAAGGACCTCAAGCCGATCTACCTCGGGCCGAAGCACCAGGCGCTGTGGGAGAACGGGTTCGAGCCGGCCATGCAGGCCGCCGAGCAGGGCAAGCTGAGCGCCCAGGCGGGCTGGGACAAGGCCATCAAGGACAGCAAGGCACTCGCCGAAGGCTGATCGGATGCGATGACGGCGGAGGCGGCGTCGAACCTGGCGCCGCCTCCGTCCGCCACTTAGCCCGTTTGATCGGAAGGAACCAACCCCCCATGGCTACCAACGTCGGCGAGGTCAGCGGACCTCGCCACGGGCGCGCCCCCGCCGGGCCACCGAAGCAGCCGTCGCGGCGCACCGTGCGGGTCGGGCGGCTCGACCTGCGACTGTCGCCGTACCTGTTCGTCGCGCCGTTCTTCGTGCTGTTCGCGGTGTTCGGCGCGTACCCCCTGATCTACACCGCGATCCTGTCGACCCGCAAGAACACGCTGACCGGCGGCGACGCGGGCTTCGTCGGGCTCGAGAACTACAAGAAGATCCTCTGGGACGAGCACTTCTGGATCGTCATCTACAACACGTTCGGCCTGTTCATCGTCGCGACCGTGCCGCAGCTCATCTTCGCGCTGCTGATCGCGAGCTGGCTCAACAAGAAGATGCGGGCCCGCACCGCGATCCGCATGGGTGTGCTCATCCCGAACATCACCTCGGTCGCCGCCGTCGGCATCGTCTTCGGCCTGATCTTCGCCGACCGGTACGGCCTGGCGAACTGGCTCCTGCAGAGCATCGGCCTCGACGCCGTCGAGTGGCGCAACCACCGCTGGTCGTCCTGGACCGCGATCGCGTTCATGGTCGACTGGCGCTGGACCGGCTACAACGCCCTCATCTACCTGGCCGCGATGCAGGCGATCCCGAAGGAGCTCTACGAGTCGGCGTCCCTGGACGGCGCGTCCGCGGCCCGCCGGTTCTGGCGGATCACCGTCCCGCTCATCCAGCCGACGATCCTCTTCACCGTGATCATCTCGACGATCGGCGGCATGCAGCTGTTCACCGAGCCGCTGCTGTTCAACTACGGCCGCATCCAGGGTGGCTCGCTCAACGAGTTCCAGACCGTCGCGATGTACATCTACGAGACCACGTTCACGAACAACTACAACGTGGGCCGCGGCGCCGCGATCTCCTGGCTGCTGTTCGTGATCATCCTGATCTTCGCGCTCATCAACTTCGCCTTGGTGCGCCGATCCGTCAAGGGGACGACCTCATGAGCACGACCATGACCAGGCCAAGAAGCGTGCCTGGCACGCCGCCGCCGGGGAAGAAGCGGCGCGTCCGCAACGCCTCGTCGGCACTGTGGGACGCCAGCCCGCTCACGTACCTCGCGCTGATCATCACGATCGTGCTCTCGGTCTTCCCGATCGTGTGGTCGTTCATCGTGGCGTCGCGCGACAACAGCGCCGTCACCGACATCCCGCCGCCGCTCACGCCCGGCCCGAACTTCTTCGACAACGCCTCCCGCGTGCTGGCCAACACGGACGCCAACTTCGTCTACGGCCTGATCAACTCGGCGATCGTGTCGTCGTGCGTGACGCTGTCGGTGGTGTTCTTCTCCACCCTCGCCGGCTTCGCGTTCGCGAAGCTCAAGTTCCGCGGGAAGAACGCCCTGTTGCTCATCATCATCCTCACGATGATGATCCCGACCCAGGTCAACATCATCCCGCTGTACCTGCTGATGGTGAAGTTCGACTGGACGAACACCCTGCAGGCGGTCATCGTGCCGTTCCTGGTCAAGGGCTTCGGCGTGTTCATGATCCGGCAGTACGCGGAGTCGGCGATCAGCGACGAGCTCATCGAGGCGGCCCGGGTCGACGGCGCCTCCACGTGGCGGACCTACTGGAGCGTCGTGCTGCCCGCGTTGCGTCCGGCGGCGGCGGTACTGGGGCTGCTCACCTTCATGGAGACCTGGAACGACTTCCTGTGGCCGTACGTCGTGCTCAACGGCGACACGCCCACCGTTCAGGTTTCGCTCAACATCCTGGCCACCGGTTACTACAAGACCGACTACGTGCAAGTCTTTACCGGGACAGCCCTGGCGATCGTGCCGCTGCTCCTCGTGTTCGTCGCATTCGGCCGTCAGATCATCGGCGGCATCATGGAAGGTTCGGTCAAGGCGTGACCAGCATCGACCCGCTGACGTTCCCACCCGGTTTCGTGTGGGGTGCGGCGACCGCGTCGTACCAGATCGAGGGAGCCGCCCAGGAGGACGGCCGCACCCCCTCGATCTGGGACACGTTCAGCCACACCCCGGACAAGACGCTGGGCGGGGACACCGGCGACGTGGCCTGCGATCATTACCACCGCTTCCGCGAGGACGTGGGGCTGATGAAGGACCTGGGCGTCAACGCCTACCGGTTCTCCGTCGCGTGGCCCCGCGTCCAGCCGGGCGGGTCGGGGCCGGCCAACGCCAAGGGCCTGGACTTCTACCGGCAGCTCGTCGACGAGCTGCTGGCGAACGACATCACCCCTTGGGTGACGCTCTACCACTGGGACCTGCCCCAGGCGCTCGAGGACGCGGGCGGCTGGCCCGCCCGCGACACCGCGGCCCGGTTCGCCGACTACGCCACGCTCGTGCACGGCGCGCTCGGCGACCGGGTCCGCAACTGGACGACCTTCAACGAGCCGTGGTGCTCGGCGTTCCTCGGCTACGCGTCCGGCGTCCACGCGCCCGGCCGCCAGCACGCACCCGACGCCCTGGCCGCCATGCACCACCTGCTGCTCGGCCACGGCCAGGCGGTCGAGTCGATCCGGGCCGCGGACCCGCAGGCGCAGCTGGGCATCACGCTCAACCTGTACGCGATCTCCCCGGCGGACGAGACCAAGGCCGGCGACCTGGACGCGGTCCGCCGCATCGACGGCCTCGCCAACCGGATCTTCCTCGACCCGGTGCTGCTCGGCTCGTACCCGGCCGACGTCGTCGCCGACCTGCGAGGGGTCAGCGACTTCGGCTTCGTCCGCGACGGCGATCTCAAGCAGATCGCGCAGCCCCTCGATCTGCTCGGCATCAACTACTACAGCCGGCACGTCGTGGCCGCCGAGGACCCCGATGTCCCCGCCGAGCCGTACTGGCGGGCGCCGACGTCGTGGCCCGGCAGCGAGACCGTCCGCTTCCTGAAGCGGCCCGGCGTCCCGGTCACCGACATGGGCTGGGAGGTCGACGCCCCCGGGCTCACCGAGACCCTGACCCGCGTCGCCCGCGACTACCCGGCGATCCCGCTGTACATCACGGAGAACGGTGCCGCGTACGTCGACACCGTCACCGACGACGGTGCCGTGGACGACCATGAGCGGGCCGCCTACTTCGACGCGCACTTCCGCGCCTGCCATGACGCGATCACCGCCGGCGCGCCACTGCACGGCTACTTCGCGTGGTCGCTGCTGGACAACTTCGAGTGGGCGTGGGGCTACACCAAGCGGTTCGGCATGATCCGCGTGGACTACGACACGCAGCGGCGCACGGTCAAGGCCAGCGGCCACCGGTACCGCGAGGTCATCAAGCACAACGGCCTCGGCGAGTAACGTGCGCCGCCCGACGCTGGACGAGGTGGCCGCGCTCGCCGGCGTCGGGCGCGGCACGGTCTCCCGGGTGATCAACGGCTCGCCGCAGGTCAGCCCGGAGGCCCGCGCCGCCGTCGCCCGCGCCGTCGAGGAGCTCGGGTACGTGCCCAACCGGGCCGCCCGGGCGCTGGTCACCCGCCGCACCGACTCGGTCGCCCTCGTGGTGTCCGAGTCGGAGGAGCGGGTCTTCGGCGAGCCGTTCTTCGCCGGCATCGTCCGCGGCGTCAGCAACGTCCTCGCTGACACGTCCCTGCAGCTGTGGCTCGCGATGGCGCAGTCGCCGTCGCAGCGGCTCATGGTCGAGCGGCACCTGTCGGACCAGCACGTCGACGGCGTACTGCTGCTGTCGCTGCACGACGACGACCCGCTGCCGTCACTGCTGGGCAAGCGGGGGCTGCCCACCGTCCTCGGCGGGCGACCGGCACACATGCTCGAGACGGAACATGCCAGCGGGGGCGACAACGAGGTCGCCTACGTCGACAACGACAACGAGGGCGGTGCCCGCACCGCCGTCGACCACCTCATCGGCCTCGGTCGCCGCTGCATCGCGGTGATCGCCGGCCCGCAGGACATGGCGGTGGGCACCGCCCGCCTCCGTGGTTACCGGGAGGCGCTGCGCCTGGCGTCCCTGCCGCACGATCAGCGACTCATCGCGTACGGCGACTTCAGCGAGGCGAGCGGGGCCGACGCGATGCACCGCCTCATCCATCTCAACCCCGGCCTCGACGCCGTCTTCGCCGCCTCCGACCTGATGGCCGCCGGGGCCATCCGCGCCCTGCGTGAGCTGGGCCGCGGGGTGCCCGCCGACGTGGCCGTGGTCGGGTTCGAGGACTCCGCCGTCGCCCGGCAGACCCAGCCGCCGCTCACCACCGTGCACCAGTCGGTGGAGGGCATGGGGCGCGAGATGGCCAGGCTCCTGCTGGCCCGCATCGCCGGCGGGCCGGCCCACTCGACTGTGCTCGACACGCACCTCGTGGTCCGCGAGTCGGCCTGACCCGGTCCTTGTCATGGCGCAGTCTCTATCCCCCCAGCAGGAGGCACCCCGTGCGCTTCGGCCACTTCGACGACGAACGCCGCGAGTACGTCATCGACCGACCAGACACCCCGCTGCCCTGGATCAACTACCTCGGCACCGAGGCGTACTTCGGCATCATCTCCAACACCGCCGGCGGCTACTCGTTCTACCGTGACGCCCGGCTGCGCCGGCTCACCCGCTACCGGTACAACAACGCCCCCATGGACCTCGGGGGCCGGTACATCTACCTGCGGGACGCCTCGGGCTCCTTCTGGTCGCCCACGTGGCAGCCGACGCAGACCGACCTCGACGAGTACGAGTGCCGTCACGGTCTGTCCTACACGAAGGTCTCGTCGCGGTACAACGGGATCAAGGCCGAGACGCTCTACTTCGTGCCGCTCGGCGAGACCCTCGAGGTGTGGCGGCTCAAGGTCACCAACGAGCGGGACAGCGTCGCTGAACTGTCCGCCTTCTCGTCGATCGAGTTCTGCCTCTGGGACGCGCAGGACGACGCCACCAACTACCAGCGCAACTTCAACACCGGCCAGGTCGAGGTCGTCGACGGCGTCATCTACCACAAGACCGAGTACCGCGAGCGGCGCGACCACTTCGCGTACTTCGCCTGCAGCGAGCCCCTCGCCGGCTTCGACACCTCGCGGGAGGCGTTCCTCGGGCCGTACCGCTCCTGGGACCGGCCCCTCGCGGTCGAGCGCGGCGAGTCCGGCGACTCGATCGCCAACGGCTGGCAGCCGCACGGGTCGCACCACGTGAAGCTCACCCTTCAGCCGGGAGAGACCCGCGAGATCGGGTTCGTCCTCGGGTACTGGGAGAACCCCCGCGACGCGAAGTTCGACCCGCCGGGCTCGCAGACCGTCAACAAGGCCGGCGCGCAGGCCAAGATCGCTGACTGGCTCGCGCAGGAGACCGTCGACGCGGGCTTCGCCGCCCTCGCCGAGCGCTGGGCGGAGCTGCTCGGCGGGCTGCAGGTCCAGACGCCCGACGCCGACACCGACCGCATGGTCAACATCTGGAACGCGTACCAGAACATGGTCACGTTCAACATGAGCCGGTCGACGTCGCTGTACGAGTCGGGGATCGGCCGCGGCATGGGCTTCCGCGACTCGAACCAGGACCTGCTGGGCTTCGTGCACATGATCCCCGAGCGGGCCCGTGAGCGGATCCTCGACATCGCCGCGACCCAGCTGCCGACGGGCGGGGCGTACCACCAGTACCAGCCGCTGACGAAGCGCGGCAACAACGACATCGGGTCCGGCTTCAACGACGACCCGCTCTGGCTGATCCTCGGCGTCTCGGCGTACATCAAGGAGAGCGGCGACTGGGGCATCCTGGACGAGCCCGTCCCGTTCGACAACGCCCCCGGCAGCGAGCAGCCGCTCTACGAGCACCTGAAGCTGTCGCTGCGGTACACCACCGAACGCCTCGGACCGCACGGCCTTCCGCTGATCGGGCGGGCGGACTGGAACGACTGCCTCAACCTGAACTGCTTCTCCGACACGCCGGGGGAGCCGTTCCAGACGACGGAGAACGCCACCGGCGGGGTCGCGGAGTCGGTGTTCATCGCCGGCCAGTTCGTCCTGGCCGCGCGTGAGCTGGCGGAGCTGGCCGCTCACCGCCAGGATGACCCGGCCGTCTACCTGACCGCCGCGGAGAAGATGGCCGGGACCATCGCCGAGCACGGCTGGGACGGTGCGTGGTTCCGCCGCGCGTACGACTTCCACGGCAACGTCATCGGCTCCGCGTCCAACGACGAGGGGCAGATCTTCATCGAGCCGCAGGGCATGTGCATCATGGGCGGCGTCGGCCTGGAGGACGGCACCGCCGTGCGCGCCCTGGCCAGCGTCCGGGAGCGGCTCGCCACCCCGCACGGGATCGTGCTGCAGCAGCCGGCGTTCTCGTCCTACCGCATCGAGCTCGGCGAGATCTCGTCCTACCCGCCGGGGTACAAGGAGAACGCCGGGATCTTCTGCCACACGAACCCGTGGCTCATGATCGCCGAGGCGATGGTCGGCAACGGCGACGGCGCGTTCGACTACTACAAGCGGATCAACCCGTCGGCCCGCGAGGAGCTCGGCGACCTGCACCGCTGCGAGCCGTACGTGTACGCGCAGATGATCGCCGGCCGCGACGCGCCCACCCACGGCGAGGCGAAGAACTCCTGGCTGACCGGGACCGCGGCGTGGAACTACGCGGCCGTGACCCAGTGGATCCTGGGCATCCGGCCGGAGCTGTCGGGCCTGCGGATCGCGCCGGTGATCCCCGCCGACTGGTCCGGTTTCTCGGCGGTCCGGCGGTACCGCGGCGCGACGTACCGCATCACCGTTCACAAGGAACCCGGAGTGTCAGGGTCTTCCTGCCGTCTGGTGGCGGATGGCGTACCGGTCGACGGCGGCGTCCTGCCGGTCGCCCCTGCGGGGACCGACGTGCAGGTAGAGGCATATTTGTCGTAGATCGTTTGGTTTTGCAGCCGCGGTGCCGCGTTTCCTCGGGTGCCGCGGCTGCAAGATCGCCGACGTGTGCGCACAATGGGGCGTGCCTTCCACGAACAGCCGTCCCCGCTCTGCGGGCCGCCCCACCCTCGACGAGGTCGCCTCGCGCGCCGGCGTCGGGCGCGGCACCGTGTCGCGGGTCGTCAACGGCTCGCCGCAGGTGAGCCCGGAGGCGCGGGCCGCCGTGCAGAAGGCGATCGACGAGCTCGGCTACGTGCCCAACCGCGCCGCCCGCGCCCTCGTCACCCAGCGCACCGACTCCGTCGCGCTCGTCGTGTCCGAGTCCGAGGAACGCGTCTTCGGCGAGCCGTTCTTCGCCGGCATCGTCCGCGGCGTCAGCTCCGCCCTGGCCGACACCCAGCTGCAGCTGTGGCTGGCGATGGCCCAGTCCCCGGCCGAGCGCCAGCGCGTCGAGCACCACCTCACCAACCAGCACGTCGACGGCGTCATGCTGCTCTCCCTGCACGACGCCGACCCGCTGCCGCAGCTGCTGGAGCAGCGCGGCCTGCCCGTCGTCCTCGGCGGCCGCCCTGCCCGGATGCTGTCCGCCTCCGGCGCTTCCGGCGTTTCCGGTTCGTCCGCTTCCGACGTCGCTTTCGTCGACGCCGACAACGAGGGCGGCGCGCGGCTCGCCGTCGGGCACCTCCTGGACCGCGGCCGCCGCCGGATCGCCGCGATCGCCGGCCCGCAGGACATGGCCGCCGGCGTGTCCCGCCTCCTGGGCTACCGCGAGGCCCTCGAACGCGCCGGCATGCCCGTCGACGAGGCCCTCATCGCGTACGGCGACTTCAGCGAGGCCTCCGGCGAACTGGCCGTCCGCGAGCTGCTCGCCCGCGACCCCTCGGTCGACGCCGTCTTCGCCGCCTCGGACCTGATGGCCGTCGGCGCCCTGCGCGCCCTGCGCGAGCTCGGCAAACACGTCCCGTCGGACGTGTCACTGGTCGGCTTCGACGACGTGGCCATCGCCCGCCAGACCGATCCCCCGCTGACCACCGTCCACCAGCCCGTCGAGGCCATGGGCCGCGAGATGGTCCGCCTCCTCCTGTCCCGCATCGCCGGCGCCGCCCCCACCGCCGTCATGGTCGAAACCCACCTCGTCGAACGCGCCAGCACTGTTTCCCGCTCATAGCTGTTACCCGCCTTTGGCTTCGCCATAGCTCGCCGCCCCACGCTTCGCGCGGGTCCCGCCGGGGGGATTCTCACCCCCGGAGCCCCCCAATGCGCCGCTCCGCGCCGCACTGCCAGCGCGTCCCGCGCGGCAGCCTCCCACGCCTGCGCGTAGCACCCAGTGGCTGGGCACCGCCCACTCCATGATCCGGAAGACCTTTGGTCGTCGGGGCGACAATTTCTCTTCCGGATCACGAGCCGCCCCGCCCGCCACCGGACGCCCCGGCTGATCCCCGTGATCCGGAAGACCTTGTGCACCCCCGGCTACACGACTTGGCGTTTAACGTCTTGTTGGTTTTGTGGGGGTGTTGGTGTCGTTGGTTTTGTGTGGTGGGTGGCGGGTTGCGGGTGTTGTGTGGCTGCCGGT
>NZ_JBEXDG010000105.1:0-18057 GCF_040605635.1 Dactylosporangium sp. NPDC005555
ATTGCAACTCCCCAGTATCCGGTGTGGCTTCGTCGTCGCTGTTGAAGACCACGTTAGGCACTCTCGGCAAGCATTGAATCCCCGAAACGTGCCACGGGGGGCTAGGCCAGCAGGACGGTGCCGCGGACGCCGGCGGCGGGCTGCGGGCCGTAGTGCCGGGAGTCGCGGGCGACCTCGCGGTTGTCGCCGAGGACGTAGAGCATCCCGTCGGGCACGGTGACCGGCGAGCAGTCGGTGGCCGCGCCGTGGATGTAGGGCTCGTCCAGGGGCGTCCCGTCGCGGCGGACCCGGCCGCCGGCGCAGTCGATGGTGTCGCCGCCGACGCCGATGACCCTGTCGACGGTGGTGAACGCGCCACCCTCCCCGGTGGGGACCCGCAGCACGACCACGTCGCCGCGGTCGATGCCCGTGACCCGGAACGTCAGCCGGTCGACGATCGCGTGGTCGCCGATGTCGAGGGTCGGCGCCATCGCACCGGACGGGATCCCCCGGACCGTGAAGGCGGCGAAGGCGGCGGCGGACACCACGGTGACCGCGAGGACCAGGCGCACGGCGCGGCGTTCCAGCGGGGCGACGGGCACGAGGGCGCGCGAGGCGACCCGCAGGCCGCCCAGGGTCCAGCGCACGACGGCCCACGTGCCGGTGACGTGGTCGAGCTCGGCGACGACGGCCGCACCCCACGGGCCGCGGGTGCCGGCGAACGCCACGGTCAGCACCCGGCGGGCCAGCCGGTGCGCGGCGGTCACGACGCGGTCCGCGGACGCAGCCGGGGCGCGGACGCCGCAGCGGCACGGGCGGCCAGCCGCTGCCGGGCGAGCGCCGCGCCGTCCTGGGTCAGCCTGTACAGGTGCCGCGGCGGACGACCGGGCTGCTCCGCCGGCTCCCACCTGGTCTCCAGCAGCGACCCCTCGGCGAGCCGCATGAGGATCGGATACAGCGAACCGGACGCCAGCCCGGTCTCGCGGCTCAGGTCGTACCCATACCGCCACGCGTCAGGTGCGGCGAGCAGGGCCTCGAAAACGTGCAGCGTCTGCGGCGACGTGTGCGGCAACCTCGGCATACCCGAAACTCTACATATGAAGACTATGGCGCGGAAGGCCTATGTCGTCACGCGCGGCCGCGGGCCAGGGCGTCGACCCGGCGCAGGGCGTCGGGCAGGCGGAAGGCACCGGCCATCGCCGTGACGAGCGCCGCCGCGTCGGGCAGCGGGACGCCGGTCGCGGTGACGAACAGGGGCCGCTCGGCGCCGCCGCGGCGCACGGCGACGGCGTGGGTGGCGCTGCGGAACGCGGTCTTCGCCACGCCGAGGACCGGGATGCCGAGCTCGTCGGCGACGTGCGCGCCGAGGCCCGGGCGGCCGTCCGGGTCGAGGTCGACATACCCGTCGACGATGAGCAGGTCCAGGGGTGGCAGCGGGTCGAGCAGCGCGTGCACCGCCGGCAGCTCACGCTTGTAGAAGGCGCCCGGCTCGTACGGCGCGACCTCGTCGAGCCAGGTCACCCGCTCGTCGAGCGGACCGGCGAACGTCGGCTCGGCGGCGATCACCAGCGCGCCCCGGGCGCCGCCGGTGTCCGGATAGTCGACGTCGATGGCCCCGTACCGCCGCGAATTCACGCCAGCAAGTGAACCAGCTCGGCGGGGAGCGCGTCGACCAGGTTCTGGTCCGGCTCGGCGCCGGTGGCCTGCAGGACCCCGCCGAAGAAGCGGCGGATCGAGACGGCCAGGACCACGTGGAAGATGTCCTGCTCGGACAGGCCGTGGGCGCGCAGCGCCTCAGTGTCGGCGGCGGTGACGGCGCCAGGGTCCCTCGCCACGACGTCGGCGAAGTCCATGACGGCGACGTCGACCGGGTCCAGGCCGGCGTCGTGCCAGTCGGTGGCGATCGCCCGCAGGGCGTCGTCGTCGTAGAAGCGCGACCGCAGCACCCCGGCGTGGGCCAGGCTGCAGTAGGTGGCGCCGATCCGCCGGGCCGCGACCAAGGTCACCAGCTCGTAGCGGCGCAGGTCCATGCCGGCCTTCACCGACTGCGACAGTGCGCCCCAGTGCTGGTAGACCTCGGGTGCGAGGGTGAAGACCCGCTCGTAGTTGGTGGCGTCGCCCTGCTCGCCGGGGATCCGCAGGTGCGTCATGCGACGTGCGCCGCGGTCTCGGAGGAGCCCAGGTCCGAGGCGAGCACCGACAGGTCCAGCCCGAGGGCCTTGGCCAGGGCGGCGACGGTGAAGAACGCCGGGGTGGCGATGGCGCCGCGCTCGATCTTGCGCAGTGTGTCGAGGGAGATGCCGGCCTCATACGCGACGGCCGCGGCGCTGCGGGTGCCCCGCGCCTGCTGCAGGAGCCTGCCCAGGACGAGTCCGCGATGGCGTTCGTCTGCGGTCAACGGGTTACGCACCATGTGTCGATGATAATCCTGGTATTAGAATCCTCGCCATGGTGGTTCTGAAGGGCGCCGCGGAGCTCGAGACGATGCGTGAGGCCGGCCGGATCGTGGCGCTGACGTTGCGCGCCGTGAGCGAGCGGGCGACGGCCGGCGTGACCCTGCTGGAGCTCGACGAGCTCGCCAGGGGGATGCTCGCCGAGCACGGGGCGAAGTCGTCGTTCCTGGACTATCTGCCGTCCTTCGCGCCGGTGCCGTATCCGGCGGTCCTGTGCCTGTCGGTCAACGACCAGATCGTGCACGGCATCCCCGGCAGGCGCCCGCTGCGGGACGGTGACCTGTTGTCGATCGACTTCGGGGCGCACATCGGCGGGTATCATGGAGACTCCGCGATCACCATCGGCATCGGCACGATCGACGACGACGCGCGGCGGCTCGCGGACACGTGCGCCGAGGCCCTCGCGGCCGGGATCGCCGCCGCCCGGCCCGGCGGGCGCCTGGGGGACATCTCGGCGGCCGTCGAGGCGGTGTGCCGGGCCGCGGGCTATGGCATGCCGACCGGCTACGGCGGCCACGGCATCGGCACCGCCATGCACGAGGACCCGCACGTGCCCAACGTCGGGCGCGCCGGCCGGGGGCTCACCCTGCGCCCCGGCCTGGCCCTGGCGATCGAGCCGATGGTCATCGAGAGCGGCTCCGACCGGCACCGCCTGCTCAGCGACGGCTGGACGGTGTCCACGGTGGACGGCTCCCGCGCCGCGCACACCGAACACTCGGTGGCGATCACCGAGGACGGGCCGGTCATCCTGACGAGCGTGTGAGCGCTCCCCGGCGGCGTGGGTGACCCGCCGGCACCCGTCAGGGGCGGCCCGCGGCCCGCTCCAGCAGCGCGACGAGACCGGCCCTGGTCGCGACGACCACCATCGTGTGGCCGCGGTCCAGGGTCCGGCCGCGGTTGCGCTCCGGCCACCAGAAGGTCTGCACGCCCTCCGCGAGCCCGGGCCGGCCGGTCTGGACCGCGACCAGTCGCAGCTCGTGGGGGACGCTGACCTCGTGGAAGTGGCTGCCCTCCAGCTGGGAGCGGGCGCCGACACGGACCTCGGCGACGAGCAGGACCCGGCGGCCGACGGGGATCGTGTCGACGACCTCGCTGCCGACCATCGACGCGGCGAACGCGGGCGCGGCCAGGTAGGACACGCTGCGGGAGTGGTTGATGCCGAACGCGACCTTGATCCGGCGGGCGAAGTCCTCCTCGAACAGCCGCAGGACCACCCGCAGGTCGGCGCGCAGCGAGCGGGCCAGCAGCGCGGCCTCCAGGTTGGTGACGTCGTCGGTGGTGACCATGACCAGGCAGCGGGCGGTGGCCACCGACGCCGTCGCGAGGGTCTCGGAGTCCTTCGCGTCGCCGATGATCACGGGGATGCCGAGGCCGCGGGCGACGGCGACGCCACGGGCGGTCGGTGAGCGGTCCACGGCGACGACGTCGATGCCCTGGTCGTGCAGGCCCTGGACGACCCGCGCGCCGACGTTGCCGAGGCCGATGACGATCACATGGCCGCCGACGGGGACGGCGAGGCCGCCGGCGGCGATCTTCAGCCGGGCCTTGACGAGCGTGTTGACGACGGCGGCGGTGACCGCCGGCATGACCGCCACGCCCGCGATGACGAGCGCGAGGTCGACGGCCTGGCTGACCCGGTCGGTCTCGAGGTCGGCGTTGGCGCCGCCGAGGGTGGTGAGCACGGTGACGTACAGCGCCCGCCACGGGCTCAGGTCCCGCACCGACGCGACCACGACGCTGCCGGTGGCCAGCAGCGCGGCGACGCCGATGAGGACCCGGCGCAGCCCGCCCTTGAGCACCAGCCGGGTGGTGCGCAACGGGTGCCGGCCGACCCGCCGCGGCGCCGGCTGGATCCGTCCGTAGACGCTGACGAGCACCAGGTCGGCGGTGTCGTCGTCGGCCGGCAGGGTCTCCTCGGTGGCCGTCACGGCGAGCCCGCACCGCACGTCGGTCGGGTTCGCCGAGGAGCGGCTGACGGCCGTGAGCCGCTGGCCGTCGGTCAGCTCGATCGACGTCGGGGTGTCGTCGCCGAGCGCCGCGGCGACGAACGCGGGCGCGGCGATCTCCGACGCCGACAGCACCGCGCAGTTGCGGACCCGCGACGCGACGCCCGCGCCGAGGACCGTGTTGAACATCCGCAGCACGACCCGCACGTCGGGCAGCGCCTCGCGGGCGATGAGGGCGGCGTCGACGTTGGCCACGTCGTCGTTGTCGACGAACGCGATCGCCTCGGCCTCGGTGAGCTCCGGCCGCAGGAACGTGGCCGCCGTCAGGCGGCGCTCCTCGACGACCATCGACCACGGGTCGGGCGCGCAGATCTCCGCGATCTCCGGCGCCAGGTTCTGCGTCAGCGACGGCACGACGACCGTCACCTGCGCGCCGTAACTGTTGATGAGCTCCCCGACCAGCCTCCGCGCGAGGGCGTTGTCACCCCAGACGACGAATCTGCGCACGCCGCCGATCGTATCGACGAAAGGTGATCAGCAGGGTGGCGGGAATCCGGCCAGGAGATTGATGTCGTACACCATGACGGCGTACCGGCCGGTGTCGAAGCGTTGCTTCGGCGCGCCCCACATCTTCTCCGCCTGGGCCGGGGTGCCGTAGAAGGGCCGGTCCTTCTCGAAGAGGATGAACCGGGCGTCGTGCGCCGCGTCGTACATGCTGGTCTTGGACTGCCAGCACATCGGCACGACCCGGTCGACGTCGCCGATGACCGGCGCGACCGTCACCTTCCCACGGGTCGTGACGGTGATGTTGTTGGAGACCCAGTAGGCGCCGAGACCGTAGGTGAGGTCGCGTTCGCGCAGCCAGTCGGCGACGACCTGACCCTCCGACGCTTCGGCGCGCGGCGGCGAGTACGCCACCAGGTTGAGCGTCAGCAGTGCCAGGACGACGGCGAGGACCCCCTGCCGCCAGCGGGCGGCGATGAGCCGTGGCCCGACGATCCGGCCGGCGAGGACCGCCGCCATCGGCAGCACCGGCGCGATCTCCCGCGCCGCCATCAGGTCGACCGGCAGCGTCGAGACGATCTCCGCGCCGATGTCGCAGCAGATCGCGATCGCCATGATCGACTCGACCCGGTCGGCGGTGCCGCGCAGGATCCGCAGCAGCACGATCGACACCGCGACCAGCGCGACGAGGAAGCCGATGAGGTGCAGGTAGGACACTCCCTGCTGGACCCACTTGCCCTGCCAGCCGGGGCGGTGGGTGCCGAACAGGACGCCGAGCATCCGCGCCGTCATGTGCGCCCGGTGGAACCATTCGTCCAGCGGCGACAGCTCGATCGGCGGCTTCGGCGTGTGGTAGCCGCCGATCGCCTTCAGCCCCCAGGTCGCGAGGTGCGACAGGATCACCGACACGCCGGCGGCGACCGCGAGCTGGAAGTCCATGCTGACGATGCGGCTCCTGTACGACCCGCCGAGGCGGAACGCCCGCACCAGGCACACCAGGGCCAGGGGGACGGCGCCGACGAACGTGACGAGGGGATCGCCCCACGCGCCCCACGCCAGCAGCAGCGCCACCACGACGGGTTTCGCCTTCGTGTCGCGCATCCGGTCGATCGCGCCCCATGCGAGCAGCAGCGGGACCGCGGAGCCGGTGTGGTTCGGCGAGGACAGCAGCGTCTGGTAGCCGGTGCCGGGCACCGGGCAGAGCAGGATCGCGACCGCCACCCCGACGCGCAGCCACGCCTCCAGGCCGGTCGCGCGGCCCTTCGCGAGGATTCCGGCCAGCAGCACGATCATCGTGTACGTGATCGCGGCGGCGATGTGGATCTGCTGCACGGTGGGGCCGGTGAAGACCTGGATCGCCGCGTACTGGATGAGCTCCGTCGGGTAGAACGCGACGTCCGACAGGGTCCAGCCGGTCAGCCGCGGGTTGCCGTGGAACATGTCGTGGGCCTGCATCGCGTTGCTGGCGCCATCGGCGTTGATCGGGAACGCGAATGCCATCCGCAGATAGGCGAAGAAGAGCCCCACGGCCGCCACGGCGATCCCGAACCCGGTCAGCAGACCGGTCAACTGCCTGGTTTTCAGCACCCCGGCAGGGTAGCTACCCGAACTCGTCGGCCAGCTCGCGGTATGCGGCTAGTACCGTTTCCGTCCGTTCCGTCAGCGTTTCGGTGGGTTCCGGATCGCGGCCCGGGCGGGCGCTGATCGCGCCGAGCAGCGCGTCGGCCGCTTCGACCCGCACCCTGGCCCGCGACTGCGCGGCCCGGTGGTCGAGGAACCCCTGGCACAGCCCGGCGAGGTGGCGCAGCCGCTCGACCCGCCGGACCACCTCCGCGTCGACGGTGGTCAGCTGCGCGGTGAGTTCCGCCTGCCGGTCCGTGACGGCGGCGAAGAGCAGGCCGGCGCCGATCGGCTCGCCGACCGACGCGCGCAGCTCCCGGACCGCGGTCCGCAGCTCGCCGCGCTCGGCGAGGGCGTGCGCGAGGTCCCACAGCATGCGCTCCAGGGTGTCCCGCGGGTCGGTCGGGTCGCCGAGCCGCTCCAGGGCCGGCCAGGTCAGCATGATCCGGTCGGCGTGCGAGGCGGCCTCCTCGAACACGGCCCGGTCCCGCGGGTCGGTGAGGAACTGCCGCAGTGCCCGCTCCCGGCGCGCCGGTGTCTTCACCAGGTGCAGCCCGGCGAGCAGGAAGCCGGCGGCGGCGATCCCCGCCAGGACCGTGCGGCCCAGCGGCGGCGCGTCCAGCCAGCGGATGCCGAGCACGACGGCCGCGGCGCAGGTGAGCGCGGCCGCGTACACCACGAACACCCAGTTGTCGGCGGGCCAGAACGGTCCGCTGCGCGGCTGCCCGGCACCGCCCGCGAGCCCTCGCTCCAGGGCGTTCGCGGCCTGCCGGCGCACGATCGCGGTCCGCCGGCCGCGCAGATACTCGATCACGCCTCAGCCCGCCGGCCGCGCGAGGTGTCCGATCGTGTCCGGGGCTGCCGTTCGAGCGGGTGCTCTGCGACCTTCAGGCGCTCAGACATGCCGGACCCGCCGGGCCAGGGTCGCGCAGGCGCTGGCCAGCAGCACCGTGGCGAGGACACCGGGCAGGCCGCCGAGGGCGCCGCCGAACAGCGCCGTGGCCGCGAGCACCGGCACGGACAGCGGACCGACCCATTTCGGCAGGTGTTGCGCCGGTACCCCGACCAGCGCGATCAGCGACGCGGCGGCCAGGGCGAGCGCCGGGGCGAAGGGCTGCCCCGACGTGAGGACCAGCCCGGCGGCGAACGCCACCCCGAGAGCCGGCCCCGCGAACGGCAGGACCGTCAGCAGCCCCACCCCGGCTGCGGCGGCCTGCGCGTGGGCGACCCCGGCGACGTTGAGCACAGGCCAGGCGACGACGGCCGCGAGCGCGCCCCAGACGCACCGGCGGGTCGCCTCCGCCGCAGGTCCGGGGCCCTCGTCGACGGCCCGGACGAGGATCACAGCAGCCGCAGTTCCCGCGCCCGCTCGACGGCCTCGCGCCGGCGGCCGGCGTGCAGCTTGCGGTAGATGTTCTTCACGTGCGTCTTGACGGTGTTGACCGACACGTACAGCGTCGAGGCGATCTCCAGGTTGGACATCGTGCCCTGCAGGTAGCGCAGCACCGTCAGCTCGCGTTCGGTGAGCGGCTCGACGAGGCTGCCGTCCGCGCCGCGGCCGCCGGCCGACAGCGGCGAAGAGCCGGCTGCCAGTTCCGCTGCCAGCGGGTGGTACACGGGCAGCAGCGGCGCGAAGTTCGCGAGGAGATCCCTGACGGGGTGGCCACCGACGAGGAACGGCCGGCGGAAGCTCTCCTCCTCCGCGATGTCGAGGGCCACCTCGAGACCGCGCAGGACCCGGTTGCGGTCGCCGAGCGCCCGGCCGGCCAGGGACGTGAGGATCGCGGCGTGCACGGTCCACGTCAGCGCCGTGTCCACCGACGGGGTCGCGTACTGCTGGGCCGTCGAAGCGGCGGCGGCCGCCTTGCCCTCGACCAGCGCCGCCGACGCGTCGACGCAGGCGGCCCAGCCGGCATAGACGTCCGGGTCGCCGCCCGTGGCGATGAGCCGCCGGGCCGCGCCGAGGTCGCCGCCGCTGATCCGCAGCTCCGCCTCGGTCAGCGCCAGGGCCCGCTCCACACTCGGGGCGAGGGCCGCACCGCCGAGCTCGCGGCGGGCCGTGTGCAGCACCTCCAGGGCGGCGGCGAGCCGGCCGGAGCCGTGGCGCAGCCTCGCGCGCACGGTGGCGACCGCGACGAGCAGGTCCGGGTCGCCGGCGGCCAGGTCGAGGCCCTCGTCGAGGAGGCGGTCGGCCTCCGCGATGCGGTCCCATTCGCCGTACACGCTGGCCAGGGCCATCCGCACCCAGCCGAGGTCGGCGGCGTCGGTGATGCCGAAGCGGTCCGCGGTCACCAGGGCCTGGCGGCCGAGCCTGGCCGCGGCGCGCAGCCTGCCCCGGGACGCCTCCAGGACCGACAGCTGCGCCGCGGCGCACACCTGGGTCTGTGCCATGCCTGTGCGCTGGGCGAGCACCAGGGCGCCGTGCAGGGGCGTTCCGGCGGCGGCGAGCTCGCCCAGCCGCAGCCGGGCCTCACCCTCGTCCAGCATGGACAGTGCCCGGACCTCGTCGGTCTGGTCGTCGGGACGGTTGAGCTCGCCGGCGGCGGCGAGGGCCCTGCGCGGGTCGCCGGACAGCCGCGCCTCGGCGGCGGCGAAGCCGGCGACCATGCGGGCGTTGAGGCGGACCTGCCCCTTCGCCTGCTCCTTGACCTGCTCGTTGACCTGCTCGTTGACCTGCTCGTTGGGTGTGCCGCTCGGGGCGGGGGCGGTCATGACGGCCGTCGTGCCGCCCTGTCCGGCCGGGACGTGGAGCGCGGCGGGCAGGCCGGCACCGCCCTGCCCGGTGAGGTTCTGGCCGCCGGATTGCGAGCCACCGGTTTGCGAGCCACCGGTTTGCGGGCCGCCGGTTTGCGGGCCGCCGGTGTGCGGGCCGCCGGTGTGCGGGCCGCCGACGGGCGGGCCGCCGGTGTGCGGGCCACCGACGGGCGGGCCGCTGGTGGGCGGGCCGCCGGTTTGCGAGGCGCTGGTGGGCGGGCCGCTGGTGGGCGGGCCGCCGGTTTGCGGGCCCGTCCCGCCCACGGGACCGTTCGTGCTGACCGGGCCGCTCGCGGCGGCCGGCATGTTCGTGCGGGCCGGATTGTTCAGGGCGTTCTGGTGGTGCGGGCCGTTCACGGCGCCGGGTCCGTTGCCACCCGCCGCGCCGGTGCCGCTGCCCGCGCCGTAGCCGACGCTGGTGCCGTTGCCGGCGCCGGCCGCGGCGCCCGCCGACGTGCCATGCGGGCCGGCGTTGCCGCCGGGCGCGCCGCCGCCGGTCCCGCTGCCGGTCGGGGCGCCCGGGTCCTTGGCCTGGCCGGGTGCCGCGGGCAGGGTGTCGATGGCGCGGTTGCTGCGGCGCAGGAAGTCGCGGGTGCCCTCCAGGTCGCCGACCCGCAGGCGCTCCGCCGCGAAGGCGAGGGCCAGCCGCGGGTCGGTGTGCTCGTCGCCGGCCGACGCGTGCGGCGCGGCCTCGTGCGGGCGGTCGTAGCGGACCCCGGCGACGATGTCGGGCCAGTGCCGGTCGAGGGTCTCGACGGCGCCCGCCCAGTCCTCGGCGAGCAGCGCGTGGCGCATCGCCTCCGCCGGGATGCCGTAGGTCGCGTGCCACGCCGCCGCCCTGCGGTGCAGCTCGGCGACCCGTTCCGGGTTGCGGCGCAGCAGCTCGGAGTGCAGCGTGCGGGCGAAGAGCGGGTGGAAGCGGTACCAGCCGCCGGGCCCGGCGTTGCGGGTCAGGAACGCGTTGGAGCCCTTGAGCTCGGCGAGGACCCGGGCGCCGTCGTCGCGGCCGGTGATCGCCTCGACCAGGCCGGCGTTGAGCCGCGTCGCGACCGCCGTGTCGAACAGCAGCCGGCGGGTGTCGGCGGGCAGCGTCTCGATGACCTCGCCGGTGAGGAAGTCGCCGACGGCCGTGCTGTAGGGGCCGCCGTCGTCGAGGACCCGCTCCGGCTCCGGGTGCCCACGCATCGCCATCGCGGCGAGCCGCACGCCGGCCGGCCAGCCCTCGGTCATCGAGTGCAGCTCGTACAGGGTGCTGCCGGGCAGGACCACGTCGTGCGCGGCGAGGAGCTGGGCGGTCTCGGCGATGGTCAGCGACAGGTCGGTCGTGCGCACCTCCGTCAGCGAGCCGTTGACCCGCCAGCGGTACAGCGGCAGCGCCGGGTCCCGCCGGCAGGACAGCACCAGGTGCAGCTTGCCCATGCCGTGCCGTACCAGCGACTCCAGCTCGGCAAGGGCGGCCTGGTCGCTGATCTCGCGCACGTCGTCGACGACCACCACGTGGGGGCTGTCGAGGGAGTCGACGGCTTGCGGCAGGTCGTCGGAGTAGAGGTCGCTCTTGGTGTCCCCGGCGGACACCGCGTCCCCGGTGGACAGCGCGCCGCGCAGCCGGCCCGGCACGTCGGCGCCGTCCGGCGAGTGCGACGTCACCCAGCGCACGACCGGCAGCTCGTCGCCGATGTGCACGGTGCGGGCCCACGCGACGAGCGCCGCGGTCTTGCCCCAGCCAGCGGGCGCCGTCACCAGCGTCAGCGGCGCCCGGACCGCGGCGTCCAGCTGCTGCACGACGCGATCGCGCAGCACGTATCCAGGCGGCAGATCCGGCACCGCCAACGTCGACGGGGCCGTGCCATGACGATCCAGGCGAACCTGCTGTACCAAAGCTTGCGACACTCGGTGCCCCCCGATTTCATACCTCGCCAAACGTGACGAGCAAAGCACCGCCCGCAGCCGCGGGGCCTCACCCTGCCTGGGTGGTCTTCCCTTGACCGATGTGGCTGTTTGCCTTGCGTAGCAACGGTTGCATCGACATCGCTGCACCGGCGCGCCGCGCGCAGAAGGCTCACCCGGAACGGATGACGCGCGGTCACCACACTGGTCGGCAGCGTTCCCGCTATCGCCCGTCGTGTCGACGAGCGGGGAGGAGGATGAGCCAGGATGAGCGCGCTTGTCGGCGAGATCGAGCTCCGCGGCGAGAACGGGTTCGAGCTGAGCCTGAGGGGTTACCACCGCGCCCAGGTCGACCGCTACGTCGCCACCTTGCAGATGCGGCTGACCACCGTGGAGACCGAACTCGCCTCGGCGCGTTACCGGGAGCAGCAGCTGGCGGGCAAGGTCGAGCGGCTCAACACGGACCTGCGCCAGTGCACGTGCGGCGACGAGAGCTCCAAGGCCGTCGGCGGCCGGATCCAGCAGATGATCGAGCTGGCCGAGCAGGAGGCGGACGAGCTGCGCCGGCAGGCCGCCGAGCAGCTCGACGGCGCGCGGGCCGCGGGGGAGGAGATGCTCGCCGACGCGCGCAAGCACGCCGAGGACGCGATCCGCGACTTCCAGACCGCCCTGGCGCAGCGCCGCTCCGAAGAGGCCCGCGCCGAGCAGGCCCGCCGCGTGCAGTGGGACACCCGCCGGCAGCGGCAGCGCGAGGCGGCCGAGAACCTCCTCGCGTCGACCCGCTCGATCGGCACCGAGAGCCTGCAGACCACGAGAAAGCTGCTGGACACGCTGTCCGAGCAGCACGCCAAGCTGATCGCGGAGGTCGAGACCGCGGAGAAGGAGATGGCCAACCTGCCCAACGCCTGAATGACGTTCTGCCCCGCACCGAAATGCCCGGTGGTCCACAGCGGACCACCGGGCATCGCCCTGTCTGGGGGGGAGTGCGGATCAGGCGAAGACCTCGTGCAGGTGGTCCTCCTGCTCCTTGGAGAGGTTGGTGTGGATCAGCTTCGGCCGCTCGCCGGCGAACGCGTCGCGGACCCGGTCGACGACCACGTCGGTGGTCAGCACGAACAGCGCGGACGTGCCCGGCTGGATCTCGTCGCGGGTCCGCTTGATGAAGTCGTCGTCGATGCCGACGTCGGTCAGCGAGCCGGCGATGGCACCCGCCGCCGCGCCGACCGCCATGCCGAACAGCGGGATCAGGAAGATAAGGCCGAAGAGCATGCCCCAGAACATGCCGCCGAGCGCGCCGCGCGCCGTGAGGCTGTGCAACTGGCGGGTCTTGGGCTTGTTGGAGCCCTCCTGCCACGACACGGTCGCGGCGTCCTCCACGGTCACCAGGCCCTGCTTCGCGAGGTCCTGGAGCTTCTCGGCGGCCCTGGAGGCGCCCTCGGGGGTGTCGAACTTCCAGACGGTCAACGTGGCCATCGTCGTGCTCCGTTCGTTTGAGACCGATGTAGGTCGAGCGTCGCGGCGGCGGGCCGTGCCCTGCCCCACCTGTGCGGAGTGACGATGTGCCCGCTGGCCGATCACCCCACCGGGGTGAGGACGCATCACTCGGACAGCCAGCAGGATTCCTGCCATGAACGAACTGCGGGCGGCCCTGATGGTGACTGCTGCACCATCGATGATGGTCCGCCCGTTCCCGCCAGCCGCGGGCGTCACGTCGTCGGTGGTCCCCGGCGTGACGACCCAGCTGGAGCGTCAGGTGAACACCGTTGAGCAGGGGGTACTCAACGGGGCAGGAGGAGCGGTGGACACGGCCCGCATCCTGCGCACCGGGCGCTCTTCAGCGAGGGCGGCGGGAGCCGATGGGTGGGCGGCTGATCCGGAGGAGGCCGCCCACCCATCGCAAGTCACCACATCGCAAGGCACCACATAAGACGTCTGACACCGAAGGACGGCGCGAGAGGCGCCGACGCGCTCCCAGGCCCGCGTCGGCGCCTCGAACGTTTTCCGGGACATGAAGAAGGTGGCTGCCACGGGGGCAGCCACCTTCTCCTCTGTGGTGGGCGAGCTGGTCAGATCACGCCGTAGTCCGAGGTGGGTGCGGCGTGCCGCGGCTGGTCCGAGGACCACCGCGCCGTCTCGTCGTGCCGGGAGTGCGCACCGCCACCGCCACCGATGTCGCCGTACCTGGGCGGCTGCGGCGTCTCGCCGGGAGCGGTCATGTCGCCGTGCCGGCCCGTCGTCTCCGCGGCGTGCGTCCCCTCGTTGGGCCTCGTCGCCGCCCCGGGCCGCCCCGCCGGATACGGTCCGCCGGGTGGATAGGGTCCGACGTTCTGGGTGGAGCCCTGCGCGGGTGCGCCGGACGGCCGCGCACCCGGATGGCTCGGTGAGGTCGGCGCGTTCATCGGGATGCCGCTGCCGTACCCCTGGTAGTCGGCCGCCTGGAAGTCGCGGTCCGCCCGGTGACTGGTGGGACCTGCCTGGGTTGCCCCGGCGGGTGCCGCCGGCGCCATGGTGGGCAGCTCCGAGTCCGACCAGTGCACGGTGAGCCCGAAGAGCACCACGACGCTGAGCGTGATCATCAGCAGCGACCACACCGGGTACGCGCCGAGCGAACCGATCTGGATCAGCATGTGCAGCGCGACGATGACGATCGCCGCCACCCTTGCGACGGCGTTGCGGGCCATCAGCCCGATCCCGGCGGCCAGCAGCAGGCCGCCGAAGACCAGCAGGAGGATGCCCCAGCCGGTCAGGTTGACGACGACCAGACTGTCGCCGTCGATGAACGTCACCTGGTTCTGCAGCAGCGCGACGAGTCCTTCGAGCACGTTGAGGAGCCCGAGCACGACGAGCATGACGGCCGCGAAGGTGACCCAGCCGAACCACACGGCTCTGCTCTTGGTCATGGCCTCTGTGTTCCTTCCTCTGCACGAGCGGGACACCGGCAGGAGGCAGGTCGGCAGGTCTTGACCGAGCAGGTTCGTCGTCCGGCCGCGGCGGACAAGAGAGGAGGCGCCGCGGCCGGATCCGGCGAAGCTCGTGTGGCGACCTCCCTCCCTTGCGGAATTTGCGAACCGGTGCTTTTGAGCCGATCGTTCGGTGGATCCGGATGACCGGACATCACCCTGCCCGTGTGAGTTGGGGTGCCCGTCCATCGATGGAGTGACCGTCACCCCCACCGGGTGAGGACTTCTCACCCGGCGGCGCCAGCACAATGCGGTCGTGGAGATGGCCTGGATACCTGGTGGCACGTTCGCCATGGGTGCGGACGGCTTCTATCCGGAAGAGGCGCCGGTGCGCAAGGTCACCGTCGACGGCTTCTGGATCGACTCGCATCCCGTCACGAACGCCGAGTTCGCCCTGTTCACCACCGAGACCGGCTACGAGACCGTGGCCGAGCGACAACCGGAGCCGGACGGGCCGGACGCCGGCCAGGGCGCGCAGACGGGCTCGATGGTGTTCGTGCAGCCACCGGGCCCGGTGCCGCTGCGCGACTGGCGGGTGTGGTGGGAGTTCCGCCCCGGCGCGTCCTGGCGACATCCGTGGGGCCCCGACTCGTCGATCCGTGGGAAGTCCGCGCACCCGGTGGTGCACGTCGCCTACGAGGACGCGGCCGCCTACGCGGGCTGGGCCGGCAAGGACCTGCCGACCGAGGCGGAGTGGGAGTTCGCCGCCCGCGGCGGGCTCGAGCAGGCCCTGTACCCGTGGGGTGACGAACCCGAGCCGGGACGCGCCAACATCTGGCACGGCATCTTCCCCTGGCTCGACCGCAGCGACGGCGGGCACGGCACCAGCCCGGTGGGTGCGTTCGCCGCCAACGCGTACGGACTCTTCGACGTGGTCGGCAACGTGTGGGAGTGGACGTCGGACTACTACCGCTCCGGCAACGCCAGGTTCGACCTCGGCGATGATCCTCTCCAGCCGCAGGGTGAGGTCGCCGACAACCCGCGCGTCGACACCCCGGCAGGGGCGGCCGTCTATGCCAGCAGGGTCGTCAAGGGCGGCTCCTACCTGTGCTCCACCGGCTATGACCACCGGTTCCGTCCGGCGGCGCGGCAGCCGGAGGCGGTCGACAACGGCAGCTGCCACGTCGGTTTCCGGTGCGTTCGCAGACTCGGGTGATGACGCACCGTCATTTGTTCACCCCCTACGGGTGAGGCGTGCTCACCTTTAATCGCCCCACAATCCCGTGGTCATCCGCCGTGCTGCGGTGGGTGGGAGGGGGCGAAATACGTTGGGGCAGAAAACGCTCGTTGACACGATCACCCGTCCTGTACTGCACTTCGCAGTGCCTGAGCCGCCCCGCTATCACGTGCCACGACCGCGTCTGCTGGACGCGCTGGATCGGGCGGTGGCGGGGCCTTTGACATTGATCTCAGCTCCGGCGGGGTGGGGCAAGACCACCCTGCTGGCAGAGTGGGTGGCGGCCGGGCGAACGCCCTGGCCGCTGGCGTGGTTGACCGTCGAGGCGCACCACGGCCCGCGCTTTTGGGAACACGTGCTGGGTGCGGTCGCGGCGGCCACCGCGGAGCACCAGGTCACCGCGGCACCCGCCGACGGTGGCGAGGCACTCGACGAACTGGTCGTGCTGCTGCGCCGGCCCGGCCCGCCGGTCGTCGTCATCCTGGACGACCTGCAGGAACTGTCGGTCCCGCGGGTGTGGGGGGAGCTCGAGACGCTGCTTTCCCAGGCGGGTGACCGCCTGCGTCTCGTCATCGCCTGCCGGACCGACCCGGCGCTCACCCTGTACCGCTTCCGTATCCGCGGCGCGCTCGCCGAGCTGCGCAACGGGGCGCTCGGCTTCACCCTCGACGAGACGGCGCAGATGCTCAACGCGCACGGCGTCCGGCTCGCCGAGGCGGCACTGGTGGAGCTGCACGCGGTGATGCGGGGTTGGGCGGCGGGACTGCGACTCGCCGCCCTCGCCGTGCAGGGGCATCCGGAGCCGGACAGCCTCGTGCCGCGGTTCGCGTTGCAGGACCGGGCGCTGGGGGAGTACCTCGTCGGCGAGGTCTTCGACACCCTGCCGGAGGACATCCGAGAGGTCGTGCTCTGCACGTCGGTCCTCGACCAGGTGAGCGCTGAGCTCGTGGAGGCGCTGACCGGCAGGGTCGACGGCGCCCGCATCCTGGGTTCGCTGGAGCACTCCAACCTGTTCGTGGTGCAGGGCAGCGGCAACGCCGGCATGTACCGGTGCCACCCGCTGTTCGGGCTCATGCTGTACGACGAACTGCGGCACCGCCGGCCCGAGCAGGTCCGCCAGCTGCACCGGCGGGCCGCGGACTGGTTCGCGGCGCACGACCTGCCGGCCGACGCGCTGCGGCACGCACTCGCCGCCCGCAACTGGGGGCAGGCCTCCGACCTGCTCGCGGCGAGCTGGCAGGAGCTGGTGCCGGGGGCGCGGCTGCGGACCATCAAGGAACTGGTCCCGCCGCCGCCGCAGGAGGTCCGCAACGACCCGAAGCTGGCCCTGGCGTTCGCCGCGGAGCGCCTCGACGCCAGCGACCCGCAGGGCACGGAGACGTTCCTGCACCTGGTCGACCGGTCCCAGCACACGCTGGTCGAGTCGGCCCGCACGGCGCTGCGGCCCATCGTCGACAGCTTCCGCATGGCCGAGGCGCACCAGTCGGGCAAGCCCGACCTGATCCTCGCGACCGCGCCGCAACTGCTGCGCGACGACATGGGCCTCGACGACCAGGACACCGCGCGGATGCGGGCCCTGGCCCTGGTCGCCGTCGGCGGCGCCCGGCTGCTGCAGGGCGACCTGACGCAGGCGGAGCTCGCGCTCACTGAGGGGCTCGGCCTGGCCCGCCGCTGCGGCGGCGTGCAGTCGCAGCTCGCGGCGCTGCGGCAGCTCGCGCAGCTCAACGCGACCCGGGGGCGGCTGTCGGCGGCGATGCGCTACGGAAAGGAGGCCCTGGCCCTCGCCGACCGCGAAGGCCAGACCCAGGGCAGCGACGTCGTGTGGGCGCAGCTCACCGTCGCCGAGGTCTGCTACCTCCAGGCCCGGGTGCGGGCGGCCGAGCACTACCTGGACCGGGCCCTGGACGGCGGCGGACTCGCCGACCCCGGGCTGGTCGCGGTGGCGACGATGTCCCGGGCGCACATCCGGGCCGCCGCCGGCGACGCCAGGGCCGCCTGCACCGAGCTCGCCGCGATCCGGCGGCAGCTCGCGGACTGGCGGTACACGCCGAGGCTCCAGCACTGCGTCACGCTCGCCGAGGCCGAGCTGCGGCTCGCCGCCGGCGACGTGGAGGCGGCGAAGCGGCTGCTCAACCTCGAACCCGTCGAGCTGCTGACGCCGTGGCTGGGAGTGGTGCGCGCGAAGGCGCACCTCGCCGAACGCCGCCCGGCGGCCGCCCTCGGCGCGGTCCAGCCGTTCCTGGAGTACACCACCGGATCGCTGGTGTGGACGGTCGACGCCAACCTCACCTGCGCCAGGGCGCTCCGCGCCCTCGGTGACCGCTCCAAGGCCGGCCGGGCCCTGGAGCAGGCACTGCGGTGCGCCGAGGACGAGGGGATCCGCTGGCCGTTCGTGGCCGGTGGCCAGCCGGTCCGGGAGCTGCTGGTGACCTACCTACCGGCGGGCAGCGGCTACCGCGGCGTCGCCGAGGACATCGCGACCGAGCTCAACGGCTTCGGCCGCCCGGCCGCCGTGGCGGGCGAGCTGGCCGAGCCGCTCACCGAACGCGAACTGGCCGTCCTGCGCTACCTGCAGGGCACGCTGTCCGCGGGCGAGATCGCCTCGATGCTCTACGTGTCCGTCAACACGGTGAAGACGCACATGAAGAACATCTACCGCAAGCTGGGGGTCGGCAGGCGGCGAGAGGTGATCGAACGGGCCCGCGAACTGAACCTGCTCTGACGGTTCGCCAGGCACAGCGGCGGGGGGCCGGGGGCGGGGGGGGGGGGGCGGCGGC
>NZ_JBEXDG010000106.1:0-16245 GCF_040605635.1 Dactylosporangium sp. NPDC005555
CGATCGGGATGCATAGCCCCGTCCGGTTTGAGCATTCCCTGACAGGAACAGCGAGAGCTGCTTAAAGCCCTGTCCACTGTTCAGGGGGAACCTCATACGCCATGCGGGCGCGGCACGCATGGGCGGCACAGTGGTGAGCCCGCGTGCCCGCCTGGTCGGTGACGGCGTGGAGAACCCCGCCAATGCGGAGGCGCTTGCCGAGGCCGCGCGGATGTTTGCGGTGCCGTGCAGCTTCCGCGACAGCCGCGGTCTCGCCGAGCACCTTCCGGAGCTGTCCACCGTGGACACCGCTGCGCTGCTCGGTGGCGCGGGCCCGCTCATCGCTGTGGACAACGCGCCGAGGGCGGAGTCGGTGTACCGTGCTGGAACGCTCCATAGTGGAGCGTCCATCGTGGTCGGCAACGAGCGCCGCGGCATCCGGCCGGACGTCCTACGCGCCGCGGCGAAGACGGTGCAGATCCCGATGCCGGGCCGCGGCGTGAACACCCTCAACGTGGCCACCGCCGCGGCCGTGGCCCTGTACTACCTGCTCGACGCGCACGGCCGCCGCCAGGCACGCGCCCCGCGCCCCGAGTCGCACCGCCCGACCCTGCTGCTCGCCGTGCCGCGCGACCACGTCGAGGCCGGCAGCTCACTGCGTTCGGCGGCCGCGTTCGGCTGGCAGACCGTCGTGGTCGACGACCGCGAGAAGGTGTGGTTCGGCACGCCGCGCCCGGTCCGCAACGAGGCCCGAGCCGCCGCGCGCAGCCACCGCAACCCGCTGCACGTCGTCCCGGGCGGCGACGCCTGGTCGTCGCCGCCCGGCAGCCGGGTCGTCGTCTGCGCACCGGACGTCGACGGGCCGCCCCTGCACCGCACCGAGCTGACCGGCCCTGGCACCGTGCTCGTCATCCCGGACGGCGACGGCTGGGAACCTCGGCCGGGCGCCGAGTTCGCCCGCGTCGCCGTGCCGGGCGCCGCCGGCCGCTACCGCCTCCTCACCGGCATCGTGCTCGCCGAGGCGGCCCGCCAGCTCGGCACCCGGACCGCCGGAGCGCCCCGCCCACCTCGGCGCGGCATGTCGTACGGCAGCGGCCTGGACCTGACCGCCCCGCCGGACACCGACCTGGTTCAACCATGGGAACTTACCCACTACTGAGCTGCACGGCCCAGGCGCTCAGTTGACCTGGTTTGCCAGCCGGAACTCGCCGGCTACTGCGCCGCAGGGTCCAGGCGGTCGGCGAACGCGGCCAGTCGCGTCGCGCGGGCGCGTTCGCCGGCCGACGGTTCGGAGGGCGGACTTGGTCGCGCGTCAGTGCGCGTGGAAGGTGGTGAGAACGGCGCGGGCCGTGGCCCTGCTCGTGGAGATGGACGCAAGGAGCGCCGCCGCCCGGCTCACCGACCTGGCCGAACGCGACGATCGCTGCAGCACGAGCGGCATCTGGGACGACACTGTATGGCAGGACGAGCAGTTCCAGCGGGAGCTGTGGGAAGCGGCGGCAGCGCTGTCGGATGAGCCGAAGCGGACATGCGATCAGTGGAATCCGGCGCGCTGAACCGCTGCAAGAACGACACCGGCCGGTTGGCCTCCGTGGCACCCGGCCGGTGTCGCTTCAACGGCGCCTCAGCCGGTGAGCCGGGCGGCCGCCTTGCGGCCCAGATCCTTCGCGGCGGCGTCGGGCAGCGGGCCCTTCGTCCAGATCAGCGCGACCATCTCGCCGTGGCGGACGATGAGGTACCGCGATGAGAGACCCTCGATGTTGAAGTCGACGAGCAGCGCGTCGTCGCCGGCGAAGCGCTCCGCGGCGAGGTCCACCTTGGTGTCGAGCCGGGCCGGGTCGCAGTCCCGCACGTGGGCGCGGATGCCGTCGAGGTACGCCGCTGCCGTGTTCCGCGGGAACAGACCGACCCACTGTCTGTAGGAGTCGGAGCCTTTCCGCAGGTCCCTGGTCTGCCGGTTGTCGGTGAGGCCGGACGCCCAGCCGTTGCCTGCGCACTGCACTGCGGAGAAGGTCGCCTCGATGATCCAGTCGCCGTCGCCGTTGTCGACGCGGGTGGAGGCCCACCCGCTGCCCAGGTCGGACGGCTGCAGGAACCGGGCAGCGGTGACCGACGCCGGCGCCGCGCCCGTCGACCCTTGGGAAGGCGCCCCGGTCGGTCCTTGGGAAGGCGCCTCGGTGGGACTGGGTGAATCCGGCGGCGGAGTGCTGGACGCCGCCGGTGGGCTGCTGCTGCCGCCGGGCACGGGCGGTGGTGCCGCGCGATCCGCGCCGGCCACGGCGACCCCCCCGACAACGACGGCGACCGCGGTGAACGCCGCCGCGGCCGTGGCGATCCTTGTGCGCCGGGTCCGGCGGCGGGCACGGTCCCGCAACTCGTCGGCCGGGGCCCATCGCACCGACCCGGCGTCGGCGATCATGCTGTCGAACAGCGGGTCAGGCATGGGTGATCTCCCCCGAAAGGTCCCTGCCGAGCAGGGTCGCCAGTCTGTTCCGGCCGCGGACGAGCCGGGCCTTGATCGTGTTCGCCGGTGTACCGGTCTGCCGCGCGATGTCAGCGACGGAAAGGTCGAGCAGATGGTGCAGCGTGACGGCTTCCCGATCCACCTCCGGCAGCAGCTTCAGCGCGGCGACCAGCGCGACGGTGTTCTCGTCCGGCGGCGCCACCGGCTCCCGCACGCCGTACAACCGGTGCGCGACCAGCCGGTTCCTGGCCTTGCGCCATCGGCTGATGCTCAACCGGTACGCCACCGTCCGCACCCACGCCTCCGGGTCGTCGTACCCACCGACCGCTGACCACCGCTGCCAAGCCCGCACATACGCCTCCTGCGCGGTGTCCTGCGCTTCGGCGCGGTCACCCGTCATCGCAAGGAGAAACGTGACGACGCGCTGGCGGCTGCTGCGGTAGAACTCGTTGAAACTGTCTTCCGGCTGAGCGTCCACCTGGCCTCCTCCCCCTGTCGAGGAGTAACACCCCCGGGCACGCCGCCAGGTTGCCGGTCGGCGGCACCAACCTCCGGCGTCGTGGCAGGATGGCCGACGATGACGACTGACCCCGGCGGTCCGCTGAGGTGGGGCGGACGTCGACCCGGCCGCTCATCCGTTCGATGCCGGCATCGTGCCCGCCGTGGTCCGTGTGGGTGCCCCGGCTGAGCTGCCTCCGCCGTACGACCGCGGCTTGAACGACGAGTGCCGGGCGTGGGTTGCCGCGATGACGCTGGGGCTCGTCAAGCGGCCGGTCCGTGGCGTCGTGGAGGAGGGTGTCGGTCACCTCGAGCAGGTTCGCGCGTCCCTCGGAGCTGCCCGACTGCGCGACGAACATCAGCGGGCCGGACACGGCGACGCTATCCGTGCCGAATGCTGCGGTCAGGTCGGCGCAGACGGCCGCGCATGCCGCCGATCGTGCGCGTGCGTCGTCAGGTCCCAGTGGGTGCGGTGTCGTGGACTACGCGGAATTTGACGGGGCGCCGCAGGTCGGGCAATGGGCCGCCGCGGCGGGCAGCGGCCGACCACCTGCTGAGTGGCGACCTCGCGCGGCGATGGCCAGGAGCAGCAGTGCCGGTCCCACCGCGGCGACCAGTATCGCAGCGACGGCCATGGATGACCACACCGGGACGAGGGGCCGGCCGGGGCCGGCGTCGTCGAGCATCGCACCGAGTGGGTTCAATGCGAGCATGCCGATCGGCGTGAGCAGGATCAGCAGCGCCCAGACACCGCGGTAGTCGTGCCGGGCGGCCAGGCCGAGCGCGAGCAGCGTCGCGCCGATCAGCAGCGTCACCCCGGCGGCCGGCAATGCCGTAGCGGCGGGCAGGTAGTAGTCGCCGTAGAAGTTCAGGCGCAGTTCCGCGGCAACGGTGACCGGCACGGTCAACGCTGCGGCGGCGAGCGGCGTCAGCCGAACCCACCGGCGGTGCCGTGTGGCGGCGCCCACCGCGACGATACCGAGGACGAACTGGGGCAGCAGCACGATCAGCGGTGGGCGGGGCATTCCGGTCAGCATCGCGGCCGGCACGACACCCGCGGTGACCAGCACGGCGAGGAACGCCGCACGGCGAAACCACCGGCCGGGAGCGACGACGTACACGACGGCCGTCAGCAACCAGACCGCCCACGCCGCTACCCCGAGGGACATGAAAGGCCCGGTATACCTAAACCGGAACACTGTGGGTGCCAGCGCCTCGAAGATCGCCCACCCGCTCGCGAACGCGCTCGTGGTCGTCAGTGCGAGCAGGCCGGCGAGCCGGAAGCCGGGGCCGAGGCCGAGTGCGGTCCGTAGGTGCTGGCGCAGCCCACCGGCCGCGAGGTCCGCGATGTCGGCCCGCGAGGGTCTCCTACGGTCGGGCGCGGCCAGGGACAGGTAGGTGTCCACCAGCTCCGAGCCACGCCTCCGCCGATAGTCGGCCGGATAGAACAGCGCCGTCCAGCGTGCATAGCGCCGTTCGAGATCGGTCATCGCAGGGTGTCCTTGACCATGCCGTTCCGGGCGGTCCGGACGGCGTTCCGGCGGGCTCATGCGAGTCCTCGGCTCAGGCGGGGCGCGGCCTTGGCGGCGCGCAGCCGGGTGGTTGCCGCCTTGACGTTGCGGCGCATGCGTTCGGTCTCGGCGGCCAGCACCTCGCCGCCCGGCTCGGTGAGCCGGTAGTAGCGGCGTAGCCGGCCGTCGACGATCTCCTCGTGGTCGACGCCCACCAGGCCCGCGTCGACCAGCCGGTCCAGCGCGCCGTACAGCGTGCCGGGCCGCAGCGAGATGCGGCCGTCGGACAGCCGGGCCACCTCGGCGATCAGGCCGTAGCCGTGCATCGGCTCGCCGACGAGAGCGGTGAGGATCAGGAATGTGGGTTCACGCAGTGGGGTTTCCACGCGGTCCAATATATCGGCTGCGAAGGTATGATGGAACCTCGCCACCGCCGGACAATCCTCGTTCCACGATCTTGGTGCACGCATCTGCCGCTACGGGCGCCCATAGCTGGATCACGTTTCCGCACATGCCGCGCTCGGGCGCTCCCGTTCGACGGCGGTCGTCACGCTGCGTACGCCGTTTCAGCCGGACGCACTGACGGATCCGCTGCGCATTCGTGCCGAATTGAGGATGCGGCCGTTCAACCCGTCGGGCCCGAATATAGGGCTGGCCGTTGCCCCGTTCTCCAGGCACGTGGCACCGCCTGCTGGCGGACGTGTCGTACAACGGTGACTGGAGCACCCACCGATCTGCGTTCAGGGGGAACTGTCCGGTGAACTTCAGCGAGATCTTCGGGCCTATCGTCACGTTGGTGCTCGCCATCGGCGCAGGCCTGTTCAGCCTGAACAACGTTCGTCGCACCGACTTCGAACGCGTCAGGCAACTTCATGCGGATCTGACCACCGGACCGGTGTCCGAAGCCAGACACGTCGTGGGCACCGCGTTTGATGACCCCGCGCGGGGCGACCACGTCCAGCTCACACTTGCCGAACTAGAAGCGCTGTATATTGTGCTGTGGTCGTTCGAACGCATCGATGTTGCCCGGGACACGCTGCTCGGACGGTGGCGTTGGCTACCTAGAGCAGCAAATCCCCGTAGAACGCTCGACGCAAGCGTTAAAAAACATGTACGAATGTACCTCGGCTATCTTGACAGAGCCTACGTCGGGCAGCAGAAGCTCGTCCTTCGAACGGACTCCTCCGAAGCCGGCATTTTGCGGCTTGCCCGACGAATCGGTCTGCATGCATAGCAACTGGCGGCCTGCTGCTTGTACGGGAGCTTTGTCAGCAGCGCGAACACAGAAGTAAACGCCGCTTATCTGGCCACTCTTCTCGGTCACCCCGACACGCAGACCTCGCCCACTACTGATCACACGCACCGTGGGGTCGACGCTTGATCAAGCACACGCACATGCCGCCGAGGGGTGAGCGCGAGTTCGACCGCGTCCGTCACACCGCGTGAGGAGGCCACGCGGCGACCGGCGCACTGATCTGCCGATGTGCGTGCACGTGATCATCTGGACGGCGACCCCTACAACGGCGCCTGCGTTCTGGACCAGTCGCTGCTGCTGCGGCCGAGGTCCGGCCCGGGCGCCGCACGCCGGTCGGTTGGTCAGGCGGCGCTCAGGTGGCCGGGACCGTGACCCTGGGTCCCAGCAGATCCCCTGTTGGTTCGCAGCCGGGCTCAAGGTTGCCGGTTGCACCATATTGGATGCGTTTGGTATCGCAGGCAACGCCCGGTATCGGCCGCCGGGTCCCGCCGTGGCCGGGTATGGCCGACGTGCTCGGCCGGACGCCGCTGAGCGTCAAGCTCGTCGTGGCGGTGCTCGGGCTGGTCACCAGCGCCGTGACGGTCGTGGGCGCGGCCACCGTCACCGCGTTGCGCGAGGAGCTCACCGGCCGCATCGACCGCCAGCTCGCCGACCTCGGCGACCAGGCCCGCAAGCAGATCACCGCCGGGCACACCGAGCTGCAATTCCCGGTACCGGAAGGCCAGGAAGAGAGCCTGAAGTTCCCCGACCTGTTCCTCATCGAGTCGCTGGACACCGACCGCAGGCTGGTCAGCTCGTTGCCGCGCCAGCTGCCCGCGGACCCGCCCGACCTCAAGCGCGCCGACCTGTCCAGGACCGGGCCGTTCACGGTACGCGGCCTGCACGGCACGATGCGGTGGCGGGTCCTCTCCGTCAGCGCGCCGGGCGGCCAGCACATCGTCATCGGCGCCCAGCTGTCCGATGTGGACGGTACCGTCGGCCGGCTGGTCTGGTTCGTGCTGCTGGTCGGGCTGAGCATCGTCGCGACGGTGGCCGTCCTGGCCGTCTGGCTAATCCAGGCCAGCCTGCGGCCGCTCGCCCAGATCGAGCAGACCACGGCGGTGATCGCGGCTGGCGACCTGTCCCGGCGGGCGCCCGAACTCGACCCGCGCACCGAGGTCGGCCGGCTGGGCCGGGCGTTCAACCTGATGATCGAGCAGATCGAGGACGCCTTCGCGGCCCGGTCGGCGTCCGAGGCGACCGCCCGCTCGTCGGAGGAGAAGATGCGCCGGTTCGTCGCCGATGCCTCGCACGAGCTGCGCACGCCGCTCACCATCATTCGTGGGTTCGCCGAGCTGTACCGCCAGGGCGCCGTCCAGGACCCGCAGGAGGCCGCCGGGCTGGTGGGGCGCATCGAGGACCAGGCCCGGCGGATGGCCGTGCTCGTCGAGGATCTGCTGCTATTGGCCCGCCTCGACCAGCAGCGCCCGCTGGCCGTGGAGCCGGTCGACCTGGTGGCGCTCGCCTCCGACGTCATCGAGGGCTTCCACGCTGTGGCGCGCGACCGACCGCTCGCGCTGGACGTCGCCACGCCGGCGCCGCTGGTCGTCACCGGCGACGAGCAACGGCTGCGCCAGGTCATCGCCAACCTCGTCGCCAACGCCCTCACGCACACAGGCGTCGACGCCGACGTGACGGTGCGGTTGTCGCGCCGCCCCGGGCAGGCCGTGGTCGAGGTGACCGACACCGGGCCCGGGCTCGGCCCCAACGAGGCGCAGCACGTCTTCGAGCGGTTCTACCGCGCGGACCCGGCCCGCACCCGGACCAGCGAGAGGACCGGCACCGGATTGGGCTTGGCGATCGTCGCAGCGATCGTCGCCGCGCACGCGGGAACCGCCGAGGTCGAGAGCGACCCGGGCCGGGCCACCACGTTCCGCGTGCTGCTCTCGGCCTCCGAGTAGCAATCAGGCCAGTAGGGCCAGGAGGTGGCGCAGCATCTATGCGATGCGCCAGCGGCCCGCGGTCGGCGTCGTCAGCGCATCCGCGGTCAGATTGATCATGTCTGACGCTGATCAGGCATGCTGGGTTCCGTGAGCGATGGGTACATCCGTTTGATCCCGACCGATCGGGAGTGGCAGCCCACGCAGGAGAACGCCGCTGCGGCAACGGCCTACGTGGCGCGGCTGTTCTCCGGCCCCGAGGACGACGTCGAGGAGGTCGAGCATGAGTTCTACGACCGGATCACGGTGATCGATGCTGGCGAGAACACCACCCGGATCTCCTGCCCGAACTGCGACGGGGACATTGACGTGTACTGGTTTTTCGACCTGCTTGAGGAGAACGGCGAGAGCTTCGACAGCCTGAACGTCTCGGTGCCCTGCTGTGGCGCGGTCGTTGCCCTGGACTCGCTGCGTTACGACTGGCCGGTCGGGTTCGCCCGGTTCGAGGTATGCGCCATGAACCCGAGCCGCGCGAGGTACGAACTCGACGCCGAGGAACTCGACGAGCTGGCTGCGCTGCTCGGCCATCCGATCGCCCAGATACTCGCTCATTACTGACGAACCGGCCGCGCAGTCGGCACCTGTCGCTCGAAGGCGTGGACCAACCCAACGCACCCAAGATCAGCTGCGCTGTCATGCCGCGGTCAGCGCGGTGATGTACCTCGAGGGACGGTGTAGCCGCCCGCCGGCGCCGGGTCGTCCACGGGCTGGGGACCGGTCGCCCTCCAGGAGTCCCAGCCCGGGTGTACGTCGTTGCGGGTCATGGACGCCGAGCGGCGTCGGTGCAGGCCATAGCTCGTCATGAGCAGGGCCATGCCGGCCGAATCCATGATCCAATAGGTGCCTGCCAGCAGTTGGTCGTACTCGCCGGTGCGCGCCAGCACCAGTGTCGCCCATGCGTTGAACGCCCATGCGCCGAGGATCGCGGTGCCGCCCAGCATGATGAGGATACCCCCGCCGACGCGTCGCACGACGTAGGCCAGCAACGCCACGCCGGCGACCGAGAGTCCGATGGTGACGATCGCCAGCTCCTCGGCCCAACCGGTGAGACCGTGACGGTTCTCGACCACCCCCACCACGCTTTGGCCGACCATCACGATGCCGCGGCGCCGAGCTTCCGTGCAGGATCGGCATCGATCAGGAACGACGCGATGACCGTCAGAAGGAAGAACGCCCAGATCACTTCGAAGATCACGCAGTATTCAAACACGCCCGCTACGCCGCGACCAGTTGCCCGCACCGGCGTCTGAGGACGACGTCCGGCGGGTAGAGGCGGCGATCGGATTTCCGTTGCCGCCGTTGGTGCGGCGGATCTTCCTGGAGTCCGCGGATGGCGGGATCGGTCCCCGCGGGGGATCGAGGGCGTCGCCGAAGGTTGGTTTCCGTTCGGTGAGTTGACGGACTGGGCGGAGAGTCCACCGGGCCGGTCCCGCTGTGGTGACGCCAAGACAGAGGCCCGCCGTTGGTCGGCAGCGACCCGACGACGAGGACAGCGCCCGGTACCGAACCGAAGCCACCTTCGACGGAACGGGTCCTGGAGTTCGCCGAGACCGGAGAACCGAGGCGTCCGACGACGATCATGGCATCCGCACATGCCACTGGTGGCGCGCGATGCCGGGACGCTGGTCGTCACAACGAGCGACGGCCCCGGTGACGTCGAGGCTTCCTATCCTGCCGAGATGCGCAGGTCCGGTCTTGTCGGGGGCAGTGCGCGTTGTCGGATGCGCGGTGTCAGAACGGCACCGCGGTGGTGAGGAGTCCGGCGGGCTCGACGTCCGGTGTGACGGCGGGTCGGCCGGACGCGACGCGGCAGAAGTCCAGGGCGTCCAGGCGGATCGGATCGCCGGTTCCGTTGGACCAGTGACCGCCCGCGGGCCCGGTCAGGTGCAGCGTGTATGGCCTGCCGTGACGTTCGGCCCACTCGTGCACGACGCCGTCGATGATGCGACCTTCGTGTTCGCCGGTGATCTGGGGTGCGAGACCGGTCGCGGCGTGGATGTCCAGGCGGTGCATGAACGGGTCGCGGGTCAGGACGACGTCGATGAGATAGCCGAGCGTCCAGCGCTCCAGCCGGCCGTTGACGAGTTGGCGTTCGGAAAGCGTCCGGCGGCGGACGACGGCTGGTATCCGCTGGCGCCCGCGCACCGCTTTCGGGGCAAGCGTGCGGTACTTGCCGATGAGTTCGTCAACCGTCAGCCCGGCGTTGCGGCGCACCTGTAACGCGGTCAGCTCGTCGATCGACACTGGCGCGCCGGCGCTTCGAGCCGCCCGCTGCGCGGCGATCTGCTGGCGGACGAGCTGGGCGATGCTGCCCATCATCTCCATCATGCCGACCATGTGACCTGCGGTCGCCCGGACGTCCCACCCGGTGTTGACGGTCGGTGCGGACCACTGCTCGGCGGAAAGTTGGGTCAGGAGTTGCTCGCCACGGTGGTATTCCGTGACCGCGAGCTGCGTGGCCAGGTCGTGGTCGATCGACGCTGTCCGCGGCGCGGACCGGCTGATCTCAGGTGTCCGGGTTGTGGTCATGGTCGGCTCCCTTCGCTGGTGATGCCGAGGTTGTCGGCGAACATGTCGATGGCGCGATCCAGTAGCCGGGACCACCGTTCGCCGCCCGGATCGTTGGCGAGCTGGGCGGTGACCAGGCCGTCGACGATCGCGACGAACAGGTCGAGGTCGTCCTGGCCGTCCACGCCGTGCTGGCGCATGCGGGCGGCGAAGTGCTCCATCACCGCAACCGATGATGCGTACGCGGCGTCGCTCGGTGTGAAGTCAGGAATGGTCCGCAGGCTCATCAGCTGATGGCGGGCCGGAAACGCGACCGCGAAGTCGAAGTAGACCCGGGCGTAGTGCCGCATCGCGGCCCGGCTGGTCTTCGGCTCGCTCGCCCGGGCGGCCGCTTCGTACTCCTGGTACTGGGTCCAGGCATCGCCGAACATCGCGTCGTAGATGGCGTTCTTGGACGCGAAGTGGGTGTAGAGCGACGGCGCCCGCATCCCCACCGACTCGGCCACGTCGCGCAAGGTCACCTGGGCGAGGCCGTTGTCGCGGGCGAGCCGCCAAGCGGCATCGACGATCTCACGCCGCGTCTCCGAACGCCGTTCGGTTTTCCTATCGCGCTTAGTTTCACCTAACACAGTTAGGAGTGTGCGCCACGGTGTTCTGACTCGTCAAGCGGTTTCGACGGACAGATTGCATCGTCAGCACATCGGTCGTGGCGCGCAGCGCGGCCGGTACCTCGGGATCGGGCTGGCGTTTGCGGGTTCGCGGTCGCGTTCATCGGTCGCCGGATCGACCGTCAACGCGAGCCCGTGATCGTCCGCGCCGGGCCTACGCCCGCACCTGCAGCTGCCGATCTCACCATCGCGAACATGGACTTCGACGAGCTTGCCGACGCAGCGGACGAGTCCCGCACGTATCGCGGCGTCGACGGCGAGTAGCTCCCGACGCCAAGGTCAGATGCGCGGATCCGCCGATCGAGCGTGGCGGCCTGCCAGGGGCCCTTGATCGGGTATCAGGTGCATGCGTAGCCGCGATCCGGTGTGGTTTTCTTGCAGCAGTTCAGCCGACTGTTCGAAGGAACGTCGCGTCGTTGAAGCCCAGGTCACGCATCTTTTTGGCGGAGAAAACGACCATGATCTCGTCGGCGGGAATGAACGCGCCGGCGTTGGGGAATTGTGGCATGCCAGCGACGAACCACACCGCTGTGGCGGGGAAGTCTAGGCGGACCGCGACCGGGACATCGATCGAGTACGCCGTGCCGATGACGCTACCGTCGGCGCGCCTGCCAGGCCTGATTTGCAGCCGCTGCCAATGGCACTCGGCGGCGCGGACCGGCGATCCCAGACACGAGGTGAAGGCCCGCATGCCAGCAGCGTCGGGACCGACTCGCTGCGGGCCCTCGTCGCTCGATGCCCGGCGATATTCGATCGGCTCGTCGAGCACCTCGACACCGTACGGGTAGAACGTGTCGGTCCAGGTGATCGTGACCGGTCCCAGGTCGGTGCCGAGTCGACGCCCATGACGGCGTGATGCCAATCGCCGTAGTCCCACGGCGCCGGCTCCGGGCCGACGGTGTACACGTCCCAGTAGTCGACCGCAGTCAGGCGCCGGCCCGGCAGGGCGCGCAGCGTGCCCTCAAAACGATCTCGCGCACGCTTGACGTCATCGGCTGTTCCCACTCCGCTGATGATCCACTGGTCGAGTGCCTGCCGCATCTCGGTTACGCCGGACTGGAAGGCTCGATCGGGCACACGGATCTGCCGCCGAGCGAGCGCGCCGCCGGCCGGGCCGGTGTGACTCTCCGTATGTAGTGCGCATGCCCGGGGAACGACCCGGCACTCACTGAACTGCCGATGAGCCGTCGCGTGCTGCTGACCGGCCGGTGCTCTCGGCTCCGCAGCATGCGGCGTGCTGTCCCGCGTCAGCGGCGGAACTGTAATTCCATCGGACGCAGGTGGGGCGTGGCCCGTGGATGTCGCATGTGGACGGCACCGGCCGGCTCTCGACGCGTCGGTCAGGCCTTGAGGGACTTCGCGATCGGCTGCTCGACGACGAGCACGCACCGGGCGCTGCGCTCGCCGGCGTCCCAGTTGTGGTCCGACACCCGCCACCACAGGAGCCCGATCTGCTGCCCGAGCTGCGTGGCGAGGTTCGCGAAGGAGCGACCCGTGTAGCGGTCGACCAGCTGGGAGCACTGCTGGCGCAGGTGCTCGCCGGTGCCCGGGGCGGTGGCAGCGCCAGCCGGCGCGCGCACGGTCCCGATGTACTCGCCGTTGTGCGGCTGGCCGCAGGCAGCCGGCTGCATCCACAGCGGCGTACGCTTCGGGTCCGTGTTGTACACGACCGTGCCGCAGCCCAGCCCGATCGGACGCGCGCCGCGCATGCTGTCCTTGAGTGAACCGGTGCGGAACGACGACTCGTCGCTGATACCGCGCCGCTCGACGAGGTCGCAGCGGAACGCCCGGACGCCCGCGTCCCACCTCGCCTCCGTCGGCGGCAACAGCAGCAGCGCCAGCCGACCGTCGTGCCAGTCCGCGCCGAGGAACTCAGCCGCCTTCGCCTCGCACTCGGCGTACACACGCTGCACCTCGGGGTCGGCCGGCAACGTGTCACCGGGGAACGCACCCACGTGGAACGTCTCGGTCAGATGCCGCGCCCCGCAGTCCGCCACCGGATGCAGCTCGTCCACGATCAGCTCGTTGATCTTGTCGCCAGTGTACGTCGCGGTGTAGGACGTCCAGCAGTTGCCCACGACCGGTTTGGCGGCGTCACCGGCCGCCGTCGACGGCGCCACCGACGCCGACGGGCTCGCCGACACGGCCGGCGCCGGATCCTTCGCCTGCTGACACCCCGCCAGCAACGCGCCACTCACCACGAAGACCATCAGCACACCCGCAAGCCGCACCGCGACTCCCCCCGTCGCTAAATTGATCGCCAACAGTGTCCGGTACGGCGCCGCCCGGTGCAACGGGGTTCGACGTCAGGCTCAGCGGTTCGGGACCGAGAACGCCTGGACCTGGCTGGACTGCTGCATCACAAGGGCGATGACGCTGCGGCGTTTGCCCTGCTGCGCCATGCGGCGGAGCGCGGCGACGGACCGGCCTACTGGATCGTCATGCGGCTGCTGCCTCCAGCCAGCCGGGCCGCGCGGGAGGTGACCATAGCCTACGAGGCGGCGACCCCACCCGACGAGCGGCCGGTATGCGTCCTGCTGATCCCTGGCGCGTGGGAACTCGACCCGTCGGTGCTGCCTGTTGACTGAAATCCCGGTGCTCAAGGCATCCGCTCATGGCCGCCGGTCGAGCGCTGCGGCTTGGTGGCGATCGGCGCGCAACGCCACTCGATGTCGACCACCAGTTGGCAACGCCTGCCACACCGCGGCAAGTGCCTCCGGCGTCGCCATGCGCAGTCAACCGGAGATGACCTCGAGGCCGTTGTCCGTCACGATCTGACGCCATCCGAAGGCGGCGAGTGTGACGTCGACGCGGGCGCCGAACACGCGCAGGAGTTCCGGCAACGAGCCTTCATCGAAGCGCGCCGCCGTCGTTTCGAAGACCCGAATCGGCTGAGCGCCGAGCTGGTTGGCGGCTACGTGCGGCAACGCCAAACCGACCATGAGATCCCGGTCGTCGGGGACGTCGACCGCAGCGCCAAGAGCTATCGCCAGCAGACCGTGCTGGAGGCGATCCAGGGAACGTTCCCGCATCGCCAGTACCACCATCCGCAGGCCGTACGAACCAAGCTGTGTCGCATCGGATTGGTCAAGCTCTGCGATGAACACACTGCTGATCTGTGCCGGCGCACGGTCCAGGATCCCGCGAGCGTTCACATCAGCGGGACGGTGAGGTCTGTGACCAAGAACCTGCACGGCCATCCCAGCCAGCGTACTGCCGCCATGCGTTCGCCGGCATCCGCTGCTGATGAGTTCGTCGCGGAGCGTTTGGATACGCGCGATCACCTGGCGTCGGCCGATGGTGTTCTCTCTGCGGTCGAGGTACAGGCATCGGGGCTCGGCTACGCGGCCGGATATCTCGTGGCCGATCACCGCCAGGACGGTCAGCCAGCGGAAACACGGTTGTCCGTCGGACGGGTCGGTGCCGTTCACCGCCCGACCTGAGCTGTGCAGGCTGCGAAGCCGGTTCGCTGCGGGCGTAGCGGTCGAGGCTGCTGGACGCGGACCCGCTGCCCTATCGTTCGGTCATGTCCGACGTCCTGCTGGTGCATGACCTCGTCGAGCGGCTCACCGACTGGCTGCCCCGGCTGATGCCGCCCGGCGCGCGCCGAGACGCGCTCATCGCCGTGCTCACCGAACGGTTCGAGGCCGTGGATACCCCGGTCACTGGCGCCGACTGCGTGGCGATCGAACGGTGTGCGTGGACGGTCTCCCGCCATCTCAAGCTCACCCTCGAGCCCGGCGGCACCGGCCGGCCCGACACCGTGTCGCCGGGCTGGCCGGATCCCGACCCGGACGTGGTCCGAGCTCGGGCCGCGTGCGTTTCGCGGGTGCAGCGGCTGGCGGACGGCACCTGCCTCATCAGGGTCGATGACCTCGACGCCGTCAGCCTCGCCCAGCCGTATCTCGACGCCGCGTTCGCCCTCGCTCAGGGCTCGGCCCGGATCCTGCTCGACCTGCGCGCCAACGGGGGCGGCGACCCGGCAACGGTGGCGCACATCGCCGGCCGGCTGCTCGGCGATACGCCGACGCAGCTGTCCGAGGTCGTCTACCCGGACCGGCGGCGCCAGTGGTGGACACCCGCCCTGCCGGCCGGCACGAGTCTGCGGCAGCCGGTCGCCGTCCTCGTCGGCCCGGGCACGTTCTCGTCCGGCGAAGCGCTCGCATATCACCTGCAGACACGGGGCAGGGTTGCCGTCGTGGGTGAAACCACGCCCGGCGCCGCCGATCACATCACGCCGATCCGGCTGGCGCCGACGGTTCTGGCGCACCTGCCCGAGGCCTACGTCGTCGACAGCATCACCGGCACCAACTGGGAGGGCGCCGGCGTCGTGCCCGACGTCGTCAGCCCGCCCGACACGGTGATCGAGACTGCGGTGGCGGCGCTGCGCTAACGGCTGCTGGCGAGCCGGGCCAGGACATTTCGGTTGACATGACCGGTGGCAGGTGAGGCGCCGTCGCCTCTGGATGCTGTTGGGCCCGACGCACCCCGTTCTCCGGACGCCTGCCGCGCCAGCGCTATTGCGCTACCAGCACGCGCTCAGGTCGACGCTGCCCCGGGCGACGCAGCCGTAGTAGTACCTGATCTGCACTTCGAATTGCTCGATGATGCGGCTGGCTTGCTCGGGGTAGGCGGCGAGGACGCGTTCGATCTTGTCCCACACGGAGGCCAGAACCTCGGCCGTGCGGTACGCGCCGATGCCGTAGCAGGGCACGTTCGTGTGGAAGCCGTACTCGGTGTCCCCTTTGCGGTAGGCGCTGTGGTGCGCGACGTGGACCGGCACCTCCACGATCTTCTCCCAGGCGGCGTTCCTCTCGTCCCAGTCGTCGCTGAGCACGCCTGTCAGATCGATCCGTTCTGGGGTATCGGCCGCGAAGAGGAAGTGGCTGAACCAGTCCGGATCCGGGTACTTGCCGAGGTCGAGGGCGCCGAGCCGGCGCCGCTGCGCGGCAGAGAAGGTCAGGTGGGGCCAGGTAAAGCGCGCGCGAAGCTCCTCGTCAGTCAGGGTTGAGTAACTCGCCGCCGCGCTCCAGCCCGGCGCAGTGGTCGAGTCCGAATCACCGGTCTCGAACAGCAGCCCGTCGACCCACTCCTCGTCATCGGGGTGTTCGAGCAGCCGGGCGAGCAGGGCCGCAGGTATCTCTTTGTACTCCGGGTACATTCCCATCGCGCCACGCTACGGACCGCCCGCCACAGACAACTCGGCGGCCTCCCCCGCCTGGCCGGCAACTGGGCTGGCCCGCGCCGCGTTCCAGCCAGCGCTCATCATCACCGAGACATCACCACGACGCGGCACCGGTAGGCCGCTGGCGAGGTGCCTGTCGTGCAGGTCCTTTTCCAGCGGCCCCCGGCCCGAACCCGCCGTGCCCGCTTTCCGGGCAAC
>NZ_JBEXDG010000107.1:0-15711 GCF_040605635.1 Dactylosporangium sp. NPDC005555
ACGCTCTCGAAGACCAGCTTCGGCGACGAACCGCGGAACGCGGCCGCGAGCTGCGTCCACAGCGCGTTGTACTTGTTCTGGACGTTCGCGCGGTCACCCGGCATCGTGTTGAGCCACTGCCACGAGTCGTGGTGGACGTTGATCATGACGTAGAAGCCGTCGGCGAGCGCCCAGTCGACGACCTCCTTGACCCGGGCGAGCCAGGCCGCGTCGACGGTGTAGTTCGGCGCGCCGCCCATGTGCTGGCCCCAGGTGACCGGGATACGGACGCTGTTGAAGCCCTGGGCGCGGATGTTGTCCAGCAGAGCGGCGGTGACCCGCGCCGAGCGCCAACGCCAGCCGGGCCCGGAGCGTGTGCCTTCCGCCGAGCAAACCGGCCATGACGCCTCCAAGTGGTTTCGAAACCCGCCCACTCCGGACGACGGCCGGACAGTAAGGAGACGTACGAATAGCTGTCAATGCGTCGAAACCCCGCGAACGGCATGGCCACGCTCCGGGCGTGAACGTTTCACGGACCCGGCCCGCGGGGAGGCGACTTTCGGATCGTATAGCGGAAGTTCGGCTCCTACACGCCGAACTTACGTTGACGCAACTCTTTCTTTTGGAACAGGTGACGGATACGGTGGCGGCTATGCGTTGACGGATCGAGTGCCGCCCCGCGTCGCGGGATCCCGGCGGTCACTCCAGCGTGCCGTCACCGCAGCACCCTGCCTGCTGCGCGCCTTCCCTCCGGGCGTGCCGCACCCGCATCGTTCCGTTTCCCCAGCCTGACGCCGCCCGCCGGCGACCGGTGCATCCGGTCATCGGCAGTTCGCCCGTCCGGCTGCACCACAGGAGGTTCCATGTTCAGCGTTCCAAGGGACTGCACCATGTCCAGGAACAGGATCAACCACCGCGGCCTGTCCCGAGGCCTTGCCGGCCGCACGGTCGTGCTGCGAGGTGTCCGATGAGGGCCTGGCGCCTGATCGAGGACGGGCCGGCGGAGCCGCGGCTCACCCCCGAGCGTCCGCGTGCCGTCGGACGGTACCTGGTCGTCGCGGTGGTCATGCTGGTCGCCGTGGTCGGCGCCGGCGGACTGGCCGCCGCCCAGACCGGGATGTTCGCCGAGCGTCCGGACGGCTGCGCCACGCCGGACCGCACCACCCAGTTGTACGCGGTGGAACTGCCCAAGGACGGCACGCAGACCCGGATCGGTTACGGCCTCACCCCGGAGACGGCGTCCTACCCGGGCCCGCTGATGGAGATGATGGAAGGGGAGTGCCTCGCCATCACCCTGCACAACCTGGTGCCCGAGGCTACTCTGGCGGCGCTGCGCACCAACCCGAGTCACCCGCTCGGCGTCTCGCTGCACGTACACGGCGTCAAGTACACCCAGGAGTCCGACGGCACGGTGCAGAGCGGGTCGTTCGTCCCGCCGGGCGGCACCCGCACCTACACCTGGTACGCCCAGCCCCGCAACACCAGGACCGGGGCGCAGGGCACCGCCGGGTACTGGTGGTATCACGACCACGTGGTGGGTGGCCCGCACGGCACCCAGGGGCTCGCCGCCGGCCTCTTCGGCGGCCTGGTGGTCCGCCGCCCGGGCGACCCGAAACCGGACCGTACCTACACGGTGCTCTTCGGCAACCAGCAGAGCATCAACCTGCGTCGTGGCGCGGCGATCGACACCTGCGCGGAGGTGAGCCCGCAGCCCGGCCCGACCTGCCTGGTCGCCCGCATGGGGGAGCGGGTGGAGTTCGTGGTGGTCGGCATCGGCAACGACATGCACACCTTCCACCTGCACGGGCACTCCTGGGCGGACACCCGGACGGGGGTGGTGGGCAATGGGCAGCCGCTTGCCGACTCGGTGCCGATCATCGACACCAAGGTGCTCGGCCCGGCCCAGACGTTCGGGGTCAGCGTGGTCGCCGGCGAATCGGTCGGACCGGGGCACTGGATGCTGCACTGCCACATGCAGTTCCACTCCGACGCCGGCATGTCGACGATGCTGCACGTGCTGGACAAGAACGGGAACATGCCGCCCGGCATGGAGCACCAGCACGCCGCCGCCGCACCCGCCGCCGACACCCACGTGCACAACTGACACCCCGGGGGGGCCTCGGCATCGAGGACCGGCGGCCCCGCCCGGGCCGATGACACCCGTCGAATTGCAGGTCCGAAATGGGCCATCAAGCAGAATCACACTCGATGGTATTGGGTCGAACGGCTATGTGGCGGTAAGGTTCAACGCATTGCGGGAACGGCGAAGGCCGTATTCGTGGCCGCACCAGTAGGTGTGATCTGGGCCACTGTGATTCCACGCCGATTTGCCCGATCCGGGGCTTACGTGGGGTTTTCTGATTGTACTGCTTCTTAGCCCTGACTTAGGAATGCTAAAGGTAGCGGTACATCGACCATTCATGGATTCATTCCGTCGCCGGGCCGTGGCATGCTTTCGAACGGAACGGTTACGGCAAGGTCTCGGACGGCGCAAAAGCGCTGGTCACGCAGCCGATTTCGGGTCCGCCGGAATGGGCAATCGCGTGCGCCGCAGACAAAGAAAGTTGCAGTTAGGTCTGGAACCCCGACCGACTTTCACGCCGACAAAAACTCCGACTGCCAAAAGCACCGACAGGCCAATGGCCGTCGACTGACGGATGTCGACTGACCGGGAGGATTCCCACAGCATGAACCCGCACTCCACCTCGCATGACTCCGCCGACGGGTCCCCGCGCCACCCCGCAGCCAGTCGCAGCCCGCTGCGCCGCGCGGGTGTCGGCATCGTGGCGGCCCTGCTCGCCACCGGCGGCCTGACCGCGTGCAAGGACACGCTCCCCGGCTACGGCGCCCTCCCCGGCTACAGCGCGCAGCCCAGCGCCTCCACGAGCACGGGCGGCAAGCCCTCCACGTCCGCACCGGCCAGCCCCTCTGCTTCGGCCGCCCCGACGACGTCGGCTCCGGCGTCGCCCTCCGCCTCCGCGTCCCCCACACCGACGGGCAGCACCTCGACGACGCCAGGCGCGGGCGGCAGCCCGACCTACACGGTCGCCGGCTACCCGGCCGCGCACAACACCGGCTACCCGCAGGGCCTGCCCGGCGACACACGTAAGAAGGTGACGCTGACGCCGTACACCGGCCCGATGACGATCACGGTCGCCGGCACGGTCATCGACGGCAAGGACATCAACGGCCACCTGGAGATCAAGGCCAAGGACGTGACGATCCGCAACAGCCGGATCCGCGTGGCCAACGTCCAGGCCGTGACCTCCACCGACGACAACGCGAACCTGCGCATCGAGGACACCGAGATCGACGGGCAGCTCAAGGACGCCTCGACCGGTGGCATCGCCCTCATCGGCCGCACCGGTTACACCCTGCTGCGGGTCAACGCCCACGGCTCCGGCGACATCCTGCGCATCGACGGCCGCGGCACCGTGCAGGACTCCTGGCTGCACGACCCGGGCGGCACCGGCTCCGCCCAGCACAACGACGTCATCCAGTCGACGAACGCCGTGTACGTCCGCATCCTGCACAACCGTCTGGAGAACCAGCACACCCAGACGTCGTGCATCCTGCTCAAGGCCGACATCGGCCCGATCAACGACGTGGTCGTCGACAGCAACCTGATGAACGGCGGCGGCTACTCGTTCTACTGGTACGACGCCAACTACAAGATCACCAACGGCAAGGTCACGAACAACAAGTTCATGCGCCAGTCCGGCGGCGGCTTCTGGCCCAAGGGCGGCTACTACGGCACTCAAGCCCTGAACGCGTCGACGCTCCCCACGTGGAGCAACAACACCTGGGCCGACAACGGCCAGCAGATCGGCAGGTAAGCCGGACGGGACCATCGGTCAGGGGGGCGCGACCCGGGACTGCGGGCCGCGCCCCTGACTTTGTCGGCGTGGTCGGCGTCGGTACGGCGTCGCCCGAGCCGATCAGGTGCCGCTAACGCACGTCGTTGATGCGGTCGTCCGCGAGGGTCATCAGGGCGGCGGGGTCGACCCTGCCGAGCGCCTCCCAGCAGCCGTGCCAGTGCCGGTCCCACAGCACCTCGGCGATCAGCCGCCGCGCGGCATCGGGCGGCACGACGTGGGACATGCGCAGCTTGGCGCGTGACCGCTCGTAGGGTTCCTCGATCCTCCAGGCGCCCGCGAAGTCACCGGCGACGGCGAGCCCGGCGGCGATGTCGCTGCCCAGGCTGCCGAGAAACATGTAGTCGCCCATCTGGCCGCCGCCGAAGTCGCTCCAGTTCGCCCAGCCGATGGAGCGCACGAACCTGTGCGCCCGCTGTGCGCCGCTTGCCGCCGCGACGGCACGTGTCACCCACATCCACACGGAGCGCAGCGGACTGTTGAGCGCCCGGCCGAGCGTGTCCGCCTCACCGGCGAGCTTCCTGGCCTGTTCCGTGCGGCCCGCTCTGGCGGCCTCCACCGCGACGACGGCCGCGGCCACCGCCCGGGACGCGGGGTCGTCGATGCGGCGCAGACAGGTCTGCGCGCCGTCGATGTCACCGGCGGTGGCCACCTCCGAGACGAACCCTTCGAGGCCGTCGGCGCGGCCCTCCTTGGGCCATGACTCGTACGCCTGTCGCAGCAGCTCATCGGCCTGCCCGCGGTCGCCGGCGCGCGAAGACCGACGCTGCCCGTACCAGCGCCGCTGCCCGGATCCGGGCGCCGCGGATGCCCTGTGCCAGCTCGATCCCGCGCGCCGCGTCGCCGGTGGCCATGAGCTCGGCGACCACCAGGACCGCCGCCTTCTCGCCCGCGACGGCGGCGGCGAGCGCCACACCGACCTGCGGCGAGCCGAGGGTGACCCACAGCGCCGGGAGCTCCGTCGGCAGCCCGGCGCGACGCGCGGCGAGCCGGTCCGCACGGACGCCGAGCCGAGCGAGGGTCACCAGGTCGACGTCGTCGGATTCGGCCACGGCGCCGGCGGCGACAGCGATCTCGGTGAAGCCTGCCGCGCTGCTGCCGCTCGCGGTGAGCAGCGGGCGCTCCGGTCAGCTCCACCAGGTCGGCCAGGTGCAGGCCGCCACCGGACGCGGTGACCAGCCCGAGCACATCGCGCTGCAGCGCTGTGCCGCGCATGAGCCGGCGCAGCTCGCGGGTCATCTCCGAGCGCAGGACCGTCGCGTGCGGCGACACCGTCAATACCCGGACGATCGCCGGGTCACGCAGCGGGTGGCCGTCGGGCACGTCGTACGGGATGGGCGGATGCGGCCTGGCGCTCACGACGATCTTCAGTCCGGCCGGCGGTCGCTCCGGCAGCACGGCGGCGATGCTGTGCGCCTCCGGCCCGGCCACCGCGCCCCGGTCCTCGTCGAGCCCGTCGACGACGAGCACGAGCCGCCCGCACCGCTCGGTGGCCCGGCGCAACAGCCCGAGCAGCCAGGACTCGCGGGTGGCCTCGGTCAGCAGCGGCGGCACCGGCTCGTCCAGCAGGTCGGCGAGCTGCTCGACGAGCACGTCGACGAACGCCGAGCGGTCGCTCTGCCCGGCGAACCTGGCGGTGACGAAGAACGCGACGACCCGCACGCCGACCGGCGGGGTCCAGCGTGAACGCCGCCAACAACGCGGACTTGCCCGTCCACGCCGGCGCCCGCCACCACAGGTACACGCCGTCGTCGCCACGGCAGAACTCGGCGAGCGCTGAAAGTTCGGCACCTCGCCCCAGCAACGCGGAGCTGCCCGACAACGCGACGGCCGCCGCGGCCTGCCTTGCCGCCGCCGCCTCCGGTGCGGTCGGCACGCAGACGGTCGTGCTGCTGACGCCGGACGAGATCGATCAGGCCGCCCGGCAGAAGGTCAGTTACCGGCCACCGGGTGCCCAGTAGGCCAGAATCCAGGGCCAGGGTTCAGCCGCGGATCTGGTCGGCGACGGGGCAGCCGTACAGGCAGCCGTGCAGGATGACGGCGGTCACCGGCAGAAGCCACCGCGCGGGTCGCAGCACCGCCGTGACAGGGTGCACGGCGACGGCGATGCAACCGGCACGCTCTGGCCGAGCTGGTCTGACAGCCACCAAACTCCTCCAGGAGCGGAGCAGGCCGGTTGCCCATCGCGTTGCGGGGCCATCCGGACGCCGGCTGTTCAAGGGCACGACCGAGGTGTGGAGTGACGGGCGGGTCACACAACCGGTATTCGATAAGTAAGAATGCATCAATGCATTCACGTTCCGGGGTGATCGTTGCCGTTGACACGCCGAAAACGTGTGCACATACCGATAGCGTAACCAGCCCTAGGCCGCAGCCGGTCACCGGGCCGGCGTCAACCCGGGCCGCGTGGACGCCGTCCTTCCGGCCCGCCGGTGACGTGCGTATCGTCCGCGACACCGGCGCGACGATCGACGTCGCCTGGGCCGACCCTACCGGCGAGACCCGGCCGACCATCCTGTTCCTCGCCAAAGACGACACGCCAGCGGCCGTCGCGGCGACCGTGCAGGCCGCCGCACTCGTGACGGTCCGGGTGTCGCGGACCATCCCCTGTTTCACCCCGGCCCGCCGGCGGTGCGGCGGGAGCGGCTGCGGCCCGACCTGGCACCGAGAGGGCGTCACGGGCCTTGGCATGCGCGCGGTCCTCCTGGAGGCAGTGCGCCGGAGGTTGGTCGGCGGTCAGGAGGACATGCGGGTGGACATCGCGTTTACGTCGCTGCGAGCTACTGCCGTACCTGCGGTCGGCGGGAAGCAAGGTGGCTCCGAGGGCAGGCCATCGCGTGTCGCGCGTGGGTGTGCAGTGGCCGTGAAATGCGAGTTTCGCCGCTGGGTGGCGGGGGTAGAAAATCCGTTTAGTGCATCAAATGCATAGTCTTGTTCATGTTTCGTGCCGGTCGCGTGTATTTCCCGCGTGGCACGGGCCGCGCTGGCCGGCCGGGGTGGATTTGGGCAGAAGGGGGAGACCGTGAACTGCAGGACGCAGGTGGTTCTGGCTGCCGGTATCGGTTATCTGTTGGGGCGGCAGCACAAGCTGCGGTGGGGGCTGTTGCTGGCCGCCGCTGCGGCCAGTGGTCGGCTCAGCCGCCCGGGCGGGTTGTTGCAGCACGGGGTGCGAGCGCTCGGTTCGTCGCCGGAGATCGGCAAGCTCGGCGAGTTGGGTGCGCCCTTGGTGGAGGCCACGAAGGATGCGGCGCGGGCCGCGGTGACCGGTCGGATCGGCTCGATGAGCGACCGGATGCGCGGCCGGGCCGACGCGCTCCGCGAGCCACGGAAGGCGCGCAAGCCGGAGGAGGAGCGGCCCGAGGACCGGGAGCCGGAGGAGCCGGAGGAGGAAGTGCGCGAGCGGCCGGCCCGGCGCCCGCGAGCGGCCTCGCCCGAGCCGGAACGAGACGAGGAAGAGTACGCGTCGTCCGGAGAGCGTGGCGACGGCCGCTCCGGGCGGCAGGCCGCCCGTCGGTCACCGCCCGCTGAGGACTACGAGCGTGAGGACGACCAAGAGGAAGACGAGGAACCGGTGCCGGCCCGCGCGCGGTCGGGTGGGCGGCCACCCGTGCGCCGCAGGGAAGGATAGCGTGCCATGGCTGGGCAATCGAGCACCAAGGCCGCTGGGGGCATCGGCGAGAAGATCGCCGAGTTGCTCGTGCGGGAGCTGGGGAATCTGCTCTCGGCTGCCGGGCAGCGGGCGGTCGACGCAGCCGGTCAGAAGCTCAGTTCGGTGACCGATCGCCTGACCGAGTACGCGAGCGGTCAGGGTGGCGGTCAGGGTGGAGCAGGCATCGTCGCCGCGGTGACCGGCGCGAAGAAGGTCGCCGAAGGGAAGTCGCCGCTGCGGGCGGCGTTCAGCGGAGGGCTGGCCGGCATGAAGGAGAAGGTCAAGGGCCTGTTCGGCGGCGGCAAGGGCGGCAAGGCCAAGAAGCTGAAGCTGACCAACATCGAGGAGACGCTCGATGTCGGTGTGCCGGTGCGGGTCGCGTACAACCAGTGGACCCAGTACGAGGACTTCCCCAGCTTCATGAAGAAGGTCGAGAACGTCGATCGGCCGTCGGACGAGAAGACCAACTGGAAGGCGCAGGTCTTCTGGTCCCACCGCACCTGGGAGGCCACGACCATCCAGCAGGTACCCGACCAGAACATCGTCTGGCGTTCCAAGGGACCGAAGGGACACGTCGACGGGGCCGTCACGTTCCACGAGATGCTGCCGAACATGACGCGCATCATGCTGGTCATGGAGTACCACCCGCAGGGGCTCTTCGAGCGCACCGGGAATCTCTGGAGGGCGCAGGGTCGCCGGGCCCGCCTGGAGTTCAAGCACTTCCGCCGGCACGTGATGACGCAGACGATCCTCAAGCCGGATGAGGTCGAGGGCTGGCGCGGCGAGATCCGCGACGGCGAGGTCGTCAAGGACCACGAGACCGCGATGCGCGAGGAGCAGGAGGCGCGTGAGCGGGAGCAGGGCGGCCACGAGGAGGACAGGCGTCCGCAGCGCGAGGACCGTCCGTCGCAGGAGGAAGGATCGCAGGAGGAAGGCGAGCACGAGGACCGGTTCGAGGGAGATGAGGAGGAAGCGGAGAGAGAGGCGACCCAGAAGCGGCCGGCGCGACAGCGGCGGGAGGATGCCCGGGCTCGCTGACCGGCTGCGGCCGTCAGAGACGACCTGGCACCAGAAACGCAGAACCGGGACAACCAGGACCAGAACCCGAGGTATCAACACGATGAGCACGGCACTCCAGCAGGGTGGCGGCGGTGGAGCCCTCGATCGGCCGTCGTCCGCGTCGCTGGCCGACGTGATCGACACGATTCTCGACAAGGGACTCGTCATCGACGCGTACGTGCGGGTGTCGCTGGTCGGCATCGAACTGTTGTCGATCGACGCACGCATCGTCGTGGCCAGCGTCGACACATACCTGCGGTTCGCGGATGCGGTGAACCGTCTGGACATCTCGCAGGAGAAGGAGGGACTGCCGGAACTCGTGCAGGACCTGACGCAGGGGGGCGCCAAGCACAAGGTGAAGGGCGGCGTCCAGGGCGTCCTGGAGGCTGCTGGGGAGAAGCTGAAGGACGTGGTCGACGGCCAGGCCGAACCGGAACGTGTTCCGCGTCGCCGACGCCAGGCGGAGGAGGAGTGACATGTCGACGGCCACCGAATCGGCCGGGACAACTGGGCAGGCACAGGCAACGGGAGTCTACGTCTACGGCATCGTTCCAGAGGACGTCGAGACGGACCCCGAAGCCCACGGTGTCGGCGGCGAGTCGGCAACCGTGACCGTCGTGCGCCACGGCCGGATCGCCGCCCTGGTGACCGAGCTCGATCTCGACCGTCCACTCGGGACGCCGGATGATCTGCTCGGGCACGAACGGCTGCTGGATGCCACTGCGGCCGTGGTACCGGTGCTGCCGGCGCGCTTCGGTGCGGTACTGGCGGATCGGAAGGCCACGGTCGACGAACTCCTCGCGCCCCACCACGACGGGTTCGCCGCGGCGCTGCGCGAACTCGAAGGCAAGGCCGAGTACATCGTGCGGGCCCGTTACGTGGAGGGGGCGGTGCTACGCGAAGTGATCGAGTCGGATCCGGCACTCGAACAGCTCCGTGCGCAGATCCGGGACAAGCCGGAGGAGGCGACCCGGAACGAACGCATTGCGCTCGGTGAAGCCATCAACAACGCGCTCGACGCTCGACGGCAGACGGACGGCAGACGGGTGGCGCAAGCGATCGCGCCGTCGACCGCCGGCGTCATCGTGCGCGACGCGGCCGGCGAGCTCGACGCCGCCAACGTGGCCGTGCTCGCCGAGACCAGCCGGGAATCGGAACTCGTACAGGCGGTGGAGGACCTGGTCCGGGAATGGGCCGGACGAGTCGAGATACGGCTGCTCGGCCCGTTGGCACCGTACGACTTTGTCGCGGATCTACGGCCGGGGGCATGACCATGGGACTCATCGGCGGGATCCTGACCCTGCCCTTCGCGCCGGTTCGGGTGACGCTCTGGGTGGGTGAGCTGATCCGCGAGCAGGTCGAGCATCAGCTGTACGACCCGGCAGTGATCCGGCGTCAGATCGAGCAGCTCGACGAGGACAGATCAGCCGGCCGGATCGCCCCTGCGGAGGCCGACCGGCAGCAGCGGGAACTCATCGCCCGGCTGGTCCGGCCGGTCGGGCGCTCGGAACCGACGACTGCGACCGGCAGGAGGCAGGAGGGCTGACCCGTGCCTGGTGGACGCAACGCTGCGGACAGGCGCACGGATGCGTCGTACGAAGACTACGACGAGGCGGCGTACGACGAGCAAGGAGACGAGAAAGCAGAACGGCGGCCGCGTGCGCGGACACCGGCGGGGCCGCTCGGTGACGAGCAGAGGCGCCCGGAGGCATTGTCACCGGTGACCGTCACCCGAGCCGTCCTGCGGGACGTCGCCGAGCTGACCGGCAAACAACCGTCGGGTATCACGGCCCTGGAGCGCGACAACGGTGGCTGGGTGGTCGAGGTCGAGGTCGTCGAGGACCGGCGCATCCCATCATCCGGCGACATACTGTCGATCTACCGGGCGCAGGCCACCGCCGCCGGGTCATTGACCGCGTTCCGCCGGATCCGCCGCTATCAGCGCGGACGGGGCAACGACTAGGTGGCATGAGATGACCCAGGCATCCCACTCCGGCGCGATGTTCGGCCCGAGTTCCGCGAACCCGGCGACTTCCGGGCACGAGCCGGCCAACCTCGGCGACATCCTGGAGCGCGTCCTCGACCGCGGCATCGTGATCGTGGGCGACATCCGGGTGAGCCTGCTGGACATCGAACTCCTCACGCTCAAGCTGCGGCTGGTGGTCGCGTCGGTCGATACCGCGCGCCAGATGGGCATCGACTGGTGGGAGCACGACCCGTGGCTCACGTCGCGCGCACGCGGAGAGTTGCCCGCGGGCACCGCCGGCGCCGAAGCGCTTGAGGCCAAGGCCGGGGCCGAGGCGATCGAAGCCGGGGCCGAGGCGGTCGAGTCCGGCATTGAAGCGGAGGAGCGTCGAGCCGGCCGTTCGCCGCAGCCGGCGTCTCGACGCGGCGACACCCACCCGGTACACCGGCAGGTCCAGCGTGGGTGACAACCGGCAACCTGCCGAGGACACGTCATGGCCGTGAAATCGGGTGTCTGGCTGCACGCCGTGACCCGCGACGCCGATCCGTGCGGGCTGGACGGCCTCACCGGGATCGGCGGTTGCGCCGTGCGCACCGTCCAGGCCGGAGGGCTGGTCGCGGTGGTCAGCTCCGTGGACCTGGCGCAGTTCGGGGAGGAACCCCTGCGCCGCAACCTCGAAGACCTGGACTGGCTGGAGACGGTCGCCCGGGCCCATCACACCGTCGTCGAGGCGGTTGGTCGTTCCCGCCCGGTGGTTCCGGCCCGGCTCACGACCGTCTACCGCGACGACGCCGGGCTCCGGGCGATGCTCGAACAGCGGCGCGGCGACTTCGACGCCGTGCTGGACCGGGTCAGTGGCCGAACGGAATGGGGCGTGAAGATGTACGCCGCACCGACCGCGTCGGCGTCCGAACCCAGCGGCACGTCGTCGTCCGGCACCGTCCGCCCGGGAACGGCCTACCTACAGCGGCGCCGCGCGCAGCTGTCAGCCGAGGACCAGCGGTGGCAACTGGCGGTAGCCGGCGCTGAGGAGGTACACGCGGCGCTCACCGGCTGCGCCGCAGCGGCCCGGCGTCATCCACCGCAGGACCGCCGCCTTACCGGCCGGACGGAGCCGATGCTGCTCAACGGCGCATACCTGGTCGAACTTCGGGACTCAGGGCGGTTCGGGGACGCGGTCACCGCGCAGGCGGCCCGCCACCCTGGGCTCCACCTGGAGTTGACCGGGCCGTGGCCCCCCTACTCGTTCGTCACGATCGAGGAGGAGCCACCGCGATGACACTGGGCAATACGCCGGCGAACGGCACCGTGGCGATGCCCGAGCGGGTCGCCCTCGTCGACCTACTCGACCGGCTGCTCGCCACGGGCGTGGTCATCACGGGCGAGGTGACACTGTCCATCGCCGACGTCGACCTGGTGTACATCTCGCTCCGCGCGCTCATCGCGTCAGCCGGCACGGTCGCTGCCCATCCGCCCACCAGCGAGGACAGGACACAGTGACCGGGCCCCGCGACGGCATACCGTCGCCTGCTGCCGGGCGTGAGCCGTCCGAGTCCGCAGTTCGGGTACCGTCGGTCCGTCCACTGGGCCGGCGAATCGAGGTCGACCGCGATGCGGTTGAGCACGGATTTGCCAGCCTGGTGCTGACCATCGTCGAGCTCCTGCGACAGCTGATGGAGCGGCAGGCCCTACGCCGTGTCGACGTCGGTGACCTCACCGACGATCAGATCGAGCGGATCGGGGAAACCCTTATGGCGCTGGAGGAGCAGATGGGTGAACTGCGCGAGCACTTCGGCCTGTCGCCTGAGGACCTCGACCTCGACCTCGGGCCGCTCGGGCCGCTGCTGCCGCGCGACCCACCATGACCCTGCGGGTGACAGATCGGTGTGGTGATTGTGGTTCTCGGGTGACTTATCGGGTATAGGAAGGGATCCTCCGCTGGCACAAACGAGGAGTCATGATGTCCGGATACCTCGCCGTGCGGAGCGTGGACATCAGCAACCCGCTGAGCAACATGCTCCGATCCGCGGCAGCCATACTTCCGAGGGCGATTGCGTTCATCGTCATCCTGATCGTCGGATACCTGGTGGCTCGCCTGCTGCGCGCGGCGGTCGACAAACTGCTGGAGCGCGTCGGCTTCGACCGGCTGGTAGAGCGCGGCGGTCTCAAGACAGCGCTTGCGCGGTCCCGCTACGACGCCTCCGGCATCGTCGCGCAACTCGTCTTCTACGCGGTGCTGCTGATCACCCTGCGGATAGCGTTCGACGTCTGGGGCCCGAACGCGGTGTCCACGCTCATCTCGGCTGTGATCGCCTGGCTGCCGCGGCTCTTCGTCGCGATCCTGATCGTCGTGGTCGCCGCCGCGATCGCCGCCGCGGTCAGGGACATCGTGTCCACCGCGTTGGGGGGATTCTCCTATGGTCGCGCTGTGGCGAACGTCGCCTCCGTGTTCATCCTCGGTATCGGCGTCATCGCCGCGCTCAACCAGATCGGGGTGGCGACCACTGTCACGACCCCGGTCCTGATCGCGGTTCTCGCCACCCTGGCCGGCATCTTGATCGTCGGCGTCGGCGGCGGGCTGGTGAAGCCGATGCAGGCGCGCTGGGACAGATGGCTGGACCGGGCGGAGACAGAGTCGGGCCGCCGCTCCGAACTCCCGAAGGCGTACACGGCCGGCCAGAGCGACGCCGAGCGGCTGATGACAGAAAAGCCGCAGCCGGTCGCCGCCGGCCCGCAAGCCTCTCCCACGTACCGCGACCAGGCCGCCGGCCAGCGCGCCACCGGCCCGTCGCAGCCTACGTCCGCTGCAGACGGCACAAGGACCGTGCCGCCGCAGCCCGGTCAACGTCCCCCAACGGCACCGTAGAACGGGTGCCCACCGCGGCGGTGGCTGCGACCTCCCAGGCCGTGCCACCGCCGTTCGCGTGAGCCGGCAACACCGGCAACCACAGGCCTGCCAGGGTCGCCGGCTCCGGTGGATCGGCCGGACTCGCCCGGTTGGCCAGCCGGTCGATAGCCGAACGGTCATGATGTCGGCAAAGGACCAGTTGGGGCTTTTCGCCCCGGTACGGCTTCTCTATGGTCTAGCTTCATGAGCATCCCCGCCTCGAACCTGGGCGCCGACCGCGCGACCGTGCAGATGCTGCTCGACCGCCTCCACCGACGGATCGGCGCCGCCGGCCTCGCGGCAGCAGCTGTGATTCCCGGCCTGTCAGCGCAGGTGGACCAGCACGCAGCCGAGGTTCGGGACCTGCTCGGCGTCCGCGGCCGTCATCCGACGCTCACAGCGTTGGCCAGCTACGGCGACGGCCTGCTGGACGGGGCGACGGACCGCGGATGGCAGCTGCCGCAGCACGATCTGGCGGGCTGGGCCGGCGCGGACGGCGTGGCGGTCCGGCTCGTGGCCCTGTGCGGCCTTGCCCGTAGCGCCACAGCGTAACGGCAGAAGCCACATTCGTCGGTCGGACCCGGCTTGCCGAAATCGGTGACACCGTTTAGGCCACGCCGCGGTCAACCTCGCGCAACCGCACTAGACGCTGAGGCGCGGCCCGTTCTGTTATACGCGCTCGCAGTCCTGGACCTGCGCAAGCCCGGCTGGATCCGCACGGTGGCGGGGGTGTCGCGGCGCTCGGTGAACTCGTTTGTCGACAAGCTGCCGCAGACACCGAAGCCGTCTTGCTAAGGGCGGTGCTCAGGCGCGGACGGCGTCGAGTGCCTTCTTCAACGCGGCGGGCTGGGTGGGCTTTGTCGGCGCCTTCGGCCGCAGCTCCACCATCCTCGCGCCGATCTCCTGCAACTGGTTGCGGCCGAGGCCCTCGCGGACCTTCGGGAACCAGTCCTGCTCCTCTTCCTCGATGTGGTGCGTCACGTTCTCGATGAGCACGGTGACCTTCGCCACGAAGTGCTCGTCGTCGGCGTCCATCGTGGACAGTTCGAGGCACAGCACGTCGGCACGTATGTTCATCCTCGGCATCATCCCGCTCCTACTCGGCTGGTTCCTCCACATCACGATCCTGACAACGATCGGCGTGATCCTCATCGTGATCGGGGCGGTGCTGTTCCTCCTGGGCTCGATCGGACGGCCCATCGCCGGACGGCGACATTACTGGTAGCCGACACCGGTCCAGGAACAGCGCACGGTGCCGTCGTCCCGTCTGCAGGTCGATTCGTCGGCACGCCCGGTCCTATGACAGTTGCCCGGATCCAGGCAGTGGGCACGTGTCAGAGGGTGTCAGGTCCGACGCTAGGCCACTGCTCTGGTCCCGTCTGCTGGGCAAGGTTCTAGGTCGAGCCGATACATCATCGGCGGGTGCGGGGTCACAGGCATCGGCCCGCCGACCGGACCCGGCACGACAATCGGTGGGGATCCTTCACACCACCCGGCTGGACCTGTGATCGGTGGACAGCCCACGCAGCGGAGATGGCCACCGATCACAGGCGGCAGGTGCCCGGCGGTTCCGCAAGCCACCGAGCGTCGGGTCGCACCCCGTTGCCAGACCCCGTGGCAAGGTGCCCGCCGGCCTACCGTTCAAACCGGCTGGTACCAAGGTCCGCGCAGCGATGACGGGGGGCACTCCGTCTGGGAGAGGTTCCCCGCGTCCGCGGCTGTCGCCTGAGGCTCGTACATCGGGGGCCGTCATGCACATCCGCGTGCAGGGACGGCCTCTGGGCGTCGTACGGTCGGCACACGGCTCCGGTCCCGTCAAAAATCGATGGGACCGGAGCATGGGTGGTCCGCTGCGGCGCAGTATCAGCGCATCGGGTGCCGGTGCTGCGGTGGCGCGGAGGGCGGCCCTCACCGGGCCCGGCGCGGAGTTCGACGCCGAACTGCCCACTCCTTTGCGAGGTACAGCCTTATCGGTTGACGACGCGTTGTGTACCCGGGTGGCGCCGGGTCATGCCCCGCCCGTGCTCGACGTAACCGGCGGGGCTACTCACGCCGGCAACCATGCAGCGTGCACCTCATGCCGCCGCACCCGCATGCCGCAGCACCCGCGTTTTCGAACTCAGTGGTCGGCGTTTCGACGGTCGGCGTACGGGTAGCGACCGGCGCCGGGGCCTGCATGGGTCGCTGCAGACGTTTGCATGTCCTCGATCTTGGAGTCGGCGTGACCGCGATAAAGCCCCAGCCGGTGCCGGTGCCCAGTCGCCTACGACAGGTCCGGCCGACGGTCAGAGGCTCC
>NZ_JBEXDG010000108.1:0-14863 GCF_040605635.1 Dactylosporangium sp. NPDC005555
GCCGGCCCCGCCGAGGCCGCGCCGCAGGCGGGCGGCGCCGGCGCCGGCCGCGGGGGCCCCGACCCGGCCCCCGTCCCCCTCGACGGGCACCCGGCCGGCGCCGGCGCCGTCCTGGACCGACACGGCGGGGCGGGACGGGTCGGCACCGCGCACGATCAGCCCGGTGACGGTGGCGGCCGCGGCGGTGAGGGTCAGGGTGCCGATCTCGACGCTGCCGGTGCCGTACTCCGGGCGCAGGTGCACGTCACGGTCGAGCAGGACCGGCTCGGGATAGCGGCCCGGCGCGACCGCGATGGTGTCGCCGGGCGCGGCGGCGCGCACGGCCTCGGCGATCGTGCGGTGGGTGCCGCGGCCGCCACGGGCGCCGGAGACGGTCAGGACCCTGGTCATCTGGCGTAGTACCAGGGGTTGTCGTGCATGCGGAACTCCTTGAGGAGCTGCGACGTGACCGTCTTCTCGATGATCTTCCAGGGCAACTGGAGCGCGAACTCGGCGACCCCCTGGCGGTGGAACGCCCGGCCGCCGAGGCCGGAGTTGAAGAGCGTCTTGGCAATGCTGGTGGTGACGGCGCCGGTGACGCCGGCCGCGGCGGACAGCAGGCCGTCGTAGACGGCGGCGCCGCCGGTGAGGTAGACGGTGTTGCCGTTGGCGTCGGTGATGCCGAAGACGGCCGCGTTCATGCTGCCGTTGACGAAGCCGGTGAGCCCGGCGACCGGCACGTTGAACGCGAAGTCGTAGGTGCCGCCGCGCCAGCGGGTCGCGGTCTCGTTGCCGGCCCACTCGTTGGACCAGTGCTTGTCGTGGTTGAGCGGCTTGCGGTGCCAGCCCTTGCCGCCGTCGATGTTGGCGAGACCGGCCTTCCAGTCGCCGGAGCGTTGCATGGCGCCGAACTTGTTGTCGTGCACCAGCGAGCCGACGGCCTGCTTCACGGCCGCGCCGACGGCGGCGTTGGCGAACGCCTTCAGCACGTCCTTGCCGTTGAACTCGGTGCCGGCGATCGCGTCGACGATGCCGTTGACGGCGAGGTTCGCGGCGAACTCGAGCAGGAACTCCTGGGAGAACTCCAGGGCCGCCTTCTGCAGGGCGAGCTTCCAGTACGGCTCGTACAGGGCCTCGGTGTGCGTGCCGAGCCGCACCTCGCCGCCCCACTCCATGCGGTTGGCCTCGCGGATGCGCCGGTTCCAGCCGCGCACCTCGGTGACGCCGCCGCGGTAGTCGAGCTCGCGGCCGACGCGCTCCCAGACCCCGCCGGCGCCGCGTTCGAAGACGAAGCCGTCGTCGGTGCGGCGGGCGACGGTGAGCCCGGTGGCGTCGTACTCGCGCCACTGCCCGCGCCAGGCGTCGCGCTCCAGGAACCCGGCGCCGAGCTGCGAGCGGTCCCGGACGGTGGCGCCCATGTCGAACTCGCGCCACACGCCGGGGGTACCGAGGGTGTACTCGCGGATCCGGCCGATCTCAGCGCCCGCCGGGATCTCCCGGACCACGACCGCGGCACCGGCGCCGTCGGTGACCTCGTCGCGGAAGCGGGTCGCGCCGCCGAACCAGTCGGCGACCCAGCCGCCGGCGCCGTTGCCGGCGTTGGTGTCCCACCAGCGGCGCAGCGGGTTGGCGCCCGGGGCCGCCGCGACGTTGCCGTACTTGTCGATCTTCCGCCACTGCCATTCGTGCCCGCCGCCGGGCAGGTCGACCCGCCACGAGTCGACGTAGCCGCCGCCGTCGAGCATCCGGCGCTCGCGGATGAGGACCTGGTGGCCGTCGGCGCCGCGGACCGTGTCGCGGAAGGAGTCGTCGTAGGTGGTGTGCGGGCCGTTGAAGCCGCGCCCGTATTCGCGCGTGCCGGTCTGCCCGGCGCCGTCGCGCCACTGCCAGGTGCGGCTGTCGCTGCGCGCGTCGTAGCCGGACCAGCTCCACGTGCCGGCGCGCTCCGGGGCGTCGGCCTCGACCCGGCGGACGCCGCCGGCCGGGTCCGGCCAGTCGTCGGCGCGACCGATGACCACGCCGTGCGGGTCCTTGCGCACCCAGACGCCGGTGCCTTCGTGCGCGGCGCCGCGGCTGGCGAACCCGCCGTCGGCGGCACCGGCGGCGGGCGGGCGGTGGAACTCCTTGATCGAGCCGTCGGCGTACCCGGCGCGGGCGACGGAGTGCTGCTGGCCGCCGAACTCGTACCAGTTGCCCTGCTGCTGCCCCGGGACGAACCGGTCCTCCCAGATCCGGCCGTCGGGGTGCGGGCCGACGTTGACCCGGTGCCCCGACAGGTTGCCGTTGCCCTCGGTCCACGGGATGCGGTTGGCGTCGCGGACCGCGCCGCCCGGCAGCGGGACGGTGTCGTGGCCGACCTTCAGGGTGTTGCCGTGGTCGAGCTTGGCGCTGGAGCGCACGAACCGGCCGGCGTTGGTGAAGTCATAGGAGGCGTCGTTCATGCCGACGAACCGGAAGCCCTGCGCCCGCACGTTTCCATGGGCGTCGAGGCGGCGCCACTCGTAGAGCTGGAAGCGGGTGTCGGTGCGCAGGTGCGGGTTGGCGCGGAACACGTCCTCGTCGACGCCGGCGAGGAACTTGCGGGCCCACTGCGGCGGCCGCTGCTCCGACCACCGGCGGGACTCCAGGCGGTCGCCACCCGGCAGCGCCTCGAGCTTCCCGGCGTCCTTGCCGTGCGGGGAGTGCGTCTGCCACGTGTCCCGGCGCACGCCGCCGGCGCCGAGGTCGAACTGCTGATACACGCCGGCGTTCGCGGGGGCGTGCGCGGTGCCCCACTGGCGCTGCACGACCGGCCCGGGGTTACCGCCGGCCGGAGGCAGCCGGTCGGTCCAGCCGCCGTCGCGGTCCAGGGTGCGGGGGCCGTGGCCGAGCCGGTTGCCGGCGTCGTCGAAGCGGTGCCAGGTCCAGTCGCCGAGGGCGCCGCGCAGCCCCACGACGTCGCCGCCGCCGAGGCCCTGCCGGAACTCGTGCACGAGCCGGCCATGGTGGTCGACGTCCCGCCAGCCGGCGGCGTTGGTGTCGAACTTGCGCACGCCGTGGTCGACGACCCGGCCGTCGGGGGTGAGCTCCACCCAGTGCGGGCGCTGCGCGGTGCGGCCGAAGTCGCCGTCGATGCGGCGGAACACGTCGAGGCTGGTGCCGCCCGGGATCGGGCGCCGGTCGAAGACCTCGACGCCGGACCGGTTGAGCAGCCGGACCCGCCCGGAGCCTGCGGCGGCCGCGTCGACGGTCCCGGCGTGGAACGCGCCGGCGGGCAGCTGGACGCCGTTGTCGGCGAGGTGCCAGGTCCGGCCGGTGGCGTTGACGACGAACTGCCGGGTGGTGGGTGCCGCGTCGCGCAGCACGTTGAAGGACTGCTCCAGGAGGTTGCCGGCGGCGCCGTACCGGCGGAACTCCCCGGCGTGCAGGCCCAGCTGGTCGGTGACCCGGTAGCCGGTGCCGTCCGCGGCGACCTGGAGGCCCTGGATCCGCACGCCGGCGAGATCCTCGACGTGCCCGGCACCGCCGGCGGCCGGGGTGACCACGACCCGGTCGGCCCGGCCGGCGAGGTTGTGCACCGGCGTGCCGGTCTCGAGGTGGGCACCGGCGCCGTCGAAGCGCTGGAACGCGTTGCCGCCGAGCGTGTCCGTGATCTGGGTCCCGCCGCCGTGCGCCGTGACCGTGAATCTGGCGTCGGTGACCTCGATGCGGGCCGGCGCACCGCCGGTCGGCTGGACGTGGAAGCGGTCGCCGAGCACGCCGCCGCCCACGTCCCGCAGCGGCCGGCCGGTCTCGGTGAGCGCGCCGGTGCCGTCGAAGCGCTGGAACCCGTGGTGCGCCGCGGTGTCGGTGACCTGGAACCCGCCGCCGCCGTGCGCCGCGACCGTGTACCTGGGGTCGGTGACCTCGATCCGGCCGCCGGCGCCGTGCGCGTCCGTCACCCAGAACCGGTGGTCGAGGACCCCGCCGCCCGTGTCGGTGAGCGGGCGGCCCGTCGCGGTCAGGGTGCCGGCCTGGTCGAAGCGCTGGAACGCGTGGTGCGCCGCGGTGTCGGTGATCTGGAACCCCGGGCCGTGCCCCGCGACCGTGAATCTGGCGTCGGTGACCTCGATGCGGGCCGGCGCACCGCCGGTCGGCTGGACGTGGAAGCGGTCGCCGAGCACGCCGCCGCCCACGTCCCGCAGCGGCCGGCCGGTCTCGGTGAGCGCGCCGGTGCCGTCGAAGCGCTGGAACCCGTGGTGCGCCGCGGTGTCGGTGACCTGGAACCCGCCGCCGCCGTGCGCCGCGACCGTGTACCTGGGGTCGGTGACCTCGATCCGGCCGCCGGCGCCGTGCGCGTCCGTCACCCAGAACCGGTGGTCGAGGACCCCGCCGCCCGTGTCGGTGAGCGGGCGGCCCGTCGCGGTCAGGGTGCCGGCCTGGTCGAAGCGCTGGAACGCGTGGTGCGCCGCGGTGTCGGTGATCTGGAACCCCGGGCCGTGCCCCGCGACCGTGAATCTGGCGTCGGTGACCTCGATGCGGGCCGGCGCACCGCCGGTCGGCTGGACGTGGAAGCGGTCGCCGAGCACGCCGCCGCCCGCGTCCCGCAGCGGCCGGCCGGTCTCGGTGAGCGCGCCGGTGTGGTCGAAGCGCTGGAAGCCGTGGTGCGCGGCGGTGTCCGTCACCTGGAACCCGCCGCCGTGCACGGCCGTGGTGAACCTGGGGTCGGCGACCTCGACGGTGTGGCCGCCGCCGTGGGTGACGACGAACTGGCCGCCGACGGGGGCGCCCGTCGCGTCCCGCAGCGGGCGGCCGGTGGCCGTCGCGGTGCCCGTGGCGTCGAAGCGGTGGAAGCCGGCGCCGTCGGCGACCTGGAAGCCGTCGCCGTGCCGCGTGATCGCGTGGCCGCCGGTGCTCTCGACACGCACGCCGCCCATGGCGTACCCGCCGACCGGCTCCACCGCGAACCGGCCCTGCAGGTCGTGCCCGTCCAGGCCGCGCAGGACCGTGCCGACCTCGGTGAGGTCGCCGTCGGCGTCGAAGCGGCGGAACCCGGTGCCGCCGCCGATCTGGTACCCGCCGTCGAACTCCGTCACGGTCAGGTGCGGCACGACGGCGCCGTCGTCGTCGATCAGCCGCAGCTGCACCGCGCCGGCGGCGTCGACGTGCTCGTCGATCCGCAGCCCGAGCCCGTCACCGTCGGCGCCGCGGAGCACGACGTGCCCGTCGATCGGCGCGCCGGCCCACAGGTCGTTGACCATCCGCGAGAGGTTGCCGCCGCCGCCGAGCAGCCGCGGCCGGTCCCGCAGCGAGCTGGCGGTGAGCTCGGAGATCCGGGCGTCCATCACGGCCGGGTTGACGCCGAGGCCGCGCAGCTCGGTCTCCAGGCGTTCGACGCGCATGAGGGCGGCCTGGTGGGCGTTGCCGGCGTGCACGTGGGCGACACCCGGACCGCTGGACGACTGCCCGGGCCGGGCCCGGATGTTGTCCCAGAGTGCCTCGACGCGGCCGAGTTCGTTGCGGGCTCCCGTGTACTGGCCCCAGGTGTCCAGGCGTTGCCGGCGCAGCGGATCGTCCATGGCGCCGAACAGTCCGGCGATGCGGTTGCTGTCACGTTGCCAGGCGGCGTCCAGCTGCGCGCCGGTCGGGCGGGCGTTCGACGCCGGCGGGAGCGGGGTGGCGCCGACGTCCCGGACCGCGGCGCCGCCGGCGTGCGGCGCGCCCCGGCTGATCTGGGTCTGCAGCAGGCCGAGCGCGAGGGTGACGGTGACCGGGTCGACGCCGGCGTCCGCCGCGCCGCCGCCGGGTGGGGTGGCCGGCCCGGGGTCGATGTCGCCGCCGGCCCGTCCACCCGGCCCCAGGTCGACGCCGGTGCCGACCCGGCCGCCCGGACCCAGGTCGACGCCGGCGCCGGCCCGTCCGCCCGGGCCCAGGTCGACGCCGGTGCCGGTCCGGACGGTGTCGTCTGCGCCGTTCAGGGCCCGGACGTCGACCGTGAGCTGGGCGACCGGGGGCGGGGGCTGCACACCGGCGAGGTGGGCGGGGCTGCCCGAGGCGCCGGCTGGCACGTGGACCGTGGGGGTGCCGGTATTGTGCGGGCCGTGGATCGGCGGGGCACCGGGGTCGCGCGGGGGCGGGCCGTGCAGGGCGGACGGATCCGCGCTGTGCGGCACCGGCGTGTGCGGGACGACGAGGTCACCGTTGTGCGGGGTCGCGTGCAGCGCGCCGTTCACGTTCGGCGGGGCGCCCGCGACGTGGGCCGGGGTGGGATGCAGGCCAGTGGCGCCGTTCAGACCGGGCGGGGAGCCTGCGACGTGGGCCGGGGTGGGATGCAGGCCAGTGGCGCCGTTCAGACCGGGCGGGGAGCCTGCGACGTGGGCCGGGGTCGTGGCCGGAGCGCCGGGATGGGCGGAGACGCCGTCGAGGCGGGTGACGACGAGCTGGGACACCGGTGGGGTGTCGAGGCCCCGGCTCAGGGCGCCGAGGTCCTGCGACACGTGCTGGGCGCCGATCGCGAGGCCGGTGTGGTCGCCGATACGGGCGCCGGCGCCGTTGACCGCGCCGCCCGGGGTGCCGATCAGCGTGTGCGCGGTGGGCGCCGCACCCGGGTGCTGGGCGAGCAGGTCCATCGCCCCGGCGTGCGCCGAGGGCGGCGGGCCGAGGTGCAGGCCGTTGTGGACGGACGGGGACGGGGTGGCGTGCGTGAGGGCGCCCGGCGTGATCGCGTCCCCGAGCGCGACCGGCGCGGGACCGCCGTGCGTGAACCCGCCGGGCGCCGGCACGCCGTTCGCGATGACTGTCGGCGGGGGCGCGGCGTTCGCCAGTACCGGCGAGACACCGGCATGCGTGAGACCCGTCGGTGGCGGCACGGCCGTCGCGAGGACCGGTGTGGCGCCCGCGTGGGTGAGACCCGTCGGCGGGGGGACGGCGTTGGCGAGCACCGGGGAGGCGCCGAGGTGCGTCACGGCGGTCGGTGGGGGCGCGGCGTTGGCCAGGACGCTCGCCGGCGGGACTGCGTTGTGGGCGATGGCGCCCGGCGGGGTCAGATGGACGGCGCCCGCCATGGAGCCGGTCTCACCGAGGTGGACGCCGCCGAGCAGGGCGCTCGGCGGTGGGGCGGTGACCGCGGAGATGGTCGGCAGGTGCAGGTTGCCGCCGACGCCCGCGTGCTGCGCCGGCGACACCGGCTGCAGGTGCACGCCGGCGCTGACGCCCGTGCCGGGGTCGATGGTGTGCAGGGGCGGCATGCCGATGGTCATGCCCTCCAGCCGCACCCGGGTCAGCGTGTCCATCGGCGACAGCATGATGGCGTCGATGCCGCGGACCGCGTCGCCGCTGAAGTGGAAGCCGTCGCCGATGGTGCTGTGCAGCTGCATCGCCGGCGGGGTCGGGGTGATCTTGCCGATGCCTTCGAACGATCCGACGTTGACGGTCTCGATCCGGGGCGGGACGGTGAGGTTGCCGGTGCGCACGTCGTTGAGGTCCAGGTGTACGCCGCCGCCCCCGCTCTCCGGGAGGAAGACGTGCGGGCGGGGCAGGCCGTACAGGTGATGCCCCATGACGCCGCGGTCGAAGACGGCGAGCTTCATCGCCTTCCACACGCCGAGGTGCAGTTCGTCGGCCTCGGCGGGCAGGAAGAGCCGCAGCCAGCGGTTGCCGCCGAACTCGGTCTTCAGGAACGTCCAGGTGCTGGCGCCGAACTTGGCGACCATCGAGGGCACGCTCGTGGCGAAGGCCTGGATACCGCGGACGCCGTTGACGATGAAGAGCCCCGTCTTCGACAGCGCGATGCCGGTGAGGGCGGGCAGGTCGGTGATGCCGGTCCGCAGCCACAGGGCGCCGTTGCGGATCCAGGTGCCGGCGACGGTCGCGATGTCGTGCAGTCCGGGGAGGATCACGAACGGGTGGCTGATGATGCCGCGGAACGCGTTGCCGAAGAACTTGAACACCGCGAACGCGCCGGCCTTCAGTCCGTTCCAGGCGAACTTCGCGCCGGCGGCGATGATCTGGAAGATGGGCACGGCCCGGGTGGTCGGGGCGAGAATGCCCAGGGCGGAGAGGAAGAACTCCAGCGCGGTGGCGTTGCCGTGGGCGAAGTCGACCGCGGTCTTGATGAACAGGGCCAGGTTGACGCCGATGGCCACGAGCGCGATCGGGCCGCCGAAGACCAGCGCCGGCAGGATCAGGGCGATCGCGATCCACTTGAAGATCTCCCAGAACTCCTCGCAGCCGGAGACGGGCTGCTTGATGTTCTGATACGCCTCGACGATCCGGTTCGACGCGGTGTCGGCCGCGGCGCTCTGGTGCTCCCCCGCGGTGCGGGCCGTGCCGGTGAGCGCCGGCCGGCCGGGGTCGTCCTCAGCCATCCCGCGGGCCTGGGTGAGGGCCTGGTCGGCGCGCCACTGCTCGTCGCGCATCACCGCCACGTAGGTGGTGAGCGCCGTCGCCGACCACTCGAACGCCTCGGCGAGGCTCTGCACGAAGCCGCGCAGCCGGCCACTGATCTTCTCCCGTAGCGCCTCGGCGGTCTTGCCGGCGAACGCCTCCGGGCCGGCGGTGTCCAGGACGGCGGCGAGCGCGGTGTCGACCTCGCGGGCGACGGTGCCGAGGCTGCGTAGCGAGGCGATGACCTCGTCGATCCGGGCGGGGTCGCCGGGGGTCGGGTCGCCGCCGAGGCCGACCTTGTCCCAGTCGGTCGGTCGTGGCACGCGGACACCCCCTTTTCGCCGGATCTGCATGACCACGTGTGAACCCGCCGGACGGTTCACACGTGGTCGAGGCGGGACCACGAGAGGAGGCCGCGTTGCCCGACTTCGCCATCGACTACGGGCTGTTGCACGAGGCCAAGAAGGACCTGCACGATCTCGCCGACCGGATCGGGCCGAAGCTCGGCGACACGGTGTTCTCGCAGGTCGGCAGCATCGAATACGAGGACTCGGACGCGGTGTTCGGCAACGACGGTCTGGCTGGGTCGTTTCGCAGCCTGTACCGGATGGCCCAGCACCCGATGAGCAAGGCCGAGGACGACCTGCGGGAGCTCGGTGACATCTTCGGCGCGGTCGCCGACGGGTACTTCGACGTCGACGCCCAGATCGCCAATGGGATGGGCATGATGGGCGCCAGCCTGGACCTGGACCGCTGGAAGGACTCCAAGGACGCCTGGGACTACCTGCAGGCGCACCGCGGTGACTGCGTGCCCGGGCCGGACGGGTCGATGCCGGGCTTCTGCTCCGCGACCGACCCGGGTCCGCCGCCGACCGACTCGACGATCACGACCGAGACGGGATCGGTGCACACCCACCTGACGCTCGACGAGAACTACAACGTGATCAAGGAGGAGACCACGGTCGTCAACGGCGACCAGCGATACACCTCGACCACCACGTATTCGGCGGATCGCACGTCGTACACGACGGACACCACCTACAGCGACGGCAGCACGACCCATTCGGTGACGACGACGGGTGAGCACGGCTCGTCGGTGACCGACACCACGGCGGGCGACGGCTCGACCACGCACACCGTCATCGCCCTGAACGAGGGCGGCGGCGGCACGATGACCGTGACCGAGAGCGACGGCACGGTGACGAAGTACACGCGCGGCGATCAGTACGCGCGGTGGGACGAGGTCGAGAAGACCACGCCCGAGGACGAGACCGACTACTCCAGCTACCCGATCGGCGTCTGACCGAAGGAGCCCGCCATGCCCAACATCTCACTCGACTACGACAAGATCGAGGCGACCTCGACCCGCCTCGACGGCGCCGTCCGCGACATCCTCCCGATGCTCGAGTCCCTGCGCAGCGACGTGTCCAACCTGCTCGAGGACGGCCTGGTCTTCCAGCAGTCCAGCCCCGCGATGAAGGAGTCGTACGACAAGTTCAACACCAGCCTCCTCGCCGCGATGAAGGGCATCAACGACTTCGCGAAGCAGTTCCGCGACATCCGCACCTCGATGGAGGAGATGGACGTCGACATGGCCGGCAAGATCCGCTCCGCCGGCTCCTGACCCCACCGCCGTTGCTGGTCCGCTCCCGGGCGGACCAGCAGGGGCCGGGATCAGTCGCGCAGGCGAGCGGCGTCCTGGCTCGGTGGTGCGCCGAACTGGCGGCGGTACTCCCGGCTGAACTGTGAGGGGCTGTCGTAGCCGACGCGGTAGCAGACGGCGGCGATGTCGCCGGGGTGGGTGGCGAGCAGGAGCCGGGCCTGTTGGAGCCGGAGCTGTTTCTGGTACTGGATCGGGCTCATCGCGGTGACGGCCTGGAAGTTGCGGTAGAACGCGGACACGCTCATGCCGGACAGCTGCGCCACGTCCTCGACGCGGAAGGACTGTGTGTAGTGGTCGCGGATCCAGCCGGCCGCGCGGGCGATATGGGTGAGGCTGCTGTCGGCGAGGCCTAGCTGGCGGACGGCGGCGCCCTGCTCGCCGGTGACGAGTCGCCAGAGGATCTCCCGTTTGATCATCGGCGCGAGCACGGCGATGTCGCGGGGCCGGTCGAGCAGGCGCAGGAGCCGGATCGCCGCGTCGAGCAGGTCGCCGGAGGCGTTGCTGACGGCGAGGGCGAGCGGGGTGCCGCCGGCGGCGGGTGGAAGGTCGCCGGGGGCCGCCTGGAGCAGCAGCTCGGCGATCATGCGCGGGTGCAGGACCAGGCCGAACCCGATGGCGGGCACCTCGGTGTAGTGGCCGGTGACCGGCAGGTCGACCGAGGCGACGAGGTACTGCCCGGCACGGTACTCGTAGACGCGGTCGCCCAGCGCGAGCCGCTTGGCACCCTGGGCAATGAGTGCCAGCACCGTGCCGGACGTCGACGGTGCCGGCGGCTCCGGCTGCTCAGCCTGCGCGATCAGGACGTCGTCGATGGCGGTGCTCTGGTCGGGTCGCACGTGACGGGCAAGCAGGGCGCGCAACTCGTCGAGGGGCATAGCCCGATTGAAACACCAACCGATACTCGCCGCAACGATAGGATCAGGCAAGAGCTCGGGAGCATCGTTCTAACGTTTCCGCTGGTAGCGATGCTTACATGGGGTTGTCGATTTCTTCGGATCGCACAACAGCTCCGCGAATGAGGAGAGCCCCATGAATGCCAGGCACGGTTTCCACGCCACCATGACCGCGCAGCCCGGAAAGGGCGACGAGCTGGTCGAGTTCCTGCTCAACGCGCCGTCCCTGCACAACGACGACTGCGTCGTCTTCCTGGTCGGCCGCTCGGCCGGCGACCCGGACACCGTCTTCGTCACCGAAGGGTGGACCAGTCAGGAGGCCCACAGCCGGTTCTTTGCCACCGAGGAGGCGCAGGCGCTGGTCGCGAAGCTCCAGCCGCTGCTCGCCGGCGAGTCGGCGTACCTCGACGAGGTTCCGGTCGGTGGCAAGCCCGCGTTCTGAGACCGATCCGACCGACGGCAACCCACCCTCAGACAACAAGGAGACCATCGTGAAACCGGCCCGCCCCGACATCGACCCCGAGCTGCGAGCACTCCTCGCCGACGTTCCGCTCGCGTCCGAGCTCACCGCCGAGGTCCTCGCGCAGGTACGCCAGTTCGCGTCAGCGCCTGTCGAGCCCCTCCTCGACGGTCGCGCCGTCAACCGGCGCGAGATCGTCATCCCGAGCCCGGACGGCGCGCAGATCCCGCTGTCGATCTTCGCCCCCGCCGGGGCCGACCGCTCCACGGCGGCACCGTGCGTCTACTGGATGCACGGCGGCGGGATGGTCATGGGAGATCGCTTCTCACAGATCGACATCCCGCTGGAATGGCTCGACATCTTCGGCGCCGTGGTCATCTCCGTGGACTATCGACTGGCGCCGGAAGTCTCCGGCACGACCCTGGTCGACGACTGCTACCACGGTCTGCTGTGGACCGCCGAGCACGCCGACGAGCTGGGTATCGACCCCGCCCGCATCGTCGTCGCGGGTGCCAGCGCCGGCGGTGGTCTCGCCGCCGGCGCCACCCTGATGGCACGCGACCGTGGCACTCCGGCGATTGCCGCCCAAATGTTGATCTACCCGATGCTCGACCACCGCAACGACACCACGTCGAGCCGGCAGTACTCCAGCGAGCCCGGTGTCTGGACCCGCGAGATGAACGAGTTCGGGTGGCGATCCGTGCTCGGCGACCGCACCGACGGCAACGTGCCCGGCTACGTCTCGCCTGCCGTGGCCGACGACCTCTCGGGCCTGCCGACCACCTACATCGACGCCGGCACCGCCGAGGTCTTCCGCGACGAGGACGTCGACTACGCCGTCCGGATCTGGGCCGCCGGTGGCCAGGCCGAACTGCACATCTGGGCAGGGGGCTTCCACGGCTTCGACGCGCTGTACCCGCACGCGCGGATCTCCGCCGCGGCCCGCCGGACCCGCAACGACTGGCTCGCACGGACACTCGGCCCGGCCTCCGGCGCCTAGCCACGCGTGACTCATCGGCCCTGACCGCTCCACAACGCTCAGGTCCCGGTGCCGAGCGCGGTCACCGGCGATCCGGCCATCGGCGAGGAGTGCCGGTCGGTTCGTCGGCGAACATCACCTCCGGCTGGGAGACCCGGGCTCCCGCCGGCCCGACCCGCTGCTGCTGGCCGCCGGACAGTTCGCTGGGCCGGCGGCTGAGCCGGGGCACCGATGCGGAACAGATCGAGTGGGCCGGCGGCGGTCGCTCGCAGTTGACCGCACTACCCCTGCATGGGTCCGGATTCTGCTCACAAAGCGAGCATCAGGCAAGAAGTCGCGAGGATTCCTCTAACACTCCGTGCGGCCGTCGGGTTTGTCTGGTGAGGTGAACAAGCAGGCAACGAGCCAAGCAGTAACCGTGGTGACGGGCGCGAGCGCCGGCATCGGGCGCAGCGCCGCCGTCGAGATCGCCGCACGCGGCATGGGTGTGGTCGTGACCTACAACTCCCGCCCCGACGGCGCAGAGGAAACCGTCGCCATGATTCGAGACAACGGTGGGCACGCAGTCGCGTTGTCTCTCGACATCGGACGGAGCGAAACCTTCCCCGCGTTCACGAGCGAACTCGCCCGCGTCCTCAGCGACGAGTGGGGCACCGACACGATGCACTCGCTCGTCAACAACGCCGGCTTCGGCGGCGGCCGCGGGTTCGAGGACATGAGCGAGGAAGCGTTCGACCAGTACTACCGTGTGCTCCTGCGCGGGCCGTACTTCCTCACGCAGACGCTCCTGCCGCTGATCCGTAACGGCGGCTCGATCGTCAACACCTCCAGCAGCTCGGTACGGCCCGGTGACACCGAGGCCGGCTACTCGGGATACGCCGCGATGAAGGGCGGCCTGGTGATCGCCACCCGGTTCCTCGCGAAAGAGCTGAGCCCTCGAGGCATCCGCGTCAACTCGATCGCCCCGGGACCGACCCGCACCCGCATCGCCGACGACGCATTCGAAAAGTACCCGCAGATCATCGACGGCATCGCCGCCAAGACCGCGCTCGGCCGCGTGGGCGAGCCGGAGGACATCGGCAAGGTCATCGCGTTCCTCGTCTCCGACGACTCCGCGTGGATCACCGGGCAGGACATCCAGGTCGCAGGTGGGTACGCCCTGTGAGGAACCCCAGGGAGCGGTTCGGCACGGTGGTGCTCACCGGATCGTGACCACCGACGGATTCGAACGGACGCTGCACAGCGCGACCACAGGCGTCCTCAATCGCCGGGTCGCAGTCGTCTTCGGCGCGACCGGATGGATCGGCCGAGCCATCTGCCACGAGCTGGTCCGGGCAGACGCGAGCATCGTCATGGTCGGCCGAGACGCGATGCGGACTCGGTGAACAAGGCGGTGGCAGCAGCAAGGATCTCGACCCTGCGACTCGATGACGGGATCAGCTCGACGCTTCGCGTCGATGGCGCGGAGCTGATCCCGATCACGCTGGAACGACGACGGGCAATGCGATCAGGCTGGCTTCGCGGGCGGCCTTCCGCGCTCCTTCATGGAAGTCGGGGGCTGCGCAAGCGAAGAGCGTACGTCCATCGGAGCCGCCGAGCGCGCAGGCGTACACATTCGTTTCAGGCCGCACCTCGTCCGTGATCTCGCCGCCTTCCAGGACCCGGAGCAGCCGCGCGCCGGTCGCATCGGCGACCCACAGTCCGCCTTCGGCGTCAAGGCACGACCCGTCCCCCGCGACGCTGAGTAGGGGCAGAATCCGTTCGAAGTCCCGCTCGGTCGGCAGCGACCCGAATGCCGCCCATTCGCGGCGGTTGGTGAGCTGCCCGTCCGCGGTCAGGTCGAACGCCGTGATCCGGTTCCCCAACGTCTCGTTCACCAGCAGGGCGCCCTGCGGCGTGAGCACGATCCCGTTCGGGAACCACAGTTCCGTCGCCACCTCGGTCACCTCGCCGTCGGGATCCACCCGATGCAGCGTGGCCGGCGACACCGGCTCCCCACCCATCAGGTCGAACCCGAAGTTGCCGACGTAGGCGCGGCCCATTGGGTCGACGACCATGTCGTTCAGGTGCCCCGTCGCGTGTCCGCTCAGATCGGCGTGGGTGGACAGCGTGCCGTCGGGTTCACGGCGCAGCAGCTTGCGGTCGCGCATGGAGACGACGAGAAGGCGGCCGTCCGGCAACCAACCGAGTCCTGACGGCTGCTGGGGAACCGTGGCTTCGAGGCGAAGGTCTGCACCGTCTTCGTGCGCCGACATCACCCGGCCGGTGTAGAAGTCCGAGAACCAGATTCGATCGTCGTGCCAACGTGGCGCCTCAGCGAACGTCAAGCCGGCGACCACGATGGTCACTTCGAGGGTCATGTTCCTACTTCCTCACGGACGTCGTCTGATCCAACCACCTGGCGTACGAACGGGACTTGTCCAATGCTGGCGAATCGTTGCCTGATCCGACTGTCAACGGTCAGGACGAAGTCCTGTCCTGCGGTCTTTGAAGTTCCTTGTGGGCGGACACCAGAATTCCGTGCTGACGGTCAGGTGTTCTCCTCG
>NZ_JBEXDG010000109.1:0-14799 GCF_040605635.1 Dactylosporangium sp. NPDC005555
AGAGCTTGAAGCCGATGTAGTCCAGATACGCCGAGCGGTGCACGGTCGCCCTGGAGTTGGCCTTGGTGATGATCAGCAGCCGCTTCTCCAGCGCCCTGGCGTAGGCCTCGGCGGTCATCGAGCTCAGCACCCGCGGACGGGTCTGGTCGGCCCGCAGGATGCCCAGACCCGAGCCGGGCACCGCCTGCATCAGCTCCTCACCGTCGTCGCCCTTGATCAATCGGTATTCCCGGTAGCCGAGGAACGTGAAGTGGTCGTCCACCAGCCAGCGCAGCAGCTCGACGGAGTCGGTGACGTCCTTGTCCGGCACCGGTAGCTGCGCGCTGCCGAGCTCGTCGGCGAGAGTGAGCGCCTGGGTGCGCATCCTGGGCCAGTCCTCGACCGCCTCGCGCACGTCGTTGAGCACCCGGGCCAGGTCGTTGCGCAGGTCCTCGAGATCGGCCTCGTCAGGGATCCGGTCGACCTCGATGCGGATCCAGCTCTCGACGATGTCGCCGGGGTCGGCGTCCTCGGGCTCCAGCCCGACCCGGACCTCCTCCAGTGCGCCCAGCGGCTGGCGGCGCACCACGACGAGCGGGTGCACCAGCAGGTTGACGTCGAGGTTGCGGGCCGACAGGGCGCTGGTGACGGAGTCGACGAGGAACGGCATGTCGTCGGTGACGATCTCCAGCGACGTGCCGCCGGCGACACTCATGCCCACGCGCAGCTTCAGCTCGCCGGGCACCCGCCGCCGGGCCAGCTCCAGGTGCGACCGCGTGGCCTCGACCATCCGGGCCACCCGGCAACCGGCGAGCTCCTCGTCGGGCACGAGGCGCCAGTAGCGCGCGACCAGCTCGGGGTCGGCGTCCTGGGCCGCCGCCAGAACGACGGCCTCCGCGACCAGGTGCTCCGCATCGGGCACGTACTGCTCTGACGCGTCGTCCTCGACGACGGGTTCGGCAGTGCTGGTGCTCACCCGGGTGACCGTCGGCCGGTTCATCGGTCGTTCTCTCCTCACCCACGACATTGCGGTTCGCGTTGGACGTCTGATGCGCCTCAGCGGCGGTGGAGTGGCTCGTGGGGCGGTCACCTCGTCACGCTTGGAGTAGACGACCAAATCCGCTCGAAAGAGGACAAGCTGGCCACTTCTTGTAGTGTCTCTCGGCCTGCTCGGACCAGCCAGGATCACCTTCGCCAGTGGACCCCTTTACCCGGCCGGATTGTCCTAGGAAGCTCTAGGGGTCGGGTTGCCGCTCACAGACGAGTTCGGGCATAAGGTCGCTGCGGACGTCGGTGTCCTGGCCGTGCCGGAGCCGCGGCTCGTCGGGATGCGGTATGAGGGCGCCGAGTAAAGTCGGCGCACCGCAGGGTAGCTGGACAAGGAGAATCTGAGCGTGGGTGCATCCGCATGGGACTACTACGTTCCGTACCAGCCCGACATCAACGCCGCGCTACTGGAACTGCAGGCCAAGGTACTGGCTGACGGCACCTATTACTGGGCCGGCGGCGGTGCCGCGTTCGGGCAGGCAGTGCATGAGGAGAACCGACCGACGAGCATGGACGATCTGTGGGCTGACGAGACGGTGCAGAGCGAGGGCACCCACTCGATCCTCGACATGGAGAGGGTCGTGAGCCCGGGTGAGCGGCCCGGTTTCGCCTCCGTCGAGCCCGTGACGCCCGACGAGGCGCGCGGGTGCGCCGGCACCGAGATCCTCACCCGCGAGCATGCGCCGCTCATCAAGGATCTGGCCAGTCGGCGTTGGTACGGGCGCTGCGCAGTGCTGCACGACCCCGACGGCCATCCCGCCGAGATCTATTTCTTCGGGTACTCCGGCGACTGACGCAGATCCTGGTAAGGGCCGTCGCGCTTGCCTGGCGGCAGAAGAGCGCGCCGATCAAGTGGACCCGCTACGACGTGCGACCGGTGCGGCGCGTCAGGCGGCCGCGCCGGCGAGCGCGGGCGCCATGGCGCGGGCGCACCGCTCGCGGGCCCACTGGATTCTGCGCAGCGCGACCTCGGGACGGTCGCCGAACACTTCCGCGGCCCGGGCGTAGCACTCGTCGGGGCCGAGCTGCTCGAGCGTGCGGTGAGCGGTCTCGCGAACAGTGGCGTCGTCAAGGTTGCTGGATGCGGAGGCGTCGGAGACGAACAGTGCCATGCTCAGCGTCGCCTCAACCGGGCAGGTCGTCATGAGGATCACCTGTTCAAGGGGCGTGGAATGTGTCTACATCCCACGTTCTCTCGTACGGTTGGGTGACGACCTCGGCGCCAGCGGGACTCTCCGACTGCGGGTTTCCGCACCTGCTGATACCTGCTGGCAGGTATACCCACCTCACCTTGTCAGCGGGGCGGTGATGCCTCAGTTGGTCGTGCCGCGCTCCGGAACCCGCCGGTCCGGCACATGGCCCCGCAGCGCAGGTCAATCCCCGTCCTCAGCGTAGCGCTCGTCGACCGCCGCTCTGAGCAGGTCCCGGGCCTCGGCGTCGCCGTCGAGCTGGCGGTTGACCCGGTGGGTGACCTGCCAGCCCTGCTCGGTGCGGACGAACTCCCAGCGGTTGGCGCCCGTGCGCCAGATCCGGAAGCTGCCGGTCGCCTCGTCGCGAAGGACCAGCTGCGAATAGGCGGTGGCGACGGCCCGGTCGCCGTCCACCTCCAGGTGCGGCAGGCCCTGCAGGTGGGCGGCGCCGGAGTGGATCAGCCGCTGGTGCAGCTCGCCGGTCACCATGTCCGCGATGGCCGCGCGGCCGTGCAGCACCGCCGGATAGGTGTCGTAGACGCCGTCGTCGGTCCACAGCCGCGCGGTCGGGGCCGCCGAGCCGCTGTCCACGGCGGGACCGTACGTGGCGAGGATCTGCATGAGGGCCAGCCGGTCCTCGAGGTCCCTCACCCGGCGCTGCAGTTCGGCGATCGCTCGGTCCTGCTCTGGCATGCCGTACCTCCTCGACGGTGACCGGTGACCGGTGTCAGGCAGCGCCGGCCGGCTCGTCGGCGGCCGGCCATGCCGCCTGCTCGAAGAGCTGCCGGAAGGCCGCCAGCTGTTCGACGCAGTGCTCCGCGCTGCGATGGCGCAGGACGATGTTCATGATCGTGGCCCCGGCCGCCTGCGTCTGCTCGACGTGGCGGCGCGTGCCGCCGGGGTCCGCGATCGGGTCCAGCGGCGGAGGCGTGAGGATCACGTCGAGGCCCTCCGGCCGCTCGACCGCGGCCAGCATGGTGGTGACCTGCTCGAGCGGCAGGCCGAACGGGACCCAGGCGTCGCCGAGTTCGACGGCCCGCCGCAGTGAGCGGCGGGTGTATCCGCCGATCCACAGCGGCACCCGGTCCCGGGGTGCGTGCGGATCGATGAGGAGGTCCCGGAACCGGTAGTGGGTGCCGTCGTACTCGGGCAGCGGCCGTCCCCAGGCGGCGCGAAGCGCGCGGATCGCGTCGTCGGCGGCGGCGCCGCGGCCGTCGAAGTCGGCCCCGAGCAGGGCGAACTCCTCTTTCAGGCTGCCCACCCCGAGTCCGAGGACCACCCTGCCGCCGCTGAGCCGGTCGAGGGTCCCGTAGCGCTTCGCGATCTCCAGCGGGTGGTGGTAGCCGAGCACGAGGACGTGGGTGGCCAGCCGGATGCCCATCGTGTGCGCCGCGAGGAAGCCCAGCGTGGCCAGCGGGTCCCAGTAGGTGCCGCCGGCCCGCGCGGCGATCCTGGCCGGCACGCCGATGTGCTCGCTGCAGGTGAGGTGGTGGTAGCCGAGCCGGTCCGCCGCCGCGGCGACCTGGACGAGTTCGGCCGGGCCCGCGCCGGTCTCCCAGGCGTTGAACTGCCCGGGCGGGCGGAAGACGACGGGACTGACGATGCCGAATCGCATGCACTACCGTACCAAGCAAGCGCTTGGTACGGTAGTGCGAGTGCAGGAGGCACTCACGAACTCCCGCAAACACGCGACTCCGGGCGCCGGGTGCGCCGTGGTGCTCGACTTCCACCCGGAGTCCCTCGGGATCCGGGTCACCGACACCGGCGAGCCCGGTCCGCCGCCGGCCGCCGGCAACGGGCTGCGCGGTATCACGCGTCCGCACCGCGACCCGCGGCATGCAGCGCCGTCATCAGCAGGGCCAGCAACGGCTCGACGGTCGGGTGTTCGGCCACCAGAGGGTACAGAACCTCGATCACCGGCTCCTGCCGGCCGAGATCCAGCTCCGTCCGGGCCCAGACCAGCACGATGTCGAGACGCTGGCGCCGGAGCCCTTCGCGCTTCCTCGCCATCCACTCGCCCGGCAGGCCGGCCAGCGGATCGCCACGCCACAGCGCGAGCGCCTCCCGCAGGGCGGTCACGCGGTCCGTGGCGGTGAGCTCCGGCCGGCGCGCCTGCTCCACCAGCGATCGGCATTGGTGAAGATCGATGAACTCGGGATCGACCCGGATGGCGTAACCGCCGGACCGGCGATCGAGTGTCATGGGGTGGCCGCTCGTATCGGCCAGCCCGGACAGGATGTGCCGGAGACGGCTCAGGTGCGCGTAGAGCACGTCGCGCGCCTTCGCCGGAGGTCGCTGGTCCCAGACCCGATCGATCAGCGTCTCCGGGGTGACCGCGGACCCCACGTCGAACAACAGCGCGGCCAGGATGGCACGTCGCTTCGGCGCGCCGATGTCGACGAGCCGGTCACCTGCCCAGACCTCGAGCGGCCCCAGCAGCCGAAACTGCACTCGATCGGCATGGGTGAATGTGGACACGCACGATCGTAGGGCACCCCGGCCAGGTTTCCGCAAGATTTTGGCCAGACGTCCGCCCGATCCTGGGAGCGCCCGTGCAGGGCGCTGCGGCAGACGCAGCGAAGGGAACCTCGTGAGAACACCAGTGGGAGGTGCTGAGTGAAACGACGCAATCTGCTGACCGCCGCGGCGGTGGGCGGCATCGGTGCCGTGCTCGCCGCGAGTGGGGCGGGGGCAGCGACGATCGCCGGCGACGCCAACGGATTCTCCCCGGAGGTGGCCGCCGCGGCGGCCGCCCCCGACACGGCGGTCGAGCCCGCGGGTGGCGCCGGTCTGTTCGACGTCGACCCCGACCAAGGGGGCATCTCGCAGAGCGGCGATGTCGCCGTCGTCGGCGATGTGACGGTCATGTCCGAAGACTGGGGGTTCTGACGTGGGCACGGTCGCCGGCATGTTGGCACAGGCGCGAAAGCTGCTCGGCACCGGCGAGCAGCCACCCGGGTCGAACCATAACCTGATCACCAGCTGGTACGGCTTCGACGGAGCCTGGTGCGACATGGCCGTCAGTTACGCGGCCGCGCACTCGGACAACCTCTCCGCCGTGATGGGCAAGTTCGCCTACACCGTCGCGCACGCACAGGCGTTCAAGAACGCGGGGCGATGGCACTACGGGCTCGGCGGGATCCGTCCGGGCGACGTCGTGTTCTTCGACTGGGGTGGCTCGGGATCCATCGCCAACATCGACCACGTCGGTCTGGTCGAGGCGGTGCGCAGCAACGGCACCATCGTCACCCTGGAGGGCAACACGTCCGACCTCTTCCTCCGCCGGGTGCGCAGCAGCTGCATCGTCGGCTACGGAAGGCCGGCCTACGGGGACGCGAGTCCCATGCCCAGCACCGACGGCATGCTGCGCCAGGGCTCCACCGGCAACGCGGTCAAGAAGCTGCAGACCAGCCTCAACACCGTCATGAAGTCGGGACTGGCCACGGACGGGCAGTTCGGTCCTGCCACCACAGCGGCACTCAAAGCGTTCCAGACGAGGTCCAAGCTGGAGCCCGACGGTGTCTACGGCCCGTTGTCGGCGGCCATGATGAAGGCGGCGCTCGCCGGCAAGGCCACGCCTGTGAAGCCGATCCCCAGGCCTCCGAACCCGGGCACACTCGTCGTCGACGGCATGTTCGGCCCCGCCACCTGTGCGGCGCTGCAACGGTCGCTCAACAGCCACGGCGCATCGCTGACCGTCGACGGCTCGATGGGGCCGCTGACCAACCGCGCCCTGCAGAAGTACCTCGGCGTGGCGCAGGACGGCATCGTCGGGCCGGCCACGGTCAAGGCCCTGCAGAAGAGGGTGGGCGCCACCCAGGACGGCATCTGGGGCACGGACACCACCCGCAAGCTGCAGACCAAGCTCAACGCGAAGACGTTCTGAACCGGTCGGGGCGCCCATGGCATCGGCCTCGGGCGCCCCGCTCCGCCACGAACCGAACCGGATCGGATCGGACCGGCATGATCGGATTCGGGTCGGGCAGCACAACCCGGACATGACACGTGCTGAGCACACCGTCCGGGCTCGGGGCGGTGACCTTGGGGGCGGAAGATGACCAACCAGGAACAGCGCTGGCCGGCTCTGCCGGTCGCCGCGTGGGAACCCACCTACGACACGCTGCACATGTATACCCAGATCGCCGGAAAGGTCTCGCTGGCGTTGCGGCCGATGGAGAACCACTGGTGGCAGGTCGCCCTGGAGCTGTCCGCCCGGGGTCTGCGGACGGCGGCCATCCCGTACGGCGCCCGTACCTTCCAGATGGAACTCGACCTGCTCGAACACCAGGTCCGCATCGAGACCAGCGACGGGGACCGGCGCGCCGTCCCGCTCGGCCGGCCGGTCCGCGACGTCTACGCCGACACCATGGCGGCGCTCGACGACCTCGGGCTGCATGTCCCGATCTGGCCGCGGCCGGTGGAGGTGCCGGACCCGGTCCCGTTCGACCGGGACGACCGGCACGCCACCTACGACGGCGCCCAGGCCGAGCGCTACTGGCACGTGCTGTGTCAGGTCGAGGCGATCCTCGCCGAGTTCCGGGCCCGCTTCACCGGCAAGGCCAGCCCGGTCCAGTTCTACTGGGGCTCCTTCGATCTGGCCACCACGCGGTACTCGGGACGGCCCGCCGACCCGCCGCCGGGCGCCGACACGATCACCCGGTTCAGCTACACCGCCGAGCAGAGCACGGTGGGCTTCTGGCCCGGTGGGACCTGGCTCAACGGCGAACGCGTCGAGCAGCCGGTCTTCTTCGCCTACAACTATCCCGAGCCGCCGGGGATCCAGGACCGGCCGATCGCCCCGGCGGCGGCGCGTTTCGACGCCGGCCTCGGCGAGTTCGTCCTCGGCTACGACGACGTCCGGAACTCGGCCGATCCGCGCCAGGCGATCCTGGACTTCGCCCAGAGTACGTACGAGGCCGGGGCGCAGCTGCAGGACTGGCCGCGCGACGCGCTCGAATGGACGCCGCCCGTGCCGCCGAGCCATCGCCGGGCGTTGCTGCTCACCCCGTGACGGCCACCGGCGGTCGGCCTCAGGCCGGGCTGACCGCCAGTGGCAGCTCGGTCGGGCTGATCATCACCCACGGGTTGCGGAATGCGACCGGCGCGCCGGCGTCGACCGTGACATCGCGGTACCGATCGAACAGGATCCCCATCGCGATCTTCGTCTCCAGGCGGGCCAGGGGAGCGCCGACACAGAAATGGATCCCGTGGCCGAAGGTGAGGTGGGGGTTGGGGGACCGGTGGGCGTCGAACCGGTCGGGCTCGGCGAAGACCCGCTCGTCGCGGTTGGCGGCCGCGAGCCAGGGCACGACGACCGCGCCGGCCGGGATGGCGGCCCCACCGATGGTGACGGCGGCGGTCGTCCGCCGGGCCAGCCGCGGGAAGGGCGTGCGCAGGCGCAGCACCTCTTCGATCGCCGCGGGCAGCAGCGCCGGGTCGGCCCGCACCTCGGCCGCGGCGTCCGGATGAGCGTCGAAGCAGAGCACCGTGTTGCCCAGCGTCGCCGTCGTCGTGATGTGTCCGGCGAGCAGCAGCAGCCCGACGAACCCGACGATCTCCTCGTCGGTCAGGCGTTCGCCGTCGACCTCGGCCACCACGAGCCTGCTGGTCAGGTCGTCGGCGGGCGACGCCCGGCGGGAACGGATGTGCGCCAGCAGGTAGGCGTTCATCTCGTGCATCACCGGCGCCAGAGCGTCCAACGCGTCATCGTCCATCATCCGGATCAGCGACTCGTCGGGGCCGGCGTTCGAGCGGTCGAACAGGCCGTCGGCCCACCGCCGGAACACCGGGCGGTCGGACGCCGGGATGCCGAGCAGCTCGGCGATCACGATCACCGGCAGCGGGTACGCAAGGTCGTCGATCAGATCGAACCGGCGCTCACCGGCCCGCGCGTCGAGCAGCTCGGAGGTGACCTCCGCGATGCGGGGTGCCAGACCCGCCACCACTTTCGGGGTGAACGCCTGGCTCACCAACCTCCGCAGCTTGTCGTGCCGGGGCGGGTCCATCCGGACGAAGTTGCCGCGCTGGAACAGGTCCAGGTCCTCCTGCCTGGGCAGCAGGTCACCGAGATCGGAGGAGAAGGTGGCCGGATCCGCGAGGACGGCCGCGGCTTCGGGATGTCCGAGCACGGCCCAGCACCGCTGCCGGTCGTCGTAATGCACCTGACCGTCGCGGCGCGACCGTTCCAGCCACTCGTAGAGGTCCGGCAGCGCGGGAGCTGTCATCGATGAGCCTCCGATCGGGGTCCGGCAGTACGCGCGGCCTACCCGCCCCCCGGACCCCCAAACCGGACCCTTGACGCGGGGCCGCCTCCCACACGGGGGCGTACATCTCACCCGCCCGCTCACCCGGTGCCGGGACCATCCGGTCATACGATGGAACTTGCCTGCGAGACGACCGAGCGAACGAAGCCGGTAACACGGCCGAGTAGATACACCAGGAGATCGAGAGGTCGATCGGTGTATCGAGCACCTGAACCGGTAGCGCCGGGGACGGCAGATCGCCTCGCAGGTTCATTCCTGGGACGAGTTCCTGGGACGAGACCGATCCGAGGCGGCGCGACCCGGAGGCCGGTGGACCGCACGGCGGCCACCGCTGACAGTTTCCGCGCCACGACCGGAGGCACGGCCCAGACGAGCCGAGGCCCCTGCACCCTGAAGACGAGGGCGCAGGGGCCTTTGCCATGTCCGATCGAAGTTCGTCGCGTCCTCGGATAGCGCTCGAAGCGCCGGTAGGGCAGGATAGTAACGAGACCTAACCTACTGGTTCGGCGCCAGTGGGTGGAGCAGGCATCGGCGGCCGGCTCCGCGTCACATCCCCCCATGCTCCGAGGAGCGAGCCATGCTTCGACGTCTGCTGGCCGCCGCCGGACTCGCCGTGCTGATCACCGCCACATTGATCGTGCCCGGCCCGCCCGCCAGCGCCGCAACCCTCACCAATGTCCTGGTCTTCAGCAAGACCGCCGGATTCCGCCATTCCTCGATCCCCAACGGCATCGCCGCCATCCAGCAGCTCGGCGCCGCCAACGGCTTCACGGTGACGGCCACCGAGGACGCCGGCCAGTTCACCACCGCGAACCTCGCCCGCTTCCAGGCGGTCGTCTGGCTCTCCACCACCGGCGACGTGCTCGACGCCGCCCAGCAGTCCGCGTTCGAGGCCTACATCGGCGCCGGCGGCGGCTACGTCGGCATCCACGCCGCCGCCGACACGGAGTACGACTGGGCCTGGTACGGCGCACTGGTCGGCGGCTACTTCGCCTCGCACCCGGCCATCCAGACCGCCGGCCTGCGCGTCGAGGACCAGACGAACCCGTCGACGGCGCACCTGCCGGCGACCTGGACCCGCAGCGACGAGTGGTACAACTACCGCACCAACCCCCGCTCGTCCGCCAGGGTGCTGATCAACCTGGACGAGGGCTCCTACAGCGGCGGCTCGATGGGCGATCACCCGATCACCTGGTGCAAGAACTACGCCGGCGGCCGCGCCTGGTACACCGGCCTCGGCCACACCGAGGACAGCTGGACCGAGCCCGCCTTCACCCGCATGCTGCTCGGCGGCCTGCGGATCGCGGCCGGTGCCGTCCAGGCCGACTGCAGCCCACGCACGACCCAGCCCACCGCACCGGTCGCGTTGCGGGCGCAGGCGAACAACCGCATCGTGGCCGCCGAGAACGCCGGCGCCGCACCGCTCATCGCCAACCGGACCGCTGTCGGCGGGTGGGAGCAGTTCGACGTCGTCGACCTCGGCGGTGGCAACGTCGCGTTGCGCGCCCGGATCAACGGCCTGTACGTCTGCGCGGACAACGCCGGCGTGGCCCCGCTGATCGCCAACCGCACCGCGGTCGGCGCCTGGGAGACCTTCGCCCTCATCACCAACGCCGACGGCACGGTCAGCCTGCGCGCCCAGGCGAACGGCCGCTACGTCGTGGCCGAGAACGGCGGCAACGACCCGCTCATCGCCAACCGCACCGCGATCGGGCCGTGGGAGAAGTTCACGCTCGTCCCGGCCTGACCCGTGTCGGTGCGAGCCGGCGTCCGTCGCGGGACGCCGGCTCGCGTCCGCCCCGCGGGTAGGGCGGCAGGGCCGAGCCGATCGATGAGCCCCGCTGGGTGACCGGGGTACGGCGCTCGATGTAGGTTCTGGCGATGGGTCCTGGGATGTCGCGTCGCTCGGTGCTCGCCGGGACCGGGATCGTCGGGGGATCGCTGCTCGCCGGGGCCGGGTGCGGCGACGCGCCGCCGCCGTCGTTCTACGGGGTCCACCAGTCCGGGATCACCACCCCGGTGCTGCCGTTCCTGCAGATCGCCGGCTTCGACGTGGTGGCGAAGGACCGTGCCGGGCTGGTCGAGCTGCTGCGGACGTGGACCCGGGCCGCCGCCGAGCTGACCAGCGGGGCGGGCGCCGGGACCACGGTCACGTTCGGCTTCGGCCCGGGGCTGTTCGCGGAGGGCCGGTTCGGGCTCGCCGCCCGGCGTCCGGCGGAGCTGGCCGAGCTGCCCTCCTTCGCCGGCGAGTCGCTCGACCGGGCGGCCGGCGGCGGTGACCTCTGCGTCCAGATCTGTGCCCGGCATCCGACGACGGCACACGACGCGGTCCGCGCCCTCGTGAGCGCCGGCCGTGCCGGCGCCGTCCTGCGCTGGCGGCAGGTCGGTTTCCGCGACGAGGGCGACGCCGCGGACCCCGTCGGACTGTTCGGGTTCCGCGACGGCACCGCCAACCTCGACCTGACCAGGCAAGAGGAGCAGGCCGAGCACCTGTGGGTGAGCGACGGACCCGGATGGCTGCACGGCGGCACGTACCTCGTCGTGCGGCGGATCCGGCTGCTGCTCGACACCTGGGACCGCACCGACGTGCCGACGCAGGAGGCGGTCATCGGCCGTCGCCGCGACAGCAACGACCGCCTGGAGCTTCCGGCGTCGCACGCCCGGCTGGCGTCGCCGGAGGCGAACGGCGGCGTCAAACTGCTGCGGCGGTCCTACTCGTACGACGCGGGCGCCGACCCCAACGGGTTGATCGACGCAGGTCTCATCTTCATCTGCTTCCAGCGTGACCCGCAGCGGCAGTTCGCCGCCGTCCAGCGGCGGCTCGTCGCGAACGATCCGCTCAAGGGTTTCAGCCAGCACCTGGCCAGTGGCGTGTTCGCCTGCCCGCCGGGTGTGCGGCGCGGGTCGTGGATCGGCGCCGGACTGCTAGGGCCTGGCTCTGGGCAGTGAGATGCGGGTGACGGCGATGGCCTTGGCCCTGGCGTCGGCCGGTGGGTTGCGGCCGCTGAACTTGGTGATGACGTGCGTCTTGCCGCTCATCACCTGCAGCTCGTACTTGTCCGGCGTCCAGTAGGCCTCGTCGCCGATCCCCGTGACGGCCTCGACGACGGCCGGGTTGCTGCGCCCGCGCTCGAAGTCCTCCCGGCCGCTGGTCTGCGAGTCGTCGAGCAGGTAGAGGTACTCCGTCACGGCGGGTGTGCCGCCGGGGGCGAGCGGGCCGAATCCGGGCGTCAGGCCGAAGGCGCACACGGGCGGCCAGCTCTCCACCTTCCTCGGCGGGTCGACCGGGATCGCCAGGACCTGCTCGGCCTCCTGCTGGGTGAGGGTCCGGCACGGGTCGTCGACCTGGCTGACGTCCCACGAGCCGTGCAACGCCGTCGGGCTCGTGGACGGGTGGACCGGCAACCCGGCCGCCGGCGGAGGGAGCACGGGCCCGGCGACGGCAGGTGACCGGTGTTCCGCCGGTGGCTTCTCGGCGGTACAGCCGGCGCAGGCCATCGCGATCATGGTCACTGCCGCCACCCGGGCGGCGGGCGTCGTCCACATGCAGCGGAGTCTATGACTATCGAAAGCATTTTGACAGGTCGCGAAAAAAGTGGGTTCGTGCCGATCGGCGGAACACTCCTATCGTATGTAGTAGCGCGCGGGCCGTGGTCGTGTCTCCGACACGGCAATGGCGGGCGCGGCCACGGTACGCTGGCCGTCAGTCGTCGGAGGGTGCTCGGAGGGTGGGTCGTGCAGGGGTTCGGAGAGCTGGAGACGGCACTGATGGAGGTGCTGTGGAAGCGGAATGCGCCGACCACCGTCCGCGAGGCGATGGACGACCTGCGGTGGCGCCGGCAGCTCGCCTACACCACCGTCATGACCGTGATCGACACGCTGTACCGCAAAGGCTGGCTCACCCGTGAGCCGGACGGCCGCGCGTACCGGTATCTGCCGGCGCTGACCCGCGATCAGCTCGTCGCGCAGACCATGCACGAGGTGCTCGTCGACAGCGGCGACCGGGGCGAGGCGCTGATGCACTTCGTCGGCCGGATGACGATGGACGAGGCCGCCGCGCTCCGCGAGGCACTCGGCAGCTACGAACGCCGGATCTCGGGCCGATGAGCCTGCTGCTGCTCATCGCGTTCACGCTCGTCCTCGCGTTCGTGGCCGCGCCGCGGCTGGCCGGGGCGTCGTGGGTGCTGCGGGCGCCGCGGCTGGCCCTGACCGCCTGGCTCGTCGGGTCGTGCGCCGTGCTGGCGTCGAGCCTGCTCGCCGGGCTCAATCTGCTGCTGTACTGGGACCGCACCCACGACCTGGTGAGCGGCGCCTGGCACTTCTGCCTCGACTCGCTGTTCGGCCGGCACGACGCGCAGGCCCAGGCCGCCGCGGTCGTCGGCCTCCTGACCGTGGCGGCCCTGTGCTACCGGATGGGTCTCGGCACCACCCGGATGGTCGCCGCCCAGCGCGCGCGGCGTGCCGATCTGCGGATGCTCGTCCGGCTCGCCGGCATCCCCTCGTCGGTGCCCGGTGCGACGGTGGTGCGGCACGACCAGCCCGCCGCCTACCTGATGCCGGGGCGGGCGAGCGACATCGTGATCACCTCCGGCGCCGTGGACCAGCTCCGAGCGCCGGAGCTGCACGCCGTGCTCGCCCATGAGCGCGCCCACGCCAGCGGACGGCACTACCACCTCACCCACTGGGTCCGGTTCCTGGTGCAGGCGTTTCCCGGGGTCGCCTGCTTCAGGCTGGCGAGGCGGCAGGTCGAGCGGCTGGTCGAGCTGTGCGCCGACGACACCGCCGCCCGCAGTGCCGAGCGGATCGACCTGGCCCGGGCGCTCGTCACCATGGCGCAGCCGGTCGGCACGGACAGCGGACTGCTGGCCGTCGACGGCGGCGACAGCCTGGAGCGACTGCACCGCCTCCTCGCACCGCCGCGGCCACTGACCGCATCGGCCAGGGCGTGCGTCGCCGCGGGCGTCGCCGCGGTCGCGGCCGCGCCCCTCGCCATGGCGATGTTCGACCGCTGCGTGTCCTGGGTGCCCGGCACGTTGTCGTTGTAGCCGCACGATACGCGCGACCGTTGCTGTCATGCGGTGCCACGAGGCTCGGCTACGATTGCCGGTAGTCGACCGAGGGACGCGCGGTGCAAGGATTCGGCGAGCTGGAAGCGGCGCTCATGGAGCTGCTGTGGCGCCGGGGGAGGCCCACGACCGTCCGGGAGGCGCTCTCGGAACTGCGGTGGCATCGTGCGCTCGCGTACACGACCGTGCTCACGGTGGTCGACAACCTGTTCCGCAAAGGCCGGCTCAGCCGTGAGCGGGAGGGCCGGGCGTTCCGGTACACGCCCGCGCTGACCAGGGACCAGTATGTGGCGCAGGCGATGCACGAAGTCCTCGTGGACAGCGGCGACCGGGTCGAGGCGTTGACGCACTTCGTGTGCCGGATGACCGTCGACGACGCCGCCGCACTCCGCGTGGCGCTGGGCGAATACGAGCGCCGCATCTCCGGCCGGTGAGCCACGCCTTCCGGGAAGGCGCGGGACTCAGCTGTCTCACAGCACGACAGCACCGCGCCGACGCCGGTCCTGCTGCTCGCCGGCGGTCGGCCCGACCCACCGGCGGCATCCGGGCCGTGATCGCCGGCGGGGCCCGGTCGACGTGCCGCGTGCGGCCCCGGCACGGCGGAGCCGTTCGGCTGGGGGAGCGCAGCGCGGCTGGTGGTTCGCGGTGTCCCGCCTGAGGGTTTCCTGGGGATTTCGAGCGGGCCCATCGCCCTGGCGCGCTTACCTACTAGTATCCGTAGGAGTTCGAGATCTGTTCAGCGTTGCCGCGGCAGTTCGCTGCCGACATGCGACGGTGGTCGTTGCGCCGTCGATGCCGTCTTCCCCCGTGGCGTCGTCGCCCGCACCGGCGATCGGGTCTCCGCCTCCACGAACCGTCGAGGCGGAGACGCCGGTCAGGACCGGCCCAGGGCGGGCGCGGTCACCGTGGAGATGGGGCCCTGTGTCGAACCGGACTGTTCCGCGACCACCCGGCCGGCGTTGGCGCACCTGGCCGCAGTTCATCGTCTTCGCCGCGGCGCTGATCCTGGTCATGGTCGTCGCGCTGCTGCTGCCCGTGGCGATGCTCGCCATCACGCTGCTGGTGGTCAACGCCTGAGGCTCGCGCACCGCGAGGTGCGGCGTGTCCTCCGCCTGATGGCGGCTGACACGCCCTGGATGGCACCTGTGCGATACCCGGACGGTGTCGCGGGGGTCAGTGTCCGGCGATGGCGGGGCCGTGGTCGCCGGTGGAGATCTGGGTGCCCTGGGCGAAGGTGGTTTCGAACTGGGCGCG
>NZ_JBEXDG010000110.1:0-14732 GCF_040605635.1 Dactylosporangium sp. NPDC005555
GTTCGGCGGTCTCGAGCAGCACGCCGTCGCCGCCGTTGTCGAAAACCTCGGACCGGCTGAGCGTGCCCCGGGAACCGGCCGCGAACCGCACCCCGACGGCGGCGCCGCCCCGCACCCGGCTCCGGCGCAGCTGCAGCTCGCCGGCCGGCTCGACCAGGACACCGGCGCTGCACGCGACAGCGTATGAGCTGATCGGCAGTGGCCGGCGGGTCCGCCGGGCACCGAAGCATCTGCTGGTCCCGGTGTCCAAGACGTTGGAGCTGATGGCCCTGCAGACGCCGGTCCCGCCGGTCGTGCTCGCCGCGTTCGAGCAGGCGAGACTCTTCCGCCTGTCCACGGCCAGGCAGTTCACCGAACTCGCGGCCCGGCTGCCGTTCGTGGCCGCCCTGGGCGTGGACATGCCCGCGTGCCCGGCTCCCGGCGTGCGCGGCACCGCCTTGTCCGTCCAGGACCCCCTGGCCAGCGAGTGGTCCGTCGTGGTTTTGGCGCCCACACCGCGGCGATCCTGATGGCGCGGGACCTCGGCGACACCGGCGTCGACGCCGACCGCGAGTTCGAATTCGTGGTCAGCTACGACCGGAACATGGTCACCGCCGCCGCGCACTCCCTGGTGGGACGCCTCACCGCCAACCGACAACGTCGCATCACACACCTGGGCAAGCACTTCGGTGGATGCGTTGCACCTCTTCGGTAGCGGTTGCCGCCCGCTCCGGATGGCGTTTACCGTGGATCGGTGGACGCTGACCGAGGTGTCGGATGTGCGCGCTGCGGCGGCCCGGTGCTGGCCGCCTGCGAGTCGGTGCATCCCTGCGGACTCCAGGTACAGCACGGCCGCTGCATGCACTGCGGCATGTCCTTGTGGCGGTTGTTGGACGATGCGCGAGCACCGGTGACTGGCCCGCGGGGCTGCTGGATGCACTCGCCCGGCAACGACGCAGGCCCCGTGCTCCGGGCCACGCCGCCCGTCCGCGGAACCAGGCGACCCGGCAGCCGCCCATCCCGACGCGAGGACCGCACCCGGCCGCGGAGCTGACACCACTCGTGGCCGTGCCGCACACCGCAAGCCGGGGGACCGCTGACTGAGGCGGAGGCACGCTGCTGCTGCGAGTTGAGGGGAGTCTGCGTCGGGCCGTCTCCCGGGTTCTTTTCGTGCGCCGGGCCGGCCAGGTGGGATCGGGGTGAGCTCGACCGCTGTCCGCGGCGCTGCAGATCCGGTGACGACATCGGTGTTCACCGGCCGGCCGGCGTTCCGGGGGTGGTCACGGGGGTGCGTGGTGGTCTCGTTCGTGCCGGCTGCGTTGGGTGTGGTGGAGGACCTCGTCGGTGCTGGCCGTCATCCGGTCGATCTGTTCGGTCAGCGCCGGGTGCCGGTCGAGGTGCTGACGGACGGTGCTGAGCAGCTGCGGGAGTGCGGTCGCGTCGGGGTCGGCGAGGGCATGGTGGAGGCGGTCGACGTCGTCCGCGGCGGCGGCCGGCAGGTCCGGCAGACCGGTGATCTGCCCGGCGAGTCGGCGGAGGTCGGCGGTGTTGTCGTTGGCCCACCGGGCCACGGCCCGGGTGCCGGCGCGGTGGTCGCGTTCGGCGCGGACCCGGCCCTCACGGGTACCCCCGGGCCGCTGTGAGGTGGCCGGGGCGGCGCGCAGGTAGCGGCGTTCCGCGGCCTGCCGGCTGGCGACGCCCAGCGCGGGCGCGAGGGCCTGCCAGCTGACGCCGGCCTGCCGGGCCGCCCCGATCAGAGCGGGTTCGGCCGCGGCGAGTTGGTCCTGTACCTGCCGGAGCAGGACCAGCGCCTCGAGCAGCGCGACGGCGTCCACGTGTCCAGCATCGTCGATCGCCGCGGTTGCCGCGGTGATCGTCTCGACGGCCGCGACGAGATCAGGGCGCGGCGTCACGGCACGGGCCGGCGGTTGCATAACCCACCTCCATTCGACTTTGTCGTCGTTTCGTTGACGTTTGACTTGTCATCGAGGCGATGACGTAGTACAACAAAGGTATCGCGCATTGACCATCCAGTCGAGACCCAGGAGGTGGCCCAATGTTGATGCGCAGCGAGCCCTTCACCGACGTCAACCGGCTTGCTCAGCAGTTGCTCGGCGGTTCCGCGACCGGCACCTGGTCACGCCCGACGGTGATGCCGGTGGACGCCTACCGCAACGGCGACGAGTTTGTGATCGTGCTTGACCTGCCCGGCGTGGACACCGACGCCATCGACATCGACGTCGAACGCAACGTGCTGACCGTCCGTGCCGAACGGCGCCCCGTCGACCTCGGCGAACAGGCCCAGGCGACGCTGACCGAGCGGCCGTTCGGGGTGTTCTCCCGGCAGATGTTCCTCGGCGACGCGCTGGACACCGACCGCATCCAGGCGACTTACCAGCACGGCGTCCTGGCACTGCGGATCCCGATCGCCGAGAAGGCCAAGCCCCGCAAGATCACGGTCAGCGGGCACGCCGAGTCCGACCCGAAGGTGATCAGCGGCTGACCCGAACGAGTGTCGAAGGGCGGTGACCGCGATGCGCGGTGCACGCACAGGGCTGTCCCCGGAGTGGGACCGCGGATTCGACGAGGTCTTCACCGACCTCGTCAGCCGCGACGACGACCTCGTCCGGGCCGAGTTCGCCAGCCTGACCCAAGCGTCATGGCCGGCACATCGCCCGACACCCCCTCCACCTCGTACAGCGGAGGACTAGCCCCAGTAACGGCCGGCGGCCTGGCATCATGCCCAGGCCGCCGCCATCGTCGTATGCCAAGAGCGGCGATCCGATCACGGTACGGTTGGCGTACTCGCGGCCTGCCGTGCGCACCGTTGGCCGGTACAGCCCGCACCTGGGCCCGGCAGATCCTCCCGGGCCTGCTCGAGCATCCGGCAGGCGACGAGCTTGCCGACGATGTCGAGCTGCTGCTCAGCGAGCTGTGCACCAACGCCGTGCGGCACGGCGACGGCCTTGACGCCGTCCATCTGCACTGCACCCCGACCGCGCTGCGGGTCACGGTCAACGACCGCAGCCCGGTCCCACCCACGCCGCAGGACCACACGGCAACCGATCCCGACGTGCACCTCGACCACGGTCGTGGCCTCCTGCTCGTCCAGGCGATCGCCACCCTGTGGGGCGTCGAACACCACGACGGCAACGGCAAAGGCGTCTGGTTCGAACTCCCCATCCACCGCCCACCCACTGCGGCATGGGCATGGCGGCTGGCCGGCTTCAGGCGTCCCTGACCAGCGGGTTGCCGTCCAGTTCAGTTCGGTGTTTGAACTGGCAGCCGCAGTCGCCGTGGCTGTCGTCGTGGTCAGTCTGCTGCTACCCAGACGGCAGCAGCGCCGAATGGCTACGCTCGATTGACATCCGCCGTGCGCACGCGTTGTACACCCACCACCGCCCGGTCGGCTGGCCGTTGCTCAGCACCGAGTCGAGCGGTGGTCGGCAGCGGTTGCGCCGGGGTCGTCCTATCCACGGGCGGCGCATTGATAACGACCGGGACGGCAAGACATGATCGCCTCGGCGGTATCCTCCGCGAGTGCCGACATGCGCCTGGCCTGCACGGAGGATATTTTCGGCAAGGGCGAAGTCCGGCTGGGCCGGTTGGCGTACCGAAGCAGCGCTATCCTGTCGCGATACCGCCGTGTCGAGATATCGAACACGGTTCGGTATTTCGAAAGGACTATACATGCCTCGCGTGGTTCCGGCGGTCATCCGCACTCTCGACATCCTCGAACTCTTCCTGGATCAGCCCCGGCTGTCGGCCCGCGAGATCACCGAACGGCTCGGTCTGCCTCGGACCACTGTCCACGAGTTGCTCGTCACGCTGGTCGCCCGCTCGTACCTGATCTCGGTGCCCGGCCAGCCGGTCCAGTTCCGGCTTGGCATGCCACTGTTCCAACTGGGTGCCGCGTTCGCCGGCCAGCTCGACCTGGTCCGCGAGGCGCAGGATGTGGCGCAGGGCGTCGCTGCGGCCTGTGACGAGGCCGTGCACGTCGCCGTGCTCAACGGCGCCGATGTGGTCTACCTGGTGAAGGTCGACAGCACGCACCCGGTCCGGATGGTGTCCGCGGTCGGCCGGCGGCTGCCCGCGCACTGCACGGCCGTCGGCAAGATGCTGCTGTCGAGCTTGGACCCGAGCGACCTTGACGCGCTCCTGCCGCCCGGCGACCTGTCCGCCATGACGCCGGACAGCATCACCGACCGGGACCGGTTCCGTACCGAACTCGATCGCATCCGCGCCGAGGGCGTGGCGCTCGACGACGGCGAGTCCGACAGTGCGGTCCGCTGTGTCGGAGCGCCGGTCCGCGACCACACCGGTATGACGGTCGCGGCGATGAGTGTCTCCGCGCCGATCATCCGCTGGACGCCCACGGCACACGCGGAGTGGACGCGGCTGGTCCGCGAGGGCGCCGCCGCGTTGTCGACCCGGCTGGGGTACCGCGCACCGCGCTGACGCGCCCGTTCGGCGCACGATGCGGCCAACTGTCCATCGGCCTCATTGACACCTCTCACACGGTCCTCTACCGTCGCGTCCAATCGAGATATCGAACTCTGTTCGAAATATCGAACACTGCCTTGAAATGTGCTCACGAGAACACGCCGCAGTGGGTCGCGCTGTCCTGTGTGGACTGGCGATCCTCGCCTACGGAAGGGAGTGCCGTATCACCCGAGTCGAGCACCGGGCGTCCGCGGATCCCCGTTCTCTTTCTAGTTACAAACGTCAATGTCGCACGCCTTTTTTCAGGTATCGAAGTCATTCAGATGTAGCTGTTCAGTGTGGGTATTGACCCGCCGCGATCAATGGCCGTAGCGTGCGGCACACGCGTAACAGTTCGGAAATCGATCGAAAGTATCAGACCGTTCCGGGCGGTGGAATTGGCACATCGCCGTCCCCGCACCGCCGAGCCTTCGGATCATTTGATGGCTTGCGACAAAGGAGGTAAATGGTCATGGAGAACAACCCGTCGTGGTCCCGGCGCGGTTTCCTGGGAATGGGTTTGGGAGTGCTCGGCGCGGCTGGTCTGGCCGCATGTGGGGACAGTCCCTCGACGTCGACTCCGAAGGTCCAGCCGGAGGTTCCGCAGGAGCTCATCGACGCCGCGGTGTCGTTGAAGGGCTCCGCGATGGGAGTGCTGTCGCAGAAGCTGTACTCGACGGCGGCGAACGCGGCGCTCGACAGCTCGATCAAGACGTTCGCCGACGCCACCGGGACGAAGATCGAGAACAGTCTGGTCCAGGCCGACGCCGGTGACGTGGTGGCCAAGATCGACGCCGAGGTCAAGGGTGGCGTGGCGCGCGACCTGGCGTTCATGACCGACTCGCGGTTCGTCGCGCAGTTCCACGCGCTGGGCGACCTGGAGGACGTGACGGACATCGTCAAGGCGCTGACGGCCAAGTACGGCGAGCCAACCGCGGAGTCCAAGAACTTCTGCGTCTTCGACGGCAAGTGGTTCGCCATCCCGTACCACTTCATCGGCATCGGGTCGTTCCTGCGCAAGGACTGGATGCAGGAGAAGGGCATCACCCCCAAGGAGATCTACACCTGGGAGGAACTGCGGGACCTGTGCCTGGCCATCTCCGATCCGGGCAAGCGCCGGTACGGCTGGGGCATGACCGTGAACCGGTCCGGTGACGCCAACGGCATGATCGAGGCACTGATCAACGCCTACGGGGGGTCGATCGTCGACAACGACGGCAAGAAGGTCATCTTCGACTCGCCCGAGACCGTGCAGGCGGTGAGCTTCCTGGGCGACATCTACACCAACCCCAAGTACAAGCCGATGCTGCCGCCGGGCGTGGCCGCCTGGACCGACTCCAGCAACAACGAGAACTGGCTCGCCGGGATCCTCGGCTACACCCGCAACCAGTTCAGCGTCTACGCGGACTCCAAGACCAAGAAGAACCCCGTCTACGACAACACGCACGTCTTCGCCGACTGCATCGGACCCGCGACGGACAAGCCCCTGCTGCTCGGCCAGTCCCAGGGCTTCGTCATCTTCAAGGGCGCCAAGAACGCCGCGCTCGCCGAGCTCCTGGCGCAGTACCTGGTCAGCGCGAAGGCGCTGCTCGGGGTGGCGAAGGAGGCACCCGGCCTGGCCCTGCCCGCCTGGGAGAAGGTCTGGGACGCCGACCCGTTCTTCACCAGCGGCGACCCCGCGTTCCCCGTCCTGCGCAAGATCACCCAGCTGTCGCTGCCGCTGAAGACGAAGAACGGCCTGGCCTTCCCGCAGAAGGCCAACGCCGGTCAGCAGGCCGCCACCGCCGCGTACGTCCTCACCGACATGATGCAGCAGGTCGTCCAGGGCACGGCGCCCGCCAAGGCCGTGACCGCCGCCCACGCCAAGATGGTGCAGATCTTCAACCAGCAGGGGCTGCCCCAGTGACATCGGTGCGGACCCCACCGCCCCCGGCGACGAAGACATCCCCGTCGCCGGGGCGCGGCTCCCTCACGACGACCCAGCGGCGGCTGGGTCGCGACTGGCGGCTGGCGGCGCTGTTCCTGGCGCCGATGGCCCTGCTGGTCGGCGGGCTCGTGCTCGTGCCGATCGGCCGTTCCGTCGTCACCAGCACGACGGAGCGGCACGGGCAGGACAGCGTGTTCGTCGGCCTGGGCAACTACATCGCCCTCGCCGGCGACGAGCAGTTCCGCACGGGCGTGCTGAACTCGTTCGTGTTCACCGCGTACGCCGAGGTGTTCAAGGTCGTGCTGGGGCTGTCCGCGGCACTCCTGCTGCACCATCGGCGGCGTGGCCGGGCCGTGCTGGCCGGGCTGCTCCTGCTGCCGTGGGTGGTGCCGACGGTGGTGACGGCGTTCAGCTGGCGCGCACTGCTCGACCCGATCTTCGGCAGCGTCAACACGCTGCTCACCGAGTCGGGCATCGGGCCGCTGCTGGCCGCCGCGCACCTGGTCGACAGCTGGCCCGCGGGCTGGCTGTCCGACGCGTCGCTGGCCATGCCGTCGGTGATCCTCGTCAACGTGTGGAAGGGGGTGCCGTTCTTCACCGTCACGTTCCTCGCGGGGTTGAAGGCCATTCCGGCGGAGCTGTACGAGGCGTCGACGATCGACGGCGCCTCGTCGTTGCAGCGGTTCGTCCACGTGACCCTGCCCGGACTGCGTTACGTGATCACCGTGACGGTGACCCTGTCGTCGATCTGGACGTTCAACAACTTCGACCTCATCTGGCTGCTGACGCAGGGTGGCCCGGGCGACGCGACCGCACCGTATGTGCTCGTCGCCTACTCGAAGGCGATCCTGCAACTGCAGTACGGCGCGGGAGCGGCGGTCACGCTCGTGATGCTGCCGGTCATCGGCGGGCTGGTGTTCGTCCTGGTCCGGTTGATGCGCCGCAACGACGCCGGCGCGCCCTCCCGACCGCCCGGGCCGGTGCGCAAGGCAATGCCATGGGTTATGGCCGTGACGGTCGCCGGTCTGCTGGCCTGGGCATCGCCCCAGATCTTCTGGAAGGCCGCAGTGGTCCTCGCGGTGATCCTGATGGTCGCCACGGCCGTCGGCCGGGTGGTCACGGCGTTGCAAACCTGGGGGCACCGCCGGGCGTCGTCCCTGGTCTCGCGCCTGGGATCTGGTGTCGCGCTGGCCGGGTTGCTCGTCTTCGTGCTGGGCCCGCTGTACTGGATCGTCGTCACGGCCTTCAAGTCCGAGGACCAGATCGTCATGCACAACAGCGACCTGTGGCCGACGCCGTGGACCCTGCAGCAGTTCGGTGACCTGTTCACCAACCAGCCCTTCGGCCGCTGGTACGTCAACACCGTACTGGTGTCCCTGGCGTCCACCGTGTCGGCACTGCTCTGCGCCGCCCTGGCCGGCTACGCACTGGCCCGGCTGCGGTTCCGCGGGGCGCAGAGCTTCACCGTCACGGTCCTGCTCACCTACGTGATGCCGGGAGCGCTGCTGTTCATCCCGCTCTACCAGCTGCTCATCGGCGTGCGGCTCAACGACTCGCTGTGGTCGCTGGTGCTGACCTACCCGACCTTCACGCTTCCGTTCGCCACCTGGCTGCTGACCGGCTACTTCTCCTCGATCCCCATCGAGCTCGAGGAGGCCGCGCTGGTGGACGGCTGCACCCGCCTCCAAGCGTTCCGCCGGGTGATGCTGCCGCTGGCAAAACCGGGCCTGCTGGCAGTCGGACTGTTCACTCTCACCAATGCCTGGAACGAGTTCCTCTTCGCCTTTGTATTCATCACGAAGGACGAATACAAGACGCTCCCCGTCGGAATGCAGGCGATGATCACCGGAGACGTCGTCCCGCAAGGACAGCTCGCCGCCGCGTCGCTGCTCGTCAGCATCCCCGTGGTGCTCATGTACGCCTTCGGGCAACGCTTCCTGACCGAGGGCCTCACCGCGGGCGCGGTGAAGGGCTGACCCCGCCCGCCCTGCGAAGGCAGCCCCAGTGGACCCCGACAGTCCGGGCAGCCGGGCGGACAACGCCGGTGGCCAGCTCCGCAGCTCCGGTCTCGGCATTGACCTCCGCCCGGACTGCCTGCTGACGAATCGCACGTACGACTTCGGAGAGTGCAGGCCTTGAACATCGTCAGGTACGAGTTGAACGGCGACGTCCACGTCGGACTTCATACTGATGGCACGGTCGCCGAGGTCGAGGGCGTCTCGGCGCTGGCGCAGTTGTGGCATCTGCCGGCCACGCAGCTGCGGGCGCGGTTGTCCCGGTCCGTGTCGGGTCCTGTGGTGCCGCTCTCCGGGGTGCGGTTGCTGGCCCCGATCGACGCGTCGACCGAGGTGTGGGCGTGTGGCGTCACCTATCGGGAGTCGCGGGAGGCCCGTATCGAGGACAGTGAGCGGGCCGCGGATGTGTATTCGCTGGTGTACGACGCGCAGCGACCGGAGTTGTTCTTCAAGTCGGTGCCGTGGCGGGTTCGCGGTCCTGGTGCGCCGATCGGTATCCGGGCTGACTCCGAGGTCGATGTTCCGGAGCCGGAGCTTGCTGTCGTGATCAATCGGTTCGGTGAGATCGTTGGTTACACGGTCTGCAACGACGTGTCGTCGCGCAGTATCGAGGGCGCGAATCCGTTGTATCTGCCGCAGGCGAAGACCTACTACGGGTCGTGTGCCCTCGGTCCGTGGATCACGCCTGCCTGGGATGTCAGCGATCCGTATGCACTCGCGATCGACCTTGCGATCGAACGGGACGGTCACGAGCATTGGCGGGGACGTACCAGCACGTCGTTGCTGCACCGGCGGTTGGATGAGTTGGTCGGTTACATCATGCGTGGTGATGTTCATCCCGACGGTGCAGTGCTGTCCACCGGAACGGGTCTTGTGCCGCCGGCGCCGTTCACCCTGGCCGATGGTGACACGGTGCGGATCACCATCGACGCGATCGGTACTCTGACCAACCTGGTCCGGCGCGGAATCCCTCAGGCGGACGCATCGTGATCGCCAGCATCGACCCGAGCACCGGCGCCACCACCGAGGTATTCGACGTCCCCGCCGAGGACCTCGACCGGCTGGGCGAGCGCGCCCGCGCCGCACACCACGAACTCGAAGGGGCCGGGCGCTCCGGCCGGGCGGCGATGCTGCGGGCCATGGCGGCGGCGGTCGAGGAGCGCCGCACGGCGCTGGTGGCGGTGGCCGACCGTGAGACGGGCCTGGGCCAGCAGCGGCTGAACGCGGAGCTGACCCGCACGGCGTACCAACTCGAGTTCTTCGCCGACGTGCTCGACGGCCGAGTCCCTGCTCGCCGCCGCCGGCGTCGAGGTGCTCGCCCGGGGCGGCGACGGGCCGGCCGAGGGCTTCCGGGGCTCGCCGCTGCTGCTGCGGGCCATGTCCGATGTGGGCGCCAATGGTCTGATGCAATTTCCGTTTCGTGGAATGTTGAGAGGAAGGCGTTATGCAGCCACGTCGCAGCGCGCAGTGGTACGCGGGCAACGACCGCAACAGCTACATCCACCGGGCTTGGATGCGTCGAGGCCTGCCGGCCGACGCGTTCGACGGCCGGCCGCACATCGCGATCGCCAACACCGCCTCCGACCTGACCCCGTGCAACGCCCACCTCGACGAGGTCGCCCGCAGCGTCAGCGACGGCATCTACGAGGCCGGCGGCATCGCGTTGAACCTGCCGGTGGTGTCGCTGGGGGAGACCCAGGTGCGCCCGACGGCGATGCTGTGGCGCAACATGGCCGCGATGGCGACGGAGGAGATGCTGCGGGCCAACCCGATCGACGGCGTGGTCCTGCTCGGCGGCTGCGACAAGACCATCCCGTCCCTGCTGATGGCCGCCGCCTCGGTGGACCTACCCGCCGTCGTGATGCCCGGCGGCCCGATGCTGACCGGGACCTTCCGCGGCGTCCCGCTGGGCTGCGGCACCGGTGTCTGGCAGCTGAGCGAGGAGGTCCGCGCCGGCACCTTGAGCGCCGCCGAGTTCGTCCGCTCGGAATCCTCGATGATCCGCAGCAAGGGTCACTGCAACACCATGGGCACCGCCTCCACCATGGGCCTGCTGGCCGAGGTGCTCGGCATGACCCCGCCCGGCGTGGCCGGCATTCCCGCGCCCGACAGCCGCCTGCTGGAGGCCGCCCACGCCACCGGTGTGCTCGTCGTGGAGATGATCGACGCCGGTCGGCGGCCCAGTACCGTGCTGTCCCGGGGCTCGTTCCTCAACGCGATCGTGGCCCTCGCCGCCCTTGGCGGCTCCACCAACGCGGTGGTCCATCTGCTGGCCATCGCCGGCCGGCTCGGCGTCGAGCTCACGCAGGACGACTTCGACCGTACCGGCTCGCACGTGCCGCTTCTGGTGGACCTCCAACCGGCCGGCCGGTTCCTGATGGAGGACCTGTTCCGGGCCGGCGGCCTGCACGCGGTCCTCAATGAGGTCCGCGACCTGCTCGACCCGGCCGCGCTCACCGTCACGGGGCGGCCGCTGGTGGAGCACCTCGACACCGCGCGGGTCTACGACCGCGAGGTCATCCGCCCGCGGGAACAGCCGCTGCAGCCGGCCGCCGGGATCGCGGTCCTGTACGGCAACCTCGCGCCGGACGGTGCCGTCATCAAGCCCGCCGCCGCCTCACCGGAACTGCTCTCGCACCGCGGTCCGGCGGTCGTCTTCGACTCGATCGAGGATTTGCACGCCCGCCTCGACGATCCGGACCTCGGCGTCACTGCCGACTCGGTGCTGATCCTGCGCGGCTGCGGCCCGAAGGGCTACCCCGGCATGCCGGAGGTCGCCAACCTGCCGCTGCCGGCCAAGCTGCTCGCCGAGGGCATCCGGGACATGGTCCGCATCTGCGACGGCCGGATGAGCGGCACTGCGTACGGAACCGTCGTCCTGCACGTCACGCCGGAGGCCGCCGTCGGCGGGCCGCTGGCCAAGGTCCGCACCGGCGACATGATCATTCTCGACGTCGCGGGCCGGCGCCTCGACGTCGACATCCCCGACGCCGAGCTCGCCGCCCGAGAGCCCGCCGCCGCCGCCGTGAACGCCTTCGCCCGCCCACGGCGCGGTTGGGAGCGCCTCTACGTGGACACCGTCGGCCAGGCCAACATCGGCGCCGACCTCGACTTCCTGCTCGGCTCCAGCGGCGATGAGGTCTCCCGCGAATCCCACTGACGAGGAACCCCGGTGAACATCCCCCACACCGCCGTCATTGCCGGCGACACGTGCATCATCAAGCGGACCTGGTGATGCACGTGCACCGGCCGCATACAGAGGGCCTTGCTGTCAGCGCTGCAGCGTCAGCACGCCCGGCCGCCACGGCAGCAGATTGTAATCGCCGCCCGCGCTGGGGTTCTTGCCCTGGTACAGCAGTTGCAGGTTGCACGGGTCGATGGTCTTGGTCTGGTCGGGGTTGGTGCGGACCAGGTCACCGTGGCTGATGTCGTTGGTCCAGGTCGCTCCGCTGTTGGCCTTGCCGGCGAAGGGGTTGCTCTCGCTGGCGGCCTGTGGGGTCCACGAGCCGCTCAGGCTGTTGGAGGTGAACGAGCGGAAGTAGCGGCCCTGGCTGCCGATCGCCTCGACGATCATCAGGTACTGGTTCTGGCCCTGCACCTTGTAGACCTCGACGGCCTCGAACAGGTTGTTCGTCGAGTCGCTCATGATCGTGGTGTAGCTGGACCCGAAGTTGCCCGGGAAGTTGCCGATCGGCATGCTGGCCCGGTAGATCTTGCCGTTGTCGCCGGCGAAGAACAGGTACATGTTCTGGCCGTCACCGATGAGGGTCTGGTCGATGACGCCGGTGCTCGAGCCGGTGATGCTGCCGGTGAACAGCGCCTGCGGCGCGGACCAGCCGTTGGGGTTGGTCGGGTCGCTGGAGGTCTTGTAGTTGAACGCGTTCGGACCCCACTGGTAGGCCAGCACCCAGATGTTCTTCGGGGCGAAGTAGAACAGCGTGGGCGCCACCGTGCCGGAGCTCATGCCGTTCTGGCTGGCCGAGGCCATGTCGGACCAGTTGGTGAAGAGGCTGAAGTTCATCGAGCCGTACGAGCCCCCGCTCGAGACGTTCGACGCGTAGACCAGGTGCTTGCCGTTGTACATGACGCTGGTGAAGTCCTTCAGCGACACCCACCCGGACTTCGGGTTGGCCAGCGCGCCGGTCGACGACCAGCGATACGTCGACGGCAGTGAACAGTTCCCGCTCGGGCTGGTGCTCGGGCTGGCGCTGGCGCTGGCGCTCGCACTGCGGCTCGGGCTGGCGCTGGCCGAGCCGGGCGAGCTCGGCGAACCGCCGACCGGGCCGTTGCAGGCGGTGCCGTTGAGCGCGAAGTCGGTGGGGACCGGGTTCGAGCCGTTCCAGGAGCCGTTGAACCCGAAGGCGGCGTTGCCGTTGGTGGGGATGCTGCTGTTGTAGCTGGCATTGGTGACGGTGACCTGGGCGCCGGACTGGGCGACCGAGCCGTTCCAGAGCTGCGTGACGCTCTGCCCGGCGCCGAACGTCCAGGTGAGGCTCCAGCCGTTGACGGCGTCGCCGTAATTGGTGACGGTGACATTGCCGTTGAAGCCACCCGGCCAGGAACTGGACACGACGTATTCGACACGGCAGCCGGCGGCCGCCTGAGCGGTGTTCGCGGTCAGCACCGCGGCGGTCCCGGCCACGGTGAGGCCCGCCGTACAGGCGACCACCACCCAGGACCGCGAGCGAGGGAACTTCATCAGGTCCTCCGGAGAAACGGGGCGTGGTCGGGCGGCGCGTCAGCCGCCCGTGCGGTCGACCGTCTCGCACGCCTCCGCCCGGTCAGACAGCGGAGAACCATCCGGCGGAGATAGCTCCGGGCGGGACCGGCCGGATACTCGGAAGCGGGAGACAGACGTCCGCGAATGTTATCGCTCACATGCACGCCGTCAAGTGACGCGGGGGTGCTCGAGACTTTCGAAAAACGCGTCGTGCCTACCTGCCGACGGCAGGTAGGCCAACGTCCGGCGTCACGCCGCGCGAGGGACGCTGTGCCGGACCGCGCTCAAGCGTGTGATCCGCAAGTTCTGCAAGGAGCCGCGATTGCCGCCGGCTCCGGTGCGGTGCGGCCGGAAATGGCTGAGCCCTGCGACCGGCGCGGCAAAAGTGTTATGTGCGGTACTGCCGCGCAGTCGCGTGTGATGACGTGAAACTTCCATTCCTGGTCGTTACTCCACCCGGTTCCGAAGGAGTTTCGGAATATGTTGTCTTCGCGTGATGGCCGTGACAACATCGGCGCGCACGAATCACCCGTACGGCATCGCCCGGCGTTGCACCGCGACGTCCAGCGCGACGTATTCGTGGAAGGAATCGCACGATGTCAAGACGCAGAGGTTCGTTCGTCGCGGTAATCGCGGCGGCGCTCGTCGTGGTCGCGGCCGGGTGGCAGGCCAGCGGCCACGACGCGACCGCGGAGGCGAGTACCAGCGGCACGCTCGCCACCACCGCCGGATGCGGCAAGGCTCCGACCCTCACGAGCGGCACCCGCTCCATCCAGAGCGGCGGCCAGAATCGTACGTACATCCTCAGAGTCCCCGACAACTACAACAACAGTCATCCGTACCGGCTGGTCTTCGGACTGCACTGGTTGAACGGCTCCGCCAACGCCGTCGCCTCGGCCGGCTACTACGGGCTGCAGCCGTTGTCGAACAACAGCACCATTTTCGTGGCGCCCCAGGGCATCGACAGTGGCTGGGCCAACACCGGCGGCCGTGACCTGACGTTCGTCGACGATCTGACCAGCCTCATCGAGAACGGTCTGTGTGTTGACACCGCCCAGGTGTACGCGATGGGCTGGAGCTACGGCGGCGCGATGAGCTACGCGCTCGCCTGCGCCAGGCCGAACGTCTTCCGCGCGGTCGCGGTGCTGTCCGGCGCGAACCTGAGCGGATGCAACGGCGGCACGCAGCCCGTCGCCTATCTGGGCATCCACGGCACGCACGACAGCGTGCTGAACATCTCGAACGGACGGTCGTTGCGCGACACGTTCGTCAGGAACAACGGGTGTACCGCGCAGAACCCGCCCGAGCCGGGGCAGAACAGCCTCACGCACATCGCCACGAGCTACTCGGGCTGCCGGGCCGGATACCCGATGCGCTGGATCGCGTTCGACGGAGACCACACACCCAGCCCGGTGGATGGTTCCACCAGCCCCAACGACTCCCGGACCTGGACGTCCGGGGAGGCCTGGCGGTTCTTCACGCAGTTCGAGAGCACCACGCCGCCGAGCTCGACCCCGCCGAGCTCGCCGTCCTCGTCGCCGTCGACCCCGGCGTCATCCTCGCCGCCCCCGCCGTCCGGTGCCCAGCGCATCGTCGGCGCGCAGTCGGG
>NZ_JBEXDG010000111.1:0-14698 GCF_040605635.1 Dactylosporangium sp. NPDC005555
CGCGTTGCTGTTCGCGGCTCCGCGCAGTCAGTGGGAGCGGTTGGATGACTGGGGGCAGCAGCTGGGTATGCGGGGCAGCGGTTCGCACGGCATCACGATGGAGAACGTTCACATCCCGCCGCACATGGCGTTGCCCGGTGTGCAGCTGGTCCAGTACGACGCGACGGGGGGTACTCCGGGGCGGGACCTGCACGGCAATCCGGAGTACGGCGGTGGCCCGCTCTCGTTCATCAACTTCCTCAACTGCTCGATCGCGGTGGGCATGGCGAAGGGAGCGCTCGACGCGTATGAGGATCTGCTGCGCAGCCGCACGACGTTGATCCCGCCGGTGGTGCCCCGCTATCAGGACCCGGACTATCAGCTCTGGTACGGCGAAGCCGTGGGAATGATCGGCACTGCCGAGGCGGCGCTGATGAACGCTGTCCAGCAATGGCATGACGCGGCTGTGCGAGGGCCGTCCGCGGTGACCCCGGAACTGGACCTGCGTCTCTCGGCCATCAGCCGGCACGTCGCCACGACGGCCTGGACGGCGGTCGAGGGGATCATCCTGCCCACCGCCGGGTCGAGCGCGATCCGCCACGGCGAACGCCTCGAACGCGTCTGGCGGGACCTGTCCACGATGCGCACCCACGCCGGCCTCTCGATCCTGCTACCCACCATCGCCATGCGCGAACTCGCCAAGAGCGTCGTCCGCTGATCCACCCCCCGCACCGACGAGCGGAAAGAGAAGCCATGACGAACCCCTTCGAGGACACCGACGCGCGGTACTTCGTGGTCGTGAACGGCGAGGGCCAGCACAGCCTGTGGCCCGGGAACATCGACGTGCCCCAGGGCTGGGTCACCGCGTACGGGGAAAGCTCCCGTGCCGGCTGCCTGCAGTACGTGGAGGAGCACTGGACCGACATGCGGCCCCAGAGCCTGATCGACGCCGACCGTGGCTAAGCGGGGGAATCGTCACGACGCACAGCAGTGAACAGCAGACGCTCGGCGACCTCTTCACGGCGCAGGCGGCCCGCATCCCGGACGCGATCGCGGGTGGTGTGCTTGGTCACCAGGATGCATCGGCGGGCGCTGCAACGGCAGTGGCATGCTGACGCGGCGGCGGCCTCGAACGACAGCAGGTCGGCGATCAGCGCCACCGTCATCCAGTCGTGGTCACGCCACGGCGTGCATCTGTCCACTGTGGGCAAGTGGCGTCCCCGGTTCCTGGCCGATCCACGGGCCGAGGTACTCCACCACTCTGGTCGACCCGTTCCGTGACCACCTGCGCAAACGCCGTGAGCAGGAACCCTCCGTCACCACTTGGGCCCTGCTGGGCGAGATCAAGGCGATGGGACACCAGGTGGACAGAGCCTGCTGTACCGCTACCTGGCTCAGGGTCGCGCCGGCAACGAGCACCCGCCGCCCTCGCCCCGCCGCCTCACCATGTGGATCACCTCCGACCCGGCCAAAGTCTCCACCACCACCACGCAGGCCCGCCTGCAGAACGTCCTCCAGCACGGTCGGAGATGCCCGCCGGCGACGTTGCGGCTGGACTGAGATCTCGCGCTGAAACCGCGAGAGGAGCCGCCGAGACGCGAACCTTCGCATCACCGCCTGAGTTGGCCGTCGATGCCAACGCCACGGCGGACACCTACGACGCCGCCCGACGCGCCGGCGTTCTGGGCACGGCATTCGACATCTGAGCAGCGGATCCAAACTCACCCGGCCGCGCCGCGGCCGCGACCAACGAGGGAAGTCAGCATCGATGATTCTCGAGGATCAGTACTTTCTTGGCTATCGGAGCGCGGAGCACGAGCGGCTCCAGGAACAGGCGGAGGACTTCCGGTCCGAGGCGTCCTGGTTGTTCGACCAGGTCGGACCGCTCGAGGGTAAGAGCGTCGTGGAACTCGGCGTGGGACCCCGTGGCTGCCTGGACGAGTTGGCCGGACGGGTGGGGCCGGACGGAACCGTCATCGGCGTCGAGCGCGACGCGGAGTCGGTCGAGCTCGCGCGCAAGTTCGTGGTGGACCGCGCGTTGGACAACGTCGACGTCCGGCTCGGCGATGCGCGTGCGACCGGCCTCCCCGGCAACAGCTTCGACCTCGTCACCGAGCGGCTGATCATGCACAACGTGCCGAGGCCTGAGGAGATCGTCGCCGAGGCGGTACGGCTGGCCCGCCCGGGAGGATGGGTTGCGTTCCACGAGGGCGATCGGAGGGGGCAGATGTGCGACCCGCCCGCCGAGTCGTGGTTCTCGATCATGGATGTCCTCAAGCAGTATGCGGACCGCAACACGATCGACCTGTTCGTCGGCAGGCGGGTGCCCGGCCTGCTCCACCGCGCAGGCCTCGTCGACGTCCGGGTGCGGCCCGTCGTCTACATCGACCACGAGCCCGGACACCCGCGGCGTTTGGTCCTCGCTGACTTCGCCGAGAACCTGCGTGACCGGCTCATCGCGAGCGAGCTGATCACCAGAGAAGAGTTCGACGATCTTCACGCGGCGTTGCGCCGTCACCTCGCCGATCCAGGCACCACCGTGATCTCACACCTGTACGTCCAGGCCTGGGGCCGCAAGCCCGGCTGATCGCGACGTGGTCCAGCGGAAGCTCGCCCACGGCGGCCCCGCTGGACCATCCACGGGCGCCCAGCACGGTCGAAGATGCCCCGCCGGCGACATTGCTGCTGGACTGAGATCGCGCGCTGAGACCGCGAGAGGAGCTGCCACCATGACCACGTCGCTGGAGAATCTCTCCACCGAGACGCGAACGTTCGCACCACCGCCTGAGTTGGCCGCCGATGCCAACGCCACGGCGGACACTTACGGCGACGCCGCCCCCGATGCGCCAGCGTTCTGGGCACGGCAAGCGGAGCGGCTCACGTGGGTGAAGAAATGGGATCAGGTCCTCGACTGGAGCAATCCGCCGTTCGCCAAGTGGTTCATCGGCGGCGAGCTGAACGTCGCCTACAACTGCGTGGACCGCCACGTCGAGGCGGGCAAGGGGGAAAAGGTCGCCATCCACTGGGAGGGCGAGCCCGGCGACACCCGCACGATCACATATGCGGACCTGCTCAAGAGCGTCAGCCAGGCGGCGAACACGCTGACCGAGCTCGGCGTGACGGCCGGCGACCGGGTGGCCATCTACCTGCCGATGATCCCGGAGGCCGCGGTCGCGATGCTGGCCTGCGCCCGCGTCGGCGCCACTCATAGCGTCGTCTTCGGTGGATTCTCGGTGGACGCGCTCGCCACCCGGATCCAGGACGCGGGCGCGAAAGTCGTCATCACCGCGGATGGTGGTTACCGGCGCGGCAAACCGTGGGCGCTCAAACCCACCGTCGACGACGCCGTCGCTCGATGCTCGAGCATCGAGCACGTGCTGGTCGTCCGCCGCACCGGTGAGGACGTCACCTGGGGCGAGAAGGACCTGTGGTGGCACGAGACCGTCGAGCAGGCGAACGACAAGCACGAGCCGAAGGCGTTCGACTCCGAGAACCCGCTCTTCATCCTCTACACCTCGGGCACGACCGGTAAGCCGAAGGGCATCCTGCACACTACCGGCGGCTACCTGACCCAGGTCTCGTACACCCACTGGGCCGTCTTCGACCTCAAGGTCGAAACCGACGTGCACTGGTGCGCAGCCGACATCGGCTGGATTACCGGGCACTCGCACATCGTCTACGGTCCGCTGTCGAACGGCGCCACCCAGGTCATGTACGAGGGCACCCCGGACACCCCGCACCGCGGCCGGTTCTGGGAGATCGTCGACAAATACAAGGTCAGCATCCTGTACACCGCGCCCACCCTCATCCGCACCATGATGAAGTGGGGCGACGACATCCCGGCCAAGTACGACCTGTCGTCGCTGCGCATCCTCGGCAGCGTCGGCGAGCCGATCAACCCCGAGGCCTGGATGTGGTACCGCGAGCACGTCGGCCACGACAACGCCCCCATCGTGGACACCTGGTGGCAGACCGAGACCGGCGGGATGATGATCTCCCCGCTGCCCGGCGTGACCGCCACGAAGCCCGGCTCGGCGATGACCCCGCTGCCGGGCATCTCCGCCGACGTGGTCAACGACGAGGCAGAGTCGGTGCCGAACGGCGGCGGCGGCTTCCTCGTACTACGCGACCCATGGCCTGCGATGCTGCGTACCATCTGGGGCGACGACAAACGCTTTGTCGACACTTACTGGTCTCAATTCGGCGCCGGCGCCAATTCCGGTGACGAATGGATCTACTTCGCCGGCGACGGCGCGAAACGGGACGAGGACGGCGCGCTGTGGCTGCTCGGCCGGGTCGACGACATCATGATCATCTCCGGCCATAACATCTCCACCACCGAAGTCGAATCCGCGCTGGTATCGCATCCTTCGGTCGCGGAGGCGGCCGTGGTGGGCGCGTCCGACCCGACCACCGGCCAGGCCATTGCCGCATTCGTCATCGCCCGCAGCAACGTGGACACCGCCGACGAGACCGGAGACCAGCTCAAGGTCGACCTGCGCAACCATGTCGCCAAGACCCTCGGTCCCATCGCGAAACCCCGCTCGATCACGTTCGTAGCCGAACTGCCCAAGACCCGCTCCGGCAAAATCATGCGACGCCTGCTGAAGGACGTCGCCGAGAATCGCACGCTGGGCGACGTCAGCACGCTCATGGACTCGACGGTCATGGACATGATCAAAGCGGGGTCCGGAACGGCGGAAGACTGAGCCGAGAGCCTCTCGCGTCAGCGCGACCCGTGCCCCGTGGAAGATCCCGCCGCGGGGCACGGTCCTGTTCTTCGAGAAGTTCCCCGTCGCCGGCTTCCGCAGGTGCCGCGGACGGGGAAATCCGCTGTGAGATCAGCGAGCGATGTTGCGCTGGAGGAAGTTGGTGACCAGGGTGGCGCAGCGGTCCGGCGCGTCGATGAACGGCCAGTGTCCACTGTGGTCGAAGACGTGCGCCTCGGGGTCCGGGAAGGCCACGTCCTGACGCCGCGCATGGGTGACCGGCAGGTACGGGTCGTGCGCGCCCCACACGACCAGGGCGGGCCGCCGCAGCGGCCTGAGCGAGGCGGACGTACGCCGGGAAAAGCCCTCGATGTCCCGGGCGGAGCGGTACAGCCGCAGCACCGCCCGCCTGGTGTCGCGGTCGAAGTCGTCGAACATCCGGTCGAGGAAATCGCGCGGTAGCCCGGACGGGTCGCCGATCCCCAGGATGGCCCTGAACGCGCGCCTGGTGGTGGCGGCCATGAAGAGCTCACCGACGACCGGCGTCTGCCAGACGCGGGCCAGCCGGTGCCAGCGGTATCCGATCAGTGCGCCGGTGTCGACGAGCACCGCGCTGGCGAACCGTTCCGGCCGCGCCACCGCCCACGCCAGCCCCCACGCGCCGCCGAAGTCGTGCATGACGAGGTGAGCGCGTTCCACGCCGAGCGTGTCGAGGGCGCCGGCGACGTACGCGGCGTGCCCGTCGACCGTGTGCGGAAAGTCGCGTGGCTTGTCGGCCTGGCCGAATCCCGGCGCGTCCCACGCAATCGCCCGCGCGAAGCCGCCGACCCGGGTCAGCAGGCCGTCCCAGTCGGCGCCGGAACCCGGGTTGCCGTGGAGGAAGACCACCGCCTCGCGGTCGCCGGCCGGACCGGCCTCCCGCAGGGGCGTGCTGACCCCGCCCACGGTCAGGCGGCGGGTGGAAACGGTGATGCGGCTCATCATGCGGCCCGGGACCGGCGCAGGACGCGCAACGCGATCAGGCGCGCGGCGGACACGGGCAACCCGCCCGTGCTCGCCCCGATGACGACGACAATGCCGACCATAGCCATAGATGTGATCCTATGGACAGCGTTGAGCGGCGGCTCTCCCTCCGTGCTGAGTCGCACCATCCACCGCAACCGGAACGGTGACGGCTGATCGTCGAGGTCGAGTTGGCGGCCACCGGCCGGGGCCCGTTCCTTGCGCGCCGGGATGAACGCAACAACGCAATCTGGAAGACGCGTTCGCCACGGGGAACATGGGACCCTCGCTGCGGAGAGCCAGCGGAGAGCGAAAGGACAGCCGCCGATGACAGCGAAAGAAGTTGAACCGCCGATGACAGCGAAAGAAGTCGCACCGGAGGTAGGCGGGGCAACGGCGTTGCGCGCGCCTTTCGCCACCAGACTCCCTTCCGTGACGGCGCTGCGGATCGTGGCCGCGACCCTGGTGTTCATCCACCATTCGACGTTCCAGCCGCTGTTCTCCGACCAAGGCGTGCAAAAGGTCTACAATATGCTCGCCTACAACATCGGTGCTATTAGCATCACGTTCTTCTTCGTGTTGAGCGGCTTCGTCATGACCTGGTCGGCCAAGCCGACCGACACTGCGAAACAGTTCTGGTGGCGACGATTCGTCAAGATCTTCCCGAGCCACCTCGTGGTATGTGCCATCGTGCTGTTCCTGGTGTTTCTGGCCGGGCGCGCCGTCCCGTGGCGCGAAGCGTTGGTCAGCGTCGGCCTCCTGCAGGCATGGGTGCCGAGCAACGAATACCTGCTGTTCGCGATCAACCCACCGACGTGGTCGCTGTCGATCGAGCTGCTGTTCTACCTGTGCTTCCCGCTCCTGCTGATCCCGGTCAGCCGAATCCGGCCCAGCCGGCTGTGGCTGTACGCGTGGCTGACGGCCGCGGGCGGTCTGCTGCTCGTGCCGGGAATCTCGTGGCTGTTCCTGCCCGGCGCTGCGCCGGACTCCCCCTTCTCCCCCTTCTCCTGGCCACAGATGTGGTTCATCTACTTCTTCCCGGTCACGCGGATGTTCGAGTTCCTGGGCGGCATGATCCTGGCCAGGATCCTGATGACGGGCCGCTGGCCGAGCGTGCGGACGTGGCACACCGCGGTGCTGATGGTGGCGGTGTGGGCGGCGACCCTACCCATACCGGGCAACCTGTTCGACGGGGTGTACCGTTCGCTGTTCATCATGCCGATCGCCCTGCTGATCACCGCCGCGGCCGCGGCGGACGTCGCCGGGCGCCGGACGCTGCTCAGCAGCCGCGGCATGGTCTGGCTGGGCGAGATCTCCTACACCTTCTATCTCGTCCACGTCACCGTGTTCTTCTCGCTGCAAGCCGCGCTCAACAGCCAATGGGGCGTGGGCGGGATGTTCCTGGGCGACTTCACGTCTCGCCAGTACGGCACCGTGGCCGCGTTCGCGTTCATCGTCGTCGCCTATCTGGCCACCGCGCTCGCCGCATGGCTCGTGTATGCGCTGGTGGAGCGCCCGGCGATGCGGCGGTGGGCCCGTCCGAGGCGGGCCCGGCCGGCCGCGTCGGCGTCCGCTTCCACAAGGACGGCATGACCGGCGAGGAAACCGGCAGCTCCATCCGCCACCACCTCGACATCGCCGGACGCACGACCCCTGTTCTCCGATGACGCCATCACCTGCACCATCGCCCCGCCGGGCACTCAGCCCGGCGGGGCGCTTCGTGCCCACGCGCCCTTGCTGAGTGCGGCAGGGCGGGCATGACCGGTTCGGAAGCTCATCGAGGTTCCTGCGCCTTGTGACTCCGGCCGAATCAGCCGTCAGCGCTCCGCCTGTCGTGCACGTGCCGCCGGCAATCGGACCGGGCCGTCGTTCACTGCTCGAGAATGCGGTAGCGGAGGTATCCGAAGCCGTTCTTGAATCGGCGCTCATCGAGGAACTCGAGGTCGGTGCGCATGCCGGTCGGCAGCCATGGCTTGCCCCCGCCGACGACAATGGGCAGGACGAACAGCTGGATCTCGTCGACCAGCCCGGCCTTGATCGCCTGCGTCGCGATGTCGGCGCCGCCGATGGTGAGATCGCTGCCGGCCGTGGCCTTCAGTTCGCGGACCGCGGCGGGGTCGAAACTGCGTTCGATTCGAGTGTCGGCAGTTGACACCGCGTCGAGGGTCGTGGAATAGACGACTTTACTCGCCGCCTTCCAGGTGCTCGAGAAGTCGGCCATGAGGTCGGACCGCGCGGCCAGCGTCGGGTCGGTCTCCCAGACGGCCATCGACTCATACAGGCGCCGCCCGTAGAGAAACGTGCCCGCGGACCGCAGGAGGTCGGTGGTGAACGCGAATACCTCGTCGTCGACCGGGAGCCAGGCGAACGTGCCGCTTTCGTCCTCGATGTAGCCGTCAAGCGACACGTATGTCACGTATACCAGTTTTCCCATGCCTCCACCTCTCGACGATGAGCCGCAACAGCCCGGACATTCATCAGCATGGCGATCTTGCCGGCGAAGGCCGGCGCATGACCTTCCCGCCGTTATCGAGCGCGATCGCGGCTCGCCATATCCACGCATTCGCAGGCATAGGCTACCTGCGCCACGGATCGACGTCGACCTGATCGGATATTTCGCAGCCCCGACACGCTGCAGTGACGATGTCCAGGGACCGCCGGCGACCGCCGGCGGTGCCGGCCGCGAGGACGCATTGCGCGGTGGCATAGGCGAAGGTAGATGTCGTGACCGGCCCGTCGAGCATGTGAGCCACTTGCTCCGCCCGCTCGCAGAACCTCGACGCAGAGAGGCTCCCGGGAAGACGGTCAGGTTTGAGCACCTTCCGTCTTCCCGGGAGCCTCTCCCGGTTCTTCAGTCGTCGTTGCGTTTATGTGGTGTGTTGTTCGAGTCGTTCGGGGCCGCTGTCGATGATGTCGAGGAAGTGCTGCCGGATGTCGTCGGCGAGGGAGGCGTCGTGCATGTCGGTGCGTACCTGCAGGTCGATGTCGTAGCCCTCGGGGATCGGCGAGATGACGATCATGACGGCGAAGCTGCAGACGGTGGCGAGTACGGCGCCTTCGGCGATGAGTGTTCCGGTGGTGTCGCCGAGGCTGAACCGGGGTTCGGAGGTGAAGCTCAGTGATACCAGCCGGTCGAGCTGGATCAGTTTCTGGGCGCCGCTGAGCGCGGTGCCCAGTTCTTCGGGGATGATGAGCACGTCGCGCGCGCCCATGGCCTGCCGGTATGACTCGCGGGTCCGGGCCAGCAGGTGCGGGCCTGACCGGGACGGGCCGTTGGGGCGAAGCAGGATGGTGCCGACCCGGTTGGTGACGGTTCGGTCGATCACCTCCCCGGAGTTGTTCGCGATGGTGACCATCACCGCGAAGTCTGGTGATGCGCCGGCCCGGATGAGGGACTCCATGTAGACCGCCGCAATGCCCACCGACGGCGGCATGCCGTAGGCGTGGGCGTATTCGTCCCAGGGCTGCAGTTGCGTGTGGGATACGAGGAAGTTGCGGAGGACGGCCGGACCCGGGATCGAGTACCGGGAGTTGTCGGGCATCGGGGGGATCTGTGCTGACCCGTCGCTGCGGGCGGGAAGCCGGCAGGCCGGCACGTCACGCATCTCGTCGCGCCAGTACTGGCGCTGGGTCTCGATGTCGGCCGATGCGAGCTGGTGCCGGAAGTCGCAGGCCATCTCGGCCAGTGACGCGGTGCGGCCCGGCCACTGCGGTGGGTTGCCGGCCAGCCGCGCCGTGTAGGCCGCGGACAGCTCCGTGGTCAGGATGCCCCACGAGCGGCCGTCGAACCCGGAGTGGTCCAGGGCCATCCCGAACAGGGTGCGCTGCCCGCTGCGTGCGAGCGCAAGCCGCCACACCGAGCCCTGCTCGATTCGCAGCGGCATCCGCAGGGTCCGCCTGAGCGCCTCGATCGCCGCCTCGTCACTGGCTTGCTCGCCCAGGTGGTGGAACTCCGCCTGTCCCGGATCGGCCGGCACCTCCGCCAGCCCGAGCTCCGGCCCGCTGAGATACCGGGCGTACAGCGCCTGATGACGGCGATGCACATCGGTGGCGGCCTGCTCCAGCGCCGCCGCGTCGATCGGGCCGTCGAACCACCAGGCGAACTCGGCCACGATCTTCTGCGGAACCGTTTCGGCCTGCACCGGAGTGATCGCCACCAGCTGGTCACCCTCGGCGGCCGACGACCTGCCGGGAACGGGCTGGTCATCGGCCGCCCCGCCGCGGGCGGTGTCGATCCATGCCGCGAGCTGCGCCACGGTGGGGGTCCGGAAGATCTGGGTGAACCTGACCCGCACCCCGGCGAGCTGCTCCAGCCGGGCACAGGCCACCGTCACCCACACCGAGTCGAGCCCGAGATCGAACACCGACGCCGTACGCGGCAACCCGGCAACCTCGAGCAGCTCGGCGAAAACCCGCTCGACCATGACCTCCGTGTCACCGCGCGGGCGCTCCTGGGGGGCAACATCGGACAACCCACCGGCGCCGGCGGTCTCCAGAGCCTCTTGCTGCCTCATATCCACTCCTGAAAACGACGGGAAGGGGCGGGCAAACCACCACCGGCCAGAACCTGAGGATCACCTCCATCCCACCGGCCACGCACCTCCCGAGTTGCTACCCACGGCCCCGGCACCGGCGCCGGCCGGTTACCCACCGGGCCGGGCGGGCGCAACGGCGAAGATGCACCCCACCGAACACACCCACCACCCTGAAAGCGAGCCGGCACGATGCGAGAAGACGGCGCATTTCGTGATCAATAACCTTCAAGGCATGCGTTTCGGTCTTTCCATACCCCAGGGCAGTGGTTTCGAGATCGTCGGCATGCCGGCGGCCAAGCAATGGGATTCGATACGTGAGCTTGCCCGGGTCGCCGACGACGGCCCGTTCGAGTCGATTTGGGGGTCCGACCACTTCCTCACGTACCCACCGTCCGATGAGTCGGTGTTCGAGGTGTGGTCGATGATGGCGGCATTGGCCGCCTGCACGTCGCGGGTACGGCTGGGGCAGCTCTGCACGTGCATGGGCTACCGCAACCCGGCCTACCTGGCCAAGGTGGCGGCCACCGTCGACGTCGTGTCCGGCGGCCGGGTGGAGATGGGCATCGGCGCCGGTTGGCACGAGCACGAATGGCGCAGTTACGGCTACGGCTTCCCCAGCGCCGCCGATCGGCTCGGCATGCTCGACGAGGGCGTGCAGATCATGCGGCAGATGTGGACGACCGGCACGGCCACCCTGACGGGGAAGCACTACCAGGTCGACGGTGCGACCAGCCGGCCGCTGCCCGCGCAGGAGGGCGGGATCCCGTTGTGGATCGCGGGCGGTGGCGAGCAGAAGACCCTGCGGATCGCGGCCAAGTACGCGCAGTACACGAACTTCGGGGTGCCGCTGGATGAGTTCGCGCACAAGTCCCAGGTCCTGGCCGGGCACTGCAAGGACGTGGGCACCGACTTCGACGCGATCGTCCGGTCGATCAGCTTCAACGTGACCATCGGCGAGACCGAGAAGGACGTCGCCGACAAGCTGGCCTGGACCCGGGCCCACTACGAACCGCTGCTGCCGGCCGAGGAGCTCGAGCCGCTCATGCAGTACCTCGCGCAGGGCCTGGTCGGCACGCCCGAACAGATCGTGGAGCGGCTGACCGAGGCGGGCCGGACCGGCGCCGGTTACGTGATCGCCCGATTCATCGACGCGGCCTACGACCGGACCAGCATCGACCTGTTCGCCGGCAAGGTGATCCCGGAACTGGCCTGACGGCTCGCCGCCGGATCAGGGCGCCGAGGGGGAGCCGGCCGGCCGGCGGCGGGGCCGACGCCACTGCACGCAGCGTGCCGGCCTTCCGGTCGCCAGAGCATGGAGCGTGCTGCCGGCTCGGCTTCCTGAGCTGCGCGGGCCCGCCCGGGCGCGAATGTCACGGGCAAGCATCTTTGAAGGTGCGACAGGTGTGCCGACCTGCGACGCTGACAAGGTAGTCATCCGCAATACAATCAAGATCATCGATGATTACCAAGAGTCACCGGGGGTCCTCAATCACTACTCACCGTTGCTATTGTAGAACGGAACGCGACCAAGGTCCGCTACGACCGCCTCGCCGGGGGATGGGCCTTTCGGCCCGCAGCCCATCGGCTGACACAGCACCGGGCCGCACCATCACATCGCGGGCCACGCACCGAACGACCCGCTCCACCGCCATGACGAACAAGCGGACGCTGTCCACCGCGGAGACGCAGCCCGAGAACGGCTTGCCGGGGGTTGCACGCGTGCGGCCCATGATCCTGGTCGTACTGCTCACGGTACAGATCACGGCGATCCTGGCCCTACCCATGCCACCGGGACAGCTGGCCGCCGCACTGGCCGCGGTGACCACCCTGGCCGTGCTGCAGGTCCGCCATTTCCGGGGCACGGCACGACGTTCGCGGTGGCTGACGCCGGGCTTCCTCGCCGCCGAAGGTCTCGCCACCTATCTGCCGTTGCTGGCCATGGGTGCGGTCTGGCCGGGGATGGGGGGACTCTTCGCGGCGTCACTGCTGCTCGTGGTGTGCGGCCCGGCGGGCTGGGCGCTGTTCGCCGCGGTCATCGCAAGCTTGTTCGCGGCGGCCATGGCGCTGCACCTAGGGGTGTACGACGCGAGCAACGCGGCGGTCGCCAGCGCGGCCGACGCCTTGATCATCTTCGGTGCGTTCCGCCTCGCTTCCGTGCTCCGGCATGCGCAGGGCGCACGAACGGAGGCAGCGCAGCTCGCCGTGGTCCGGGAACGGGTGCGCTTCGCCCGCGACCTGCACGATCTGCTCAGCTACAGCCTGACCGCGATCACGCTGCGAGCCGAGCTGACCAGGCGGCTCGTGAGCAGCGACCCGGCCACGGCAAGCGACGAGCTGCGGGACGTGGTCGACATCGCCCGGCACGCGGTCGCCGAAGTGCGGCAAGTGGCTGACGGGTACCGCAACCTCTCCCTGGCGCACGAGGTGGCGGGCGCGGCCTCGCTGTTGGCCAGTGCCGACATCGCCGCGCACGTCGACATGAACTGTGGAGTCCTGCCGGACAAGGTCGACAATGTCCTGGCCATGGTCCTGCGTGAGCTGATCACGAATGTCCTGCGGCACAGCAGCGCGCAAAACTGCTGGATCACCGTGGAACAGGGGGATGACCAGGTCACGATGTCGTTGGCCAACGACGGGGTGCCGCGGGCCACCGCCACCCATCGCGCCGGCGGCGGACTGGAAAACCTCGCCTCGCGACTGGAGATCATCGACGGCGCGTTGAACGCGACGGTACGCGGGGACAGACGCTTCTGCGTATGTGTGGAAATCGCGATCAAGGCTGACGAGCTCGTGGGTGCCCGGCACCAGCGGACCTGATGCACCTGATTGCGTACCCCGTCGAGGCCAATGAACTCATCGAGGAGTTTCGCATGCTCCGGATCCTGCTCGCCGAGGATGTCGCCATGGTCCGCGGGGCGCTGGTCGCCCTCATCGAACTGGAGCGGGACCTGAAGGTGGTGGCGGCCGTCAAAAGCGGCGCAGACATCGTGCCCACGGCGAAGCGCTGCCGGCCCGATGTCGCGGTCATCGACGTCGACCTTCCGGGCATCGACGGCCTGTCGGCGGCCGCCGAGCTCAAGCGCGAGCTACCGCACTGCCGGACCCTCATCCTCACGAACCTGGGCCGATCCGGAACGGTCAGCCGGGCGCTCAACGCCCGCGTGTCCGGCTTCATGCTCAAGGACTCCCCACCGGAGGAGCTCGCCACCGCCATTCGCAACATCTCCCTGGGCCGGCGGGTGATCGACCCGCAGCTGGCCCTGTCCGCGTGGGACTGCGGCCAGAATCCGCTGTCCACGCGGGAGCACGAGGTGCTGCGGCTGGCTGCCGGGGGCGCCAGCCCAGCGGAGATCGCCTCGGCCCTGCACCTGTCGGTGGGGACCGTCCGCAACCATCTCACGACCATCGTGACCAAGCTGCACGCCCGCAATCGGGTCGACGCGGTCAAGAGGGCGTACGAATCGGGCTGGCTGCCCTGAACCTCGATCCACCGGTGAGCGCGGCCGCGTATTCCACTCCGCAAGGGACGGCAGGACGGCCAGCTTCAGGAGGGTCATGAACTTGGCCAGCCGCTGGGGTCACCTGTCGATTCGAGGCTGAAGTCGCAGAGCGACAGCCTGCCGCAGCACCCGGTACAGCTCTGCGATGACCTGGTCCAGGTCCGGTGCGTTCTGCAGCGATCGCTGCCGCTGCGCGACACCGGCGGGACGGCGGCGCCGAGGCCACCGGTCCCGCCGACGAGTACCGCGCCGCAAGCGCGGCGCGGTACGCAACGGCTAATGCACCAGGCTCTTGGCGAGTTCGCGCATGGCGATGGTGGGTAGCAGGATCGAGAGGCCGGCGTGGGTGCGCATCGTGGACAGGTCCCGCCAGACGCGTTCGAGGCGTTCGCCGTGGCGGATCGCGCTCGACCCGGCGGTGGGCAGGATGATCCCCTCGACCGCCGTCCAGGCCGTCGTGGCGACGTGCCGGCTGATGGCCGAGAGACGCAGGTCCAGTTCCGGGGTCACCGCGGACGGCCCTCGCACAGCCGCGTCATGCCACTGCTGGACAGCGTTCATCAGCGCCGCCTCGGCAGTGCCGATCATTCCCACGGCCTCGCCGTACCAGAGCTGATAGTCCGGGTCCTGATAGCGGGGCACCACCGGCGGGATCAACGTCGTGCGGCTGCGCAGCAGATCCTCATACGCGTCCAGCGCTCCCTTCGCCATGCCCACCGCGATCGAGCAGTTCAGGAAGTTGATGAACGACAGCGGGCCACCGCCGTACTCCGGATTGCCGTGCAGGTCCCGCCCCGGCGTGCCCGCCGTCGCGTCGTACTGGACCAGCTGCACACCGGGCAACGCCATGTGCGGCGGGATGTGGACGTTCTCCATCCTGATGCCGTGCGAACCGCTGCCCCGCATACCCAGCTGCTGCCCCCAGTCATCCAACCGCTCCCACTGACTGCGCGGAGCCGCGAACAGCAACGCG
>NZ_JBEXDG010000112.1:0-14302 GCF_040605635.1 Dactylosporangium sp. NPDC005555
GAAGCACTACGCATCAACGCGGCACGCGACACCACCTGACTGGTCGGCCCCGCCCAGGCCGGTACGGGCGTCAAACGGACGCCGTGCCAGCATTCGCGGTCGCCCAGCCGTTCAGCGTGCCGGCTGCGAGGCCCCGGGCAACCGCAACCACAGCAAACGACAGCGCCCACCGGACACGTCGGCGATGGGCGCGGGCGACTGGAGCCGCTGCCAGCTGCTGCGTCCCAGAGCGCCGAACCGGGCTGCAACGGTCAGCGAGCGCAGGGCCAGCCGACGCTGGCCCATAGCCGGCCCGCCATGCCGCCCGGCTCCAAACCGAGCGCGGCTGACGCATCAACGAGAACACCGACCCAGACCCAGTCCGGGTCTTCGATGACGCCCCTCCCAGGTCGGGATGTCGTCGTGCAGGTGTGTAGCCTTCCTGATTCGCTGCGCACATCTGGCCGCGATCCGGGCAGGTCCGATGTCGATCATTAGGTTGAACGCGAGAATGCCCTGGGAGGTTCGCCCGGGGCATTCTCGATCGCTCAAAGCGTGAAGCTGGCGTCCACGATCAGTGATCGTCCGGTCGCGCTGCGCGTTTGCAGTTCTGTGGCGTGCCCCCGGCAGGGCACGTCATGGATCTGTGCCAACCGGGACCGGGGTCGGCCCCGCCGTTGGCGGGGCCGACCGGTTCGTGTGCGCGGCGTTGGCGTGGGGTGCGGTGTGTCGGGGTGGGTGGGGCGCCGCTGGCGTCGGTCAGGTTGGGTATGGCATCGGCGCTGATCTGGGCGCGGTAGGTGGCGCGGTGCGCACGTCGGTCGTAGTGGATCTGGACTGCGAAGGCGGTGAGGAGTCGGTGGAGCCGGTCGGCGGGCAGGTCTTCGAGTCTGATCTGCATGGTCGGCAGGTCGTTGAGCAGTTCGATGGGTCCGGGCGTGGTGGTTGGGGCGTTGGCCTGGAGGTGGGCGAGTCCGGCCTGCCGAAGGGTCTTCTGTTGTTCGAGTTCGGTGATGCGGCGGTTGACGCGGTCGAAGACGCTGCCGTCGGGGTCGTCGCGTTCTTCGAGGATGGTGGTGAGCCGGTCGAGGCGGGTGTCCGCGTCAGCGACGGCACGCCGGACGGCATCAACCTTCTGGTGGTGCTCCTCGGCTTCGCGGATGCCGGCGATGTCGAGGCTGCGGGTGGCGAGGGCGATCCGGTCGGTGCCGAAGACGTGGGTGTTGAAGAACCGCACGACCCCGTCGAGGAGGTCCCGTTCGGGCAGCCAGATCGACGGCGGGTGCCCTTCGGGGATCGCACGTTGCCGGGGCTGGCAGTAGTAGTAGATGTTGGTTCGTTTCGTCTTGCCGTGCATCCGACGCTGACACAGCGTGCAGTGCACGTGGGACCGGAGCCGGTAGACGTGTTGAGTCTGGCGGTGCGGGTTGGCAATGGCGCCGAGCGCGTCTGATCGGGAGCCCTGGCGGGTGTTGGCGATGGCTTGCGCGGCGAAGAACAGGTCGAGGCTGACTGCGGCGGGGTGGGTGGGTGTCTCGGAGACGACCCATTCTTCGCGGCGGTTGTTCTTGCCAGGGTGGAGTTTGTCTTTGGTGGAGCGGCGGTTCCACACCATGTAGCCCGTGTATTTGAGGTTGCACAGGATTTCCCGGACGGCGCTGCCGGTCCACCATCCGACGGCGCGTTCGGGGTCGACGGGTTGTGGTGGCGGGTACCGGTCGAGGTCGGTGTTGAGCCGTTCGGCGATGGCCCGGTACCCGAGGTGTTCATCGACGCGCCACGCGTAGATGACCGCGACGACCGGTCCGCGTACCGGGTCGAGCTGAAGTTTCGTCTTGTGCTTGCCCTGGGCGCGTTTCGCGGGCACGGGGTGCTTGTGCTTCTCGGCGAGGAACCCGTAGGGCGGTTTGCCGATGTTCCAGCCTTGGGTGGTGTGGGTTTCGAACCCGTCCCAGGACTTCTCCAGCATTTCGATGATGTACCACTCGGCGACGCCCTGTTTGGTGCGGCGGAGCAGGACCTGACTGGCGCGTTTGCGTCTGCGGCCGTTGGTGTGCCCGTCGAGGATGATCGGCTCGTCGGCCGCGAGGAGTGGGATGCCGGCGAGTTCGAGGTCGTGTTCGATTTTGGTGCCCTGGTGTGTGTAGCGGGCGATGCGGTCGATGGACTCGCAGATGACGACGTCGAAGCGGCGGTCCGGTGCGGTGGCCTCGGTGAGGAGGTCGTTGAGGCCGCCGTCGCGTTGGATGCCAATGTCGTACTTGCTCCATGCGGTGCTGGAGCCTCGTTGTGCGAGTTCCTTGCGGGAGGATTCGACGTCGTAGAACCAGGCGACGATGACCATCCCGGGCAGGAGTGCACGCTCGCTGTTGGTCAGCTGGCGAGGCAGCGACAGGGTCGGGTCCTGCTGTTCGTCGGTGGAGGTCCGGCCGAGGAACGCGACGCGGACGGTCGGTTGCTGGAGTGGGCTGGTGGCAGTGGGGCGTAGCCACTCGGGCAGGGTGGCGGTCACCGAGGGTCTCCTTCCTGGCTGAGCGCGATGACGGTGTCGAGGCTGGGCAGGGGAAGGACGTGACAGGCGGTGCTGTGGGTGGCGAACCGGTTGGAGTCGGCGTGCCACCATTGCCGGGCTCGGTCGGGTCCGGTGAACGGTCCGACGGCGAGCAGGCGGCGGCTGAGTGGGTGGATGGCCACGATGACGGTCGGTGCGTTGAGGTCGGCGACGGTCGCGTCACGTGGTGGGTGGACCGGTGCGGCGGCAACGGCGGTGGGGGCGTTCGTGTACTGGTAGGGGTGGGTCAGGGTGCCGGACGGCCGGTCGTAGGCGTCTGGCGGGCACAGCAGGACGGTGATGGTGTCGGCGCCGCCGGGTGTAGTGGCGTCGGCTGCTGGGCGGGCGGTCAGTCGTCCGGCGTCGTCGGTGGTGATGGTGACGTGCATGGGAACCGTGGCCTCCAGTCTGGGTTGGGTGTGCGATCGGCCGCCCGCGTATCCCGGCCCTGGGCCGGGACACGCGGGGTTGGACCGATCCACCCGCACCTCGATGCGGTGATCAAGGCTGGTCATCGGAGGGTGGTACGCCTCAATGCGCGGTCCGGGGTTACTCGGTGGCGAGGCCGGTGCGGTGGTGCTCGTGCAGCCAGGTCAGCACGTCGAGAACGGCCTCGGCTTGCAGGACGGCGAGCCGCCGGCCTTGCTCACCGCCGACCACCGTGATGTTGAACTCCACCTGCAACGCGTCCTCGGTCCGGACGGCGCCAGGCTGATGGTCAACCCGCTCGACGTCACCTCCGGCGCAGCGCGGTGACCTAGCCACGTCCGCGCTCCTGCTGGATCAGCCGTTGCGGGTCCCCGTCGGCGACGGCCGCGCGGACGTTCTGCCGTTGAAGGAACGAGGCGCGCGGTACGAGGACGCCGTCGCGGACTCCGGCGATGAGCGCGACGAGTTCCTCGACCAAGAGGAACAGCCCGCCGCGCGGGCGGTCGGGGTTGGGATGGGGAGTGTGCTGGGGCGTCTGTGGCATGGATGGTGTGGCCACGTCCGCCGACAAGCGCTGACACTAAGGGAATACAAATTCGGGCCTCGTTTTGGCGCCTGGCCGGCTGGCGAACCGGTCACGAAGCCTCTCGCCGTGCCATGTTCAACCTCGTGAACAAGATCGATGCGAGGTTGAACACGCAGGTCAGACCTTGAACACCACTACGGCGGCGCCGCCCGGAACGTTGACGAAAATGAATTTTGGAAGGCGCCGTTCGCCGCGCTGTTGATCAGGGCGATCTGATGGGGCCTCAGTGGCTACGAAATGATCCTGCGGTCAAACGCGGGCCTGGCGAACGGTGAGCGTAGGCAGTTGTGCGGTGCCGCAGCCGCTGACCAACCGAACTCCGACCCTGCCGTCGACGCCGGTGCAGGTGCGTTGTTGGTTGGTCGCAACACCTTCGCTGTTCATGGGGCCGGCCTCACTAGAGGGTTCTAACGAGCGTTCCAACGAGGACTCCAACGACCGGGAACGCTCGCCTGAACCCACGCCCATGCACGCGTCATCCCTGCTGGTCAACGACGGTGAGGGGGCTGGTGTACCGAAACCGACTGATAAGAACTATCACTCCTATCGGGTACCTAAGCTGCCAGCAGCTCCCGCCTCACAGCTCTCGTCTGGCTGGCGTCACGACAGGTCGAACGTGCCGCTCTTGGTGCTCTCGATGAAGGCGGCCCATCCACTGTTGCTGAAAGTCAGCACGGGGCCGGTCTGGTCCTTGGAGTCGCGGACGGCGGTGACGTCCGGGAGGTTGTGGGCGACTTCTACGCAGCTTCCACCGTTGCCGCCGGAGCGGGTGCTCTTGCGCCATACGGCGGCGGAAAGGTCGGTCATGGTGACGTGTACTCCTCGGCTATGGCGGTGATCAGCTTCTTCGATTGTGCGTCGGTCAGTGCTGCGGTGTGGACGCTGGCCCATACCTTGGCGTACGCGTCGATCTCCTGTGGTTTGTCCAGGTAGAGGGCGCCGGTGAGGTTGTCGCTGTAGACGATGGACGGCTCGGCTTCACGCCCGCCGTGCTGCGGAAAGTCCAGGACGGCGAAGTGTCCGCAGGTCATCGCCCGGTGCAAACCGGCGTTGAGGGGCAGCACCCGCACTGACACGTTCGGGAGTTTGGCGACCTCGTTGATGTGGTGGAGCTGTCGTGCCATCGCGGTCCGGTCGGTGGTCGGCCGGCGGAGTACGGGTTCGTTGAGCAGGAAGTCGATGCGCGGGGCTGCGGGGATCTTGCGGGTGAGGAGGGCCTGCCGACCGATGCGGACGGCCACGCTGCGTTCCAGGTCGGCTTCGGTCATGGCCGGGTTGTGCACCTGGTAGACCTCGGTCGCGTACTCCTTGGTCTGCAGGAGTCCGGGGATCAGCTCGGGGTCGTACCACCGAAGTCGGCTGGCCGCGCTCTCCAGTCCGACGTACAGCTCGAACCAGCCGGGGATGGCGTCGCCGTAGGAGTGCCACCATCCGCGGGCTTTGGTCTCCTTGGCCAGGCCCATCAGCGCTTCGGTCATTTCCGGTGCGGCGCCGTAGATCCGGCACATCGCCTCGACGTCCAACGCGCGCATCGAGGTGGCGCCGCCTTCGATCCGCCAGATCTTGGGTGCGGACCACTCCAGTGCTTCGGCGGCGGCTTTGACGGTGATCCGGGCCTCTTCGCGGAGTTGCCGCAGGTATCGCCCGAGTTGGCGGCGGGGAACGGTTGACCCGGTTTCTGCAGTCACGTTGTCACTCCTTTGTCGACTACATACCGGGCGTGCCTTTCACCCGCTATGTAACTCCGGTGTCTTGCATCGCGCAATGAGGTTAGCGTTCGCAATAGAATCACGGCAATCCCATCATTTTGTAATATTGCATTTTTGGGTTGTCGCGTCCACGATGGGTCGCGGGTGCGGCGGTTGACGGACACGCTGCGAGCCTTGGCCGCCGCGCCCTTCCACACCGAGAGGAGCCGCATGACCACGACCGACGCCGGGCAGTTCAGAGCCCGGCACAGCAACAACCCGGACGGCACCCGATACCTGGGAGCACCGCTATGACTGCCGCGCCGGAACCCATGACCGACCTGGACCTTCGGGGACTGCGTGCGTCCATCGAGTCAGAAGACGGTGACCTGATGGTCGTCGTGCACGACGGGGAGACCTGCATCCGTCTGGAGAGCGGTATGGGAGGCACGCGGGAACAGGCGATCCTCGGCGCCGAACGGCTGATCGAGGTTCTGGATCAGTACGTCGGGTTGTTGAAGGTTCGGGCTGGAAGTTGGACGCCGTTCCGCGTAGCGGCCGACCGGACGGGGGAATTGGCGTGACAGCACTGGTCGAGGCGTCGATCGAACAGGAAGTCGAGCAGAAACTGGAACGGGCACAGGCCGAAATCGCCGACCGGACGGTCGCGCTGGAGGTCGCCAACCAGCGATACGAAGCCGCGTTGATGATCGCGCAGCTCCTCGGCCCTCTGGTTGAGAAGGATGGCCTCGCCATCGTTGTGGCCGACGTCGTGGACTGCTGGCGCAGCCTGCCGTCCACGACCCGTAAGGCGTACGAAGAGCGCCTGTACGAGACAGAACTCCAAGCGTTCGCGGGCGACTACACGATCGTCGTGGACCACTCGTGGCGCTCACCTGACCGGGAAGACGCACTCAAAGACGGCGCGGTGGAGGTGATGCGCCGGTTGAGCTGGCAGATCCGCATCGCGCAGATCCGGCAGCGGCAGGTCCTGGGCGAGCCGTTGGACATCGCGTGGCTGGACCAGTTCCCGCTACCGGCTGACGCTGACTAACCACGACCCCGGTGCCCACGTTCGGCATGCTGGGGTCGTGAGTAGGCACTGTTCAGCGCGTGGCGGTACCGGGCGTTCCCGGACCGGCTTGGGTCCGCCACCCGACTGCCTGAGCATGCCTCGGAGGGTTGATGGGTGGACCGGACCACCCAAAGCCGAACGAACGTTGACCGCTGAAGGTCAGGACTGTCGTAACGGTGGTAGGGGGTAGTCGCTTCGATCATCAGCGCGCCGTGGAATGGCGCAGTTCTTTTGGTGCCTCGGACGGAGACAACCCTGCGCTCCCCAACCGCTCTAGCCGTTCCTGAGCTGGGAGTTTTCCTATGCGACCTTGACATTCGACGCTCTTTCGCTGCGCAGGTTGGCGCTCCGGTCAGCGCCGAATTGATCGTCTTCGGTCTGGCCTCGTTCCTCATCGGTGTCGCACCGACCGGATGGTGGCTGATCGCCGCTCGCGCCCTGCAGGGCGTCGGCGCGGCCGTGGTGGCCCCGGCCTCGCTGTCCCTGCTCACGGCCGCGCTCGAAGGACGTGAACGCACCCACGCGGTGGCCGCCTACGGCATCGGTGCCGGCTGCGGCCTGGTCGTCGGCGGCGCCCTGGCCGACCTGCTGTCCTGGCTGGCCGGGTTCATCATCAACGTCCCGACCGCCGCCGCCGCCGTGAAGTACATTCCCGACACCGAACGCAGCACCGGCCGGTTCGACCTGATCGGCGCGGTCTGCGCGACGCTGGGGATGGGTGCGGCGGTGGTGTTCGGGATCGTCAACGCCGCCGACCACGGTTGGGCCAGTTCGGCCACCATCACCGCTCTGGCGATCGGTGCCATCGTGCTCGCCGCCCCAATTCACAACGAGGCCCGCGCCGAACAGCCCATCATGCCGCTGCACCTGTTCGCCAACCACGAGCGCGCCGGCGTCTACCTCGCCCGCACACTGTTCGCCAGCACGATGATCGGGTTCTTCTTCACCACCCAGTTCCTGCAGACGGCTTATGGCTTCAGCCCCTTGCAGGCCGGTCTCGGCTTCCTGCCCATTACCGCGGTGAACTTTCTTCGTCGCCCTGCCCATGCCGTGCCTGACCCAGAGGTGCGGCAACGCCGTCCTGCTCACCGCCGGCCTCGCCATCACCCTCACCGGATTGACTTGGCTAACCCGGGTCACCGCCATCCTGTCCGCAGCTTCGGTAACAATTACTGCTCAGGCAGCTCGCTCACTGTCGACTCGTCGAGGTCTGTCTCGCTCAAGGCATCCGCGATAGCGGCGAACTCGTCGAGAGCGGCCTGAAGGTCGTCGGCGATCTCACGGGCGATCACCGCTGGCGGCAGGAGGCTGTCGCTGTCATCGAGCGCCGGGTCCTTGAGCCACGCGATGTCGAGGTTGACCTTGTCGCGCTTAAGTAACTCGTCGATGGTGAAAGCCTTGAACCGCTCGGTCTCGACGCGCTCACTGCGGGGCTTGCCCGGCTGGTACACGGCGACGAAGTCGTCGAGGTGCGTACGGCGCAGCGGCCGGGTCTTCAGGGTGAAGTGCTCGCCAACGCGGAAGTCGTACACCCACAGCTTCGAGGTCCACGCCTTGCCGTCGGTACGCGGGTTCTTTTTGTCAAAGAACAGCACGTTGGCCTTAACCCCGCCGGCGTAGAAGATCCCGGTCGGCAGCCGCAGCAGCGTGTGGACGTCGAATTCCTTGAGTAGACGCCGCCGGATGGCCTCGCCAGCACCGCCCTCGAACAGGACGTTGTCCGGCAAGACCACAGCCGCCCGACCGTCGATCCTCAGCACAGACATGATGTGCTGCACGAAGTTGAGCTGCTTGTTTGTCGTAGTCGAGCGGAAGTCGGTGCGGTCGTAGGAAATGTCTTCTTTATCGAGCCGCCCGTCCGTGCCATACACGGTAATCGATGATTTCTTGCCGAATGGCGGATTGGCCAGTACCAGGGAGACTCGCTCGTCGCCGGTCGGCTGCTTGGCCAGCGCGTCGCGCACGTCAATCAGCGACGGGCCGTCGCTCATGCCGACCCCGTGCAGGATCATGTTCATCGCAGCCAGCCGGGCGGTACCCGGAACCAGCTCGACTCCATGGATCGCGCCGCTGGAGAGGCGGTCCTGCTGCGCCTTTGTCATGCGACCGCGGTACTTGCGCGCGATGTACGCGTGCGCGGCGATCAGGAAGCCGCCTGTGCCGCACGCTGGGTCCAGGATCGTGTCATCTGGTGTCGGCTGGGAGACCGCGACCATCGCGTCGATCAGCGCTCGTGGCGTGAAGTACTGGCCAGCGCCGGTCTTGACGTCCTCCGCACCCTTGGCGAGCAGGCCTTCGTAGGCGTCACCCTTGATGTCGACTCCGGCGGCGGCCCACTCCTGCTTCCCGATCAGATCAACCGCGAGTTTCTGCAGCTTCGCTGGATCAGTGATCTTGTTTTGGGCCTTAGCAAAGATCGTGCCGAGGTTGGTGTGAGGATGCTTCGCCAACTCGATCAAGACGTGCCGGTAGTGCCGTTCCAGCTCATCGCCCTTCTTCGCTACCAGCGACGCCCAGTCCAGATTCTCGGGTACTACCCGCTTAGGCTCATCGCTCAGATCGTTCTGGTACTGCTCGTCGGCGATCTTCAAAAAGAGCAGGTACGAGAGCTGCTCTACGTAGTCGATCGTGGACAGCCCGTCGTCGCGCAAAACTGTGCAGTAATTCCACAACTTCGCGACGAGAGAGTTCGTCTCAGCCTGAGCGGAGGCACTGATAATCTCGATGGTCACAGCGGGAGCTCTTCCTGCATTACGGCGGATACGTATGTGGTCCGCCTAAGCGGCGCGGTAGATGCCCTATGGCCGCGGGTCGTCTTGACCCGGACTCCGCGTTCAGCCTCGATCGTCTTGAGGAACTCGATCGCCGGCTCCTCGGTTGGATCTTGGGATACGAGCTCGCCGGAAAACGCGCGCAAGAGCAGTGACTTACGCAGATGCTCCGCGCGCTGGAGCGAACTGGTCAGCGCTTTCGTCAAGCGGTTGTGCTTGCCGAGGTAGTCGTCCACGACTTCCAGGATGGCTCGCTGCTCCTGCGGGGTCGGAAGCGGGATCGGCATGGTGGCCAGCTTCGTGCCGTTGATGTTGGCTTGGCCGACTTGCTGGCTCACCACTGAACGGAGGTAAGAGCGGCCGACAGGACTGTTGATCACTAGGTTAAGCCAGTCCGGTTCGACCCCCGGGAGCACACGGCAGCGAATCAAATAAGAGGCGAAAGTCGCCGGGCCGGAGTCGCTCCGATACACCGCACTCTTGCCGACGAGTTCTGCGCTATTGGTGCGGTTGAAGAGGATGTCGCCATCCGTTAGCGAGAGCTTCTGGACGTCGGGATGGCTTGCTGGCAGGTACTTCAGCGAACTATAGTCCAGCTCGCGATTCTGGATATTGCCCATGCGGATAACAGGCACATCACCGGGAGTAGAATCGGAGTGCGCCTTGGCCGAGGTCCCGTACTCGATGCTCCAGGTAAGCTCATCGAGGGACATTGTCGTCCAGTTGGTCGGGATCGTCATGGCGAGCGGAGACGAGGCGAGTTTTGGGGTCGTGCGTCCGCTGCTCATCGACCGGCGTAGCCTGCTGAGCTCTTGTGCGTAAGGGCTGATCTCGTCGACGGGCTCGTGGTGGCTCATGAGCACTCCGCGAACGGCTTGGTCGATTACTGCTGCTTCCAAGGCCCGGCACCGGCGGAGATTCGCTCGTATGATCGAGCAGGCCGCGTCGAGGCGGGACAGGTGGTCTTCGAGGGCTTCGACGATTCGGCGTTGCTCGGAGAGTGGCGGCAGGGCGATCTGAAGGTTATCGAACCTTCCCCGGGTGACGTGAACCATGCCGGACCCATGCGTCTCCTGCATGAGTTCCGCAAGCTTATAGTCGATCAGATAGCGGTGAAATGTCTTATCGATCGCGGATTCTACTTTGAAGATATGCTGATTTAGGGCGCTTTCAGGCCCGGACCAAATGTATGCACCGAGGGTTGCGGCCCACGAAATGAGAAGATCGCCCGGCTTCACGACATAGCGTTGCTCAAGGTCGCCCGCGAAGTAATTGAAATCCGTCCCGGAGCCCGTCAGATTCTGGATGCGGATGATAGGCCGTCCAGCCGTGGACCACTCAGACTTCTTGAATCCTCGTCCATTGATGTACTGGCCGAGGTTGCCTAGCGTGGTCCAAGCCCAGCCGTTCGGTAATTCCATGCTCAAGCCAGTTCTCTATCCATCTCGGCAATTAGAGCGCGGGCGCGGTCCCGGCCACCGAAACATCTGATGAAGCCAGCCTGGCCACCGCGTTCGGTGAAGGGTACGCCATGGACGTCCCCTACTGAGATCCCCACACCGATGGCGACCGTGTCGCGGATCTGCTCCAGCCACCAAATCTGGTCGGGCGTGAACTCGGCCCCTGCCTGACTCTGTCGAAGCAGCCAGCCCGCGAAGCGTTCCTCAACCGCGCTGCGGTACGGCTTGAGCTCGGTGTCCAGCCCGAGCTCATAGCGGATCAGGCTGACCAGGTCGGGTAGCTGTGCGTTCCCGCGTGGCGACATGACGGACGTACCGAGAGTCTCGTAGGCACTCCACAGAATGTCCGGGGTCCAGGCGTGCGGTGGCCTGCGGATGCGTGCGGCGATCTCAGTGAGCTTGTCGAGCGCGTCGCGTCCGCCGGCGCGAGCCGCGGTCAGGACTTGGATTGCGGTGATTTCGTCGCGGTGCTCGGCCAGATATGCGCGCCAGGACCCCACCGTCGAGGCGGCGCGCTCCTCCCGGGGTACCTCGACGAGGTCGATGACCTCGTCTTTGCTGGTCTCGTCGTAAGTGATGTCGTGGTCACGGCGGATCTCGAGGATGCGGGCGCGCAGTGGCGGGTTACCGGTCAGCGGGGCAATCGCGTCCTCGAGGAGCTTGCGGGCGGCGGCCGGCCCGCCCTTCGCGCGGGCCTGTTCCTGCCGGTCGGGGTCGATGGCGGTGACGATGCGGCGGGCGATTTCGGCGATAGTCACGCCATTGCCGACGGTGGCCAGCTCTTGTCGTTCGGCTGGGCTGATCTGTTGGTTGAGGCGGGCGAGTCGGCCAGCGACTGCGGCAGCCTCCGTCTCGTTGATGGCTTTGGTCGCGCATTTCTGGAGCAGCTTTTCGAGACTGATCTGCTTCTCGGTGGCGGCCGTCAGGGGCTTGGCGTCGACCAGTGGGGAGTCGGTGACCCCGACCGCGTCTAGCAGTATGAAGCGGTCCTTCGCGATCCCGGCGACCGCTCCGGGGGTGACCTCCCGCAGCTCGTCGGCGTCGAGGGTGCGCGCGCCGCGCCCTTTCATCTGTTCGAAGAGCACAGCGCTGCGGACCGCCCGCAGGAAGATCACGCATTCCAGGGCACGAACGTCGGTTCCGGTCGCGATCATGTCTACGGTCACCGCGATGCGCAGCGCGGCGTCGTGACGCAGGTCGTTGATGAGCGTGTCCGGGTTCTTGCCAGCGGCACGGACCTTGTAGGTGATCTTCGTGGCGAAGTCGTCGCCTGCCCCGAAGACCAGCTTGGCGTGGCGTAATACATCCTCGGCGTGGTTGTCGTCCGCAGCGAAAATGAGCGTTTTGGGTAGCACCTCGCGGTCGGGGAACCAGCGCCGCCAGTTGTCCCGGTAGGTCGTGAGCACGGTGCGGATGTGATCCTCGGCGATGACTGAGCGGCCGAGCTGCCTGTTGGTATAGACGAAGTCTTCGTCGAGCTGCTCGAGGCGCTGGGCACGGGTCTTGCGGTTACGGACCTTGACCGTGGTGCCCTCGTCGATCAGCGAACCCTGGGACCCGATCTTGGTCGATAGGCGCACCACGTCGAAGTCGACGTTCACGCCGTCGGCGACCGCCATCTCATAGGTGTACTCGGAGACCAGGTTCTGGTGGAAGAAACCGAGGGTCTGCTTTGTCGGGGTCGCTGTAAGACCGACGATGTGGGCATCGAAGTAGTCCAGCACACCTCGCCAAAGCCCGTAGATCGAGCGGTGGCACTCGTCCACGATGATCATGTCAAAGGATTCGGGTGGCACCTGCGGGTTGTACTCGACGGTGATCGGTGCGTCATCGTCGTCCGGGCTGTCGGCGCTCGTGTCTTCGGTATCGTCGGCCGCGTCGTCGTTGACCACGGCTTCCCCGCGCAGCAGCGCGTACATCTTCTGGATCGTGCAGATCAGCACGCTGGAGGACTCCTGGACCTGGTCGCCGGCCAGGCGTTCCACGTTGTAGAGCTCGCTGAACTTGCGCCCGTCGTCAGGGGTGACGTAGTTGCGGAACTCCCCGAGCGCTTGGCGGCCGAGGTTGTTGCGGTCGACCAAAAACAGCACCCGCTTGGCCTTGCCGTGCTTTAGCAGCCGGTAGCTCTCGGTGACTGCGGTGAATGTCTTGCCCGCACCGGTCGCCATCTGGATCAGGCCCCGAGGCAGGTCGTCGGCGAGAGACGCTTCCAGCCCGGTGATCGCGTCGATCTGCGCCTGACGCAGCCCGCTGGTCTCCAATGTCGGCATCGACTTCAGTCGTGCTCGGTAGGTAGGCGCGTCCGGTTCCTCGTCAGCCTGGCGCATCCAACCGGCGACCGTCTCCGGGCGGTGGAAGGAAAACACTTCACGGGTGCGGGCATGCGGATCCAGGCGGTTGAGGAATACAGTCTCCGTCCCGGTGGTCGCGTATCGGAACGCGAATGGCTCTGACTCTCGCCACACGGCGAGGGAATGCTCCTTCAGGACACCTCCGGCATAGCGGGCGATCTGCTTCTGCGCCGCGGTGAGCGTCTCGCCCTCCCGCTTGGCCTCGATGACCCCGACAATCTTGCCATCGACGTAGAGCACGTAGTCGGCCGCACCTGATGCCAACCGGAACTCTCGGACCGCCACTCCGCGCCCGGCCATGGGGTTGAGTTCGCCCATGTCCTGGACCAGCCAGCCAGCCTGGGCGAGCATTGCGTCAATCACCCGACGCGCCTGGACCTCGTTGAGCGGCGCGGGCCGCAGCGCCCGCTCGACAATCGTCTCTCGATCCTTCGAACTGACCTTGTTCGGCTGGTCCTTGAGCGTGTTGAAGGACACCTGCTGCGCCGCGCGCAGCGCCGCCAGCTCGGCCAGTAGCGCCGTATTTTGCGCGCGCAGCTCCTCATGCCGCGAGCGGGATACAGCCACGAGTGACTCAGCCTCGACCCGCGCGCGCTCGTGAGCCTGTGCCAGATCCGCGACCTCGGTGAGTCTGAGTTTCGACTCGGCCAGCGCCTCTCGATCGCGCTCAAGTGTGAAGCGCAGCTCCGCGAGTTCGGCCGGGTTGGCAATGACCGGCTCGGCGGGCGGCACGAAGCCCTCGACGGTGCGGTCGCCGGACAACGCCCGGTGCAGCCACACCCCCAGATCCCAGGCTACCCGGATCGCGCCGAGCGCACGGGCTGTGTCGAACATGTGCCGGTGCGTCGCCTGGTTCCCGACTGTGCGCAGCGTGTCAAACGCCGAGCGCACATTAGACGTCAGCATGCCGGCGTTCGCCAACGCCGCGACGCGATGCACCTGTAGGTCTCCGGACACACGCAGGCCGGCGCGGGTAATCAGCTCCTCCGCCAGAACCTCGCCGAACTGACGGGTGTGAACCAGGGCGGCGTTCGAGTCAGTGAACACCACCGCCTCAGCCTGCGCCCCATAGAGCGCCAGCAGAGGGTTGTAGTGGAAGAGCCTGCCGAAGTTGGCCGAAGCTTGCGCCAGATCAGTCAGCCGCTTGTCCACGTCGCCCTACCCGCCTCTCGATGAGGAAGCTTCCCGCGTTGCATCATAAGCACCGCTGATTGTCCACGCCGCTCCCGTGACAGCGGTTGGCGACCACAGCAGTCACTCTTACGACACAACTACCGCGACTATGCCGCTGCGATTTCATGGTTCTGCTGGCGCCAGTTGAGGTTCCCCCTGAACAGTGGACAGGGCTTTAAGCAGCTCTCGCTGTTCCTGTCAGGGAATGCTCAAACCGGACGGGGCTATGCATCCCGATC
>NZ_JBEXDG010000113.1:0-13966 GCF_040605635.1 Dactylosporangium sp. NPDC005555
AGCTTACGAAACCAAGCTACGCAACGAATCCCAGCTCCGTCAGGTAGCCTGACACCACCTCAACAACCCTGTCCGTCAAAACGGGGCAACCCCAGTATCGAACTCGTGGGCGTTCTGTGCAACATTCGTGCAGGACAGCGGTGCGGACGTCTGAACGCAGTGAGCCGTCGGCAGGCACGACAGACCCCCTGAACGACCTTCACCGATCTTTGCGCCGCTTCGGCCTTGATCGGGTGCGCGGAAGTAGCCGCCGATCAGCCCTAGAGTAGACCCGCCTGTCGGCAACTGAGCGTTGTTGGTGGTACCTGCGTTGTCCACCCGACCACACCCGTGGGACGCGGTCGGACTTGTCCCCGCGAAGCTGTGATCAGCGTGTCCTGGGCCCGTGCACCGAGGCCATTCGCGTGACCTGCGGGGCAGTGGTGTCGAAACTCGCGACCCCGGACTTCTGCCGAACTACGGCTGCGGTCGTCGTTCACGACCAAGTGGTGTCGCTGCTGACGACCGAGCCACGGTCGGCCGCTGAGCGCGCATCCGGCAGGGGGAGCGGCGCCTCCCAGCCAGGTCGACCACGAGCCGATGAGACGCGGTAAGTCTCGGGAGCCTCGTCCACACGGCGCCCCGTGTGTTACGCCTGCGGCTGGATGAAGAGCGGCCGGCGGAACGACGCCTCTTCGGGATTGCCGTGAAGGTGCCGGTGCCAACCGAGAGATGACCACCGGGGCGACTTCCTGGCCGACCTCGCTGCCGGGCCGTGGATCGCCGCGCGTCGCACCGAGCTGCGCACGCGCGCCGAGGACAGCCTGCTGCGCCTGGGCGGGTTGCTGTTCGACGGCGGCGACCCCGGGCGGGTGGTGCGTGCCTACCAGCGGCTGCTCGACCTGGACCCGCTCGCCGAGGCGGCGCACCGTGCGCTGATGAACTGCTATGCCGTGCTGGGTGAGGCGGGCCGGGTCCGGCGGCAGTACATCGAACTGGTCGCCTTGCTCGGCGACGGGCTCGGCGTGCGACCCGCGGCCGAGACCACGGCGCTCTATGAGCGGGTGAAACGGAACCGCTCGGCACCGCGCGTCCGGCCCAGGATCTCAGCCCGGTAAGCAGGCCGATCGTGACCCCGTCGGACAAGCGTGTGTGCACGCCGGATGAACAGTCGTCAAGGACCGGAACCCGAGGCCCGTTGACCATGTTTAGCGGGGCTGACCGGCTTTGTCCACCCTGGATACTCCGACATCCGGATGCTAACGTGCGCCACAACGATCGATCTCTTTGATCGGCCGTGACAAATCTTTTGTCTGGAGGTGAATCGCATGCTCAGCTTCTCCGGTCAGATCGGTACCACGGCCACCGGCGGCCTGACCGTCACGGTCGCGCCCGGTGCCTCCACCACCTGCGGCGGCGGCAACTGCTGCTGCACGAGCTGCTGCTCCTGGTAGCCGCGAGCCCCACGCGCCGACCCTGCGAAAGGAAAATCAGCCATGCTCAGCTTCTCCGGTCAGATCGGTACCACGGCCACCGGCGGCCTGACCGTCACGGTCGCGCCCGGTGCCTCCACCACCTGCGGCGGCGGCAACTGCTGCTGCAGCAGCTGCTGCTCCTGGTGATCCGGCCGCTGCCGGTCACCTCTTTGCCCGCGCTCATTTCGGAGTGACATGCCCTACCGCCGCACCAGGGAAGAAGTCGAGGAAGCGCTCAAGGACCACGACTACCTCCGGGCGGTCGGCAGCTTCGCGATGCAGCACACGATAGTGTCGATCTATTCGTCATCCACGGTCGTCCGGACTCCCGACTCCGTGGTGCGGGGGCGGTGGGCGGCCGGGGATGACACCTTCGCCGGCGAGGAGCTGCTGCTCAACTATCGCACCGACAACGCCCGGCTAGGCTTCCAGATGGGCATCGGCCGGTTCTACGAACCGGATGCGGTCCTGTCCTCCTGCCACGCCGACCTCGAGGAGGATCTGCGTGGCGTCATCGCACTGCCCGGCGCGAAGCCCATCCGCACCGGTCTGACCGCCGCGGTCACCGAGCGGCGCAGCACGCGGGTGTTCACCGGCGAGCCGATCTCGATGGCCGACCTGTCGGCGTTGCTGTTCCACTGCCAGGGCACCTCCGGCAGCCTGCCCTACGGCAATCCCGCCGACCCCCACGGCGTGATCCGGCTGCGCACCGTCCCGTCGGGCGGCGGCCTTTACCCGGTGACGCTGTACGTGCACGCCTTCAACGTCGCCGGGCTGGAGCCGGGTGCGTATGAGTATCTGCCCTTCGCCCACGGGCTGTCACGGCTCGCGCCCCATCCGCAGCTGTCCCCGGCGGAGGTCCTGCGCTCCCCGGATCTGGACGTCGAGCGCACCGGGTTCGCGCTGACGTTCGTCTACAACCTTTACGACAACTCGCGCAAGTACGGCGACGGCGGTGTCGTGTTCGGGCTCATCGAGGTCGGCGCGATCCTGCAGAACTTGCACCTGGCCCGTACCGCGCTGGGCCTGGCCGGCTGCGACCAGGGCGGCTACGACAAGCAGACGATCGAGAAGATGCTGGACCTGGACGGCCTGACCAGTCACGTCGTGCACGTGACCATGGTCGGGCAGGGAGAGTAGTCGGTGAGCGCAAACGAACAGATGGTGGACGCGTACCTGCTGGCAAGCACGGCGCGCCTGGTCGAGGACGGCACCGGCCGGTTCCGCATCCGCACCGGGGTGTGGAACTTCGAGGAGGCGGTGATCGACGTCAGTCGCGAGTCGCCCGCGGTCGCGGCAACCGTCCGCGCCGCGCTGCGGGCCGCGGCCGCCGGGCCCGTGCGGCTGGCGGATCATCTGGACCCGGGACTGCTGCCGATCGAGTCCGCCAACATCGAGCGCCTGTTCGCGGACCTGGCGCAGGCCGGGTTGTTCGTGGCCGCCCGCGACCGTGACAGCCAGGACGCGGTGACCGCCGCGCTGTTGGGCCGGATGGTGTCGCCGTACCCCGGGGAGGGTGGCCCGCCGAGCGGCGAGGTCGCGTTCCTGTCCGATTCTGCCGCGGCGACGGCGCAGGCCGAGCATCTGGCGGCTGGGATGCGACTGCGGCTGGCGCCGCTCCCGCAGGCGGTGGTGGACCAGCTGTCGACCGCCGACCTGACCTCGCGCATCGACGGGCTGGCCACCGAGCAGGCCCTGGCGGACCTTCTGCCGGCACTGACGGGTTCCGCGACGCTCGTGACGTGCCTGCAGCGGCCGTCGTTGCCCCTGCTGCGCAACATCAACCGCGTGCTCGAAGGCCGGGACGTGCCCTGGGTGTGCGCGTTCATCGACGGGCCGTTCGTCTCCGTGGTGGGCGTGAAGTCCCCGCACACCGGTTGTTTCGAGTGTTTCGAGCAGCGGGCGCTGGCGCGGCTGGAGGACCACGTGTCCTACCACGACTTTGCCCGCTCCCCGGTCGGCGCCGCGGCGGCGAGCGCGGCCGACGCGCCGATGATGAGCCTGCTGACGACAATGGCGCTGACCGAGGGCTACCTGCACGCGGCGGTCGGGGTGTCGCGGCTGTCCGGCCGGGCGCTGAGCGTGCATCTGCCCACGCTGGAGATCCAGACGCAGGACCTGCTGCGCATGCCCGCCTGTCCGGCCTGCGGCAAGGTGTCCCGCCAGCGCGTCCGCGAGATCAACTTCAACAGCCGGGCGGCCGTGGACCGGATCGTGGCCGGGGTACTGCGTTGAGGTCCTCACTGACGCACTACCCGCCGATGACGCGGCTGCTGCGACGGTACCGGCACCTGGGCGCGAACCAGACCGGCATCATGCCCGGATTCTTCGTCTCGGTCGCCGACATCCCGGGTGAGCCGCAGATGCGGGCAATGACCGCGACCATGCCGCATTACCACCGTCTGATCATGGACGACCCGCACCTGCAGGTGCAGTACCACCTGAGCGGGTACGGCCTCTATCACGAAGAGGCCATGATCAAGATGATGGGAGAGAGCGTCGAACGGTACGCGGCGATGGTCGCCATCCGCCTGTTCGACCAGGAATTCCGATACGCCACGCGGCGCGAGCTGTCGCGTGAGGGCGAGTGTCTGCCGCTGGAGTACCTGGGCATCCTCAATCCCGAACAGCAGCGGACGCTCAGTTCCCGCCTCCACAGGTACGCCGACCGGCCACCCACCGAGGACGACGTCATCGCCTGGGTGCGCTGCCCGGCGCTGGTCCGCCCGGGGGAGGACCTGTGGGTGCCGGCACAGCTGTTCTTCCTCGGCTTCACGACCTCGGCCGGGCCCGGCGACCTGCTGTTCACCCCGTCCTTCTCCACCGGCACGGCGGCGCACGTGAGCCTGGAGAACGCGCTGCGCAACGCGCTGATCGAGGCGGTGCAGATCGACTCGTTCATCCTCAACTGGTACACCCCGCACCCGTGCCCGCAGGTCGTCATCGACGACGAGGACGCGCTGCGGGTCCTGGCCACGATGCGGCTGGGGCCCGACGCGGACTACCGGGTCAGGGCGATCCACCTGACCCGCCCGGATCTGCCGCTGCCGACCATCGGCGTCTACATGGACCGCAAGACCGACGCGCTGCCGATGCTCAGCTTCGGGGTGCAGGGTGACAGCGACCCGCGGGCCGCGCTGCTGCGCGGGGCGATGGAGAGCGCCGCCATCCTGGGCCTGGGCATGTACAGCACCATCTTCGACACCACTGCGGTGCACGCGGCGACGAACTCCTCGCCGTTCCTGGACCTCGACTCCAATGTGCTGTTCTACGCCGGGCCGCAGGACGCGGAACAGAAGCGCGCCATCGTCGCCGACCGGTTCAGCGGCACGGTGAAACTGTCGGAGATCGCACCGCTGTCCGGTGCGTCCACCCTGGAGTCGCTGATCGAGATGGTCGCCGGCGTGAGCCGCTGGGCGACCTATCTCGACATCACCCCGCCGGAGCTGGCCGACACCGACTGGAAGGTGGTCCGCGTCCTCATCCCCGAGCTGCTGAGCATGTGCCTGCCCGGGCTGCCGCCCAAGGCCCACCCGCGCATGGTTGCGCACGGCGGAGTGACCAATGAACACCCCCACCCTCTCCCTTAGTGTGCTGATCCTGCTCTGCGCGGCGTTCCCGGCGCAGGCGTTCCGTCTGACCCTGTCCGGCGTGCTCGGCGGCACCGGCACGCCCGGCCGTTCATCGGGATCAGCGCCGCGCCGGCTGGACCGCGCCGTAGCCGGGCAGCTGATGTTCGCCGTGGCGCTGATCGCGGTGGCCGGGCTGGTTGCCGCGCTGGCGCCGATGCGGTGGGATCTGACCTCGCCCGGCGGCTGGCGCTGGTATGCCATCGCGGTCGGGTTCGGCTGCCTCGCCCCGGTGCTGGAGTGGGCCGCCGGCGCGGCCGTGCTGGCGATGCGGCACCGGCGGCTGGCCGGCATCGCGCTGCACCGGCTCGCGGGCGCGGGGTCGGCCTGGGCGGTGCTCGCCGCGGTCGGCGCCGCCGCCGCGGAGGAGGTGCTGTTCCGGGGCGTGGGGCTGCACCTGCTGGAGCGGGAGCTGGGCTGGCCGGCCGCAGCGGCGCTCGTCGTCACCGCGATCGTGTACGGGCTCAACCACCTCTACTTCGGCGCCGCGACCGTCGCGCAGAAGACCCTCACCGGTGTCGGCTTCGGCCTGCTCTACCTGCTCGGAGGCCACAACGTGCTGGTGCCACTGGTGGCCCACGCGGTGCAGAACGTCGTGGTGCTCACCCTGCTGCCGCGCCGGGCGGGACAGTGACCCGCGACGCGGCTGTGTTCGCCGCCATCGCCACCGCAGCCACAGCGGTCTGGCTCGCTCTGTACCGGCTGCCCCTGCGGCGCCCTCGCACCCGCCAGCGTGTCCGCCTGGCCGTGGCCACCCGCACCGGCCTGCCCGGCCGGTACGTGTTCCCGATTCTGGGCACCCTGATCTACCTGGCCGGTGGCGTCCTGGCGTCGATCGCCGTGATGTACGCCGGCGATGTGAGCCTGGCCGGTCTGCTCGCCTGGAGGGTCACCCCGCACGGCATCGGCCTGCTGCTGCTCACCGCCGTCGGCGCCAGCGCGCTGACCGCGTTCGCCATGTCCACCCTGTACGCCTTGCGACCCCGCATCGACGTGCCCGGCGCGGTCACCACCGTGCGCTGGATCACCGAGATCCTGGCACTACCCCGGCTGTGGCGCTACGCCGTCCCGGCGACCAGTGCCGTGGTCGAGGAGTTCTTCTTCCGTGGCGCCTTCCTCGGCGGCCTGCTGGCCACCGGTACACCGGTCTGGGCCGCGATTGCGATCAGTGGTGCGGTCTTCACCCTCGGCCAGGTCCTGCTCACCGAGACGGCCCTGCAGGCCACCGTGCTCGCACTGTCCAGTGTGGTGCTCGCGGTGGTGTGCGGGTTGCTCGTGGTCGTCCAGGGCAGCGTTCTTCCGGCGATCGTGGTGCATGCCTCGTTCGCCGCGTACTACACCCAGACCAGCGCGCGCCGGGCCGCTCCCGTCGCGGCGGCAGTGCCCCGGTGAGGAGACCCGACAAGCCGTGAGTCAAGACCCAGAACTCTTCGTCGACGCCCGGCAGGTCACCGTCCGCTATGGTGACCTGACCGCCGTCGACGAAGCCGACCTCAGCGCCGCCAAGGGTCAGGTCGTGGGGCTGGTCGGCCCCAACGGCTCCGGCAAGACCTCGTTGCTGGAGTGCATCGAAGGGCTGCGCCAGCCGGCCGCGGGCACGATCCGCGTCGGCGGGTTCGACCCCGCCACCGACCGCATCCGGATGACCCGTATCGCCGGTGTCCAGCTCCAGCAGCTCGCCTACCCGCCCCGCGCCTCCGTCGAGGAGATCTGCCGGGTCTTCGCGTCGTTCTACCCCGATCCCGCCGACTACCGCGAGCTGCTCGACCGCTTCGGCCTGACCGAGCAACGGCGCAGCCAGGTCGTCAAGCTGTCCGGCGGCCAGCAGCAGCGGCTGTCGCTGGCCCTGGCGCTGCTGAACAACCCGCAGGTGGTGTTCCTCGACGAACTCACCAACGGCCTGGATCCCGCCGCCCGGCGCACGGTCTGGGACGAGCTGCGCCGCCGCAACGACGAGGGACTCACCGTCGTCATCACCTCACACCACATGGAAGAGGTTGAATACCTTTGTGACCGGGTCAACGTGCTGCTCAAGGGCCGCATCGTCGCCGCCGGCACGCCCACCGACCTGATCCGCGACCACGCCGGGGACGCGGACCGGCTCGTGCTCGACGGCGCCGGCGGCAACCGCGAGCTGCGTGACACGCTCACCGGGCTGGGGACGGGAGTGCAGGTGCGCCTTGCCGGGCAACGGCTGCTGCTCGATGTGCGTCCGTCGCGCCGTGCCGAGGTCGACCGGGTCCTGACGGACCACCAGTGCACCCCGCGCGCGCTGCCCGCCACGCTCGACGACGCCTACTTGAACCTCACCGGACAGGCCGCCGGCCCGGTCTCGAACGAAGCGGACAACTTGAATGTTTCCTAGCGTGCTGGCCTTCGAGTCCAAGCGGATGCTGCGGAACTTCCCGCCGCTGTTCTTCGGACTGGCGTTCCCCGTCATGGTGCTGTCCATCTTCGGCGGCATCTACGGCAACAAGCCGTCGGACCTCTGGGACGGCCTGGGCACCGTCGACGTGTCCGTGCCCGCCTACGTCGGCCTCGTCGTCGCCGTCGCCGGACTGATGAGCTTCCCGCTCGGCATGGTCGAATACCGCTCCCGCGGGTTCCTGCGCCGGCTGCGCGCCACGCCCGCCCGGCCCAGCGCGTTCCTCACCGCGCAGCTGCTGGTCAACATCCTCATCTGCGTCCTGGGCGTCGCCCTGCTCATCACCGTCGGCGCACTCGTGTTCGGGCTGCACGCACCAGCCCGGCCGCTCGCGTTCACCGGCATCGCCCTGCTGTCCGGCGCCGCCATGTTCGGCATCGGCCTGCTCATCGCCTCGATCGCCCGCAGCGAGCAGTCGGCGCTGGTCATCGCCAACCTGGTGTACTTCCCGATGATCTTCCTGACTGGCGCCACGGTCCCGCTCGAGATCATGCCCGACGGGATGCGGGCCATCAGCGACGCCCTCCCGCTGACCTACGCGATCAAGTCGCTGCAATGGGCCTGGCTCGACCACGGCGACTCGATCGGCGTCGCCCTCGGGGTCCTCGGCGGCACCACCGTGGTCTGCGCCGCCGGCGCCGCCTGGCTGTTCCGCTGGGAATGAGCCCGCTCGTCGACCCGTCCGTGCAGGCCACCGCGTACACCGCGGCGGCCTGCCGGGCGGCCGAGACCCGCCGCCCCGACGCGCGGTTGTCCGACCCGCTCGCCGCGCTGTTCACGCCGAGTGGTGCCGCCGCGCAGGTCGCGAGGCTCGCTGACGCGGGGTTGGACGAGGTCGTCGGGCGTACCGTCCTGATCGACCGGATGCTGGCCGAGGCGCTGGACCGGTGGCCGGGGGCGGCGGTGGTGAACCTCGGCGCCGGTTTCTGCACCCGGCCCTACCGGCTGGACCTCTCCGGATGCCGCGAGGTGGTCGAGGCCGACGACGGGGCCGTCATCGACCTCAAGAACCGGATCCTGGACGGCCGCCTATCCAGTTGCCCGGTCCGCCGCGCGGGCCTGGACGCGCGGGACGCCACCGCGGTAACCAGGCTGCTGGACGAGGCGGGGCGATCCGGCGACGTCATCGTGGTCACCGAAGGCCTGCTGGTGTACCTGCCGACCGAGGGCGTCACCGCTTTGGCCGCAGCGCTTGCGAGCCGGCCCGTCGTCGTGCGGTGGCTCGCCGACATCGTCAGCGCGGACTCCGCTCGGCAGATGCAGACCATCGCCCAGCGGATCCCGGGCGGCCTGACCCTGTTCGGGCTGGACTCGCTGGCCGCGCTGGAGGAACCGGGGTGGCGGGCGGTGAACTACCGGGCACTCCCCGTCTCATGGCCCCGATACCGCACCGGCGCAGCACCCGCCGCGGCGAGCCGCGCCGTGGTCGACGGTGTGGTCGCCCTCGACCCCGGATGACGGCGAGGCGTAGAACCGCCTACCGCCCTCTGCGGGTGCCGACAACCCCACCCGCGCAGGTCAGGCGGCATGTTTGCATTCGTGGAGGATGGCGGCGCCGGCCGCAATCGGTGACCGCGGCACCTGTTGGGCCGTGAGCAAGACCCGGCTGGAAGGGGTCAGCCAGCGGCGATGATGCCGCAGCCGGGCCTCGACAAGTCCCATCCAGCCGCGACGCGGAGCGACATCGAGTACCTGCTGGGCGAGGTCAACAAGGTCATGTCAGTCGAGTTCGGGTTCGGCTAGCTCCGCGGTGACAGCCGGCAGTTTCAGCGGTGGATCCGCCGCCGCGTCTGCTGCCAGTCTCCGATACAGGTGATGGGTCGGGTGGCGTCGGTGTCGGAGGCGCCGCTGCGAGTCCGCGGCGGATCGCGGCGAGGTCTTCGGCCATCCGCGCGAGCTGCGCGGTCTGTACGAGCAGTCGCGCTTCGGCGTGGGACGGGACGGCGACTGTCGGATGCCGAGCCGCTTGCGCTTGCGCGTGGACGGAGGCCATGAAGGTGCCCATCCGCGTGTGCTGACCGTCGGCAGTGGCTGCCGGGTATGGTGAATTCAACATGGGTTGGGCGGCGGTCTCCGGGCCGCGCTGGGCCCGCCCGTGGGGGCCGCGATCGCCATTGATCTCCGGCATCGGCAGGCACTTCGCCGCCGCAGCGTCCCACTCCACGGAGTTGCCGCGCACGTCGAGGATCACGTCGGAGACCCGGCCCGGCCTGTTCGGTGTGGTGGCGTCGGATCCGACTGCGTGGCGACTGCTGTCCAATATGGACGATATGGCGCTGGCCCGGTTGCGTGACGCCCGCGCTCGTTCACCACGCCTCACGGCCGAAGATGTTAGAGCATCCTCCACAAAGGACGGAAGACCATCGATCGACTTTGTTAGGACCTATAAATGCAGAGCCTCCAGGACGCGAAGGCTGAACGACCGACCATAGTCAGCTCAAGCACCGGCTCAGACCGATGCGCGGGCTACGGACTGACCGGACCGCGCAAACGATCATCGCCGGGCACGCGTTCATGCAGAACCTGCGCCGCGGGCACTACGAACTCGGCGTCGACGCCCCGCGGGGGCTTCGCGTCGCCGCGGCGGTTACCGAGCTCGCCACCGTCATCTGAAGACCGGCCGGCACTCGCTCGAACGCGCCCTCCGATCGGCGAACGCAACAGCGCCCTCACCGACGCCACGGTACTCGGTCAGAGAGCGTGGCGCGCCGCCCAGCGATCAGCTGCTGCGGTACCGCAACGGAACGCTGGTCACCCGCCGCCGGGTTAGCCACGCCGATCACTGGGCACTTGATGCCCGCCGTCAGTGCGCAGCGGCGGTCGGCAGACAGGAACGAGGTACGATGCAGAGCTTCCGGGCCTGGGCCGGATTGATTGTGTCTGTCGTCGGCGCAGCCGCGTTGCTCGCGATGTTCGCTCAGTGGCAGGGTCAGTTCGATCTCCACGTGTACCGCGGGGCGGTGCGGTCATGGCTGCATGGCGACGGGCTCTACACGTACCGGCAACAGGGCATGTTCCAGTCGTTCGGCTTCACGTACCCGCCGTTTGCCGCGCTGGTCCTGATGCCGCTCGCCGTGCTGCCGTGGCGGGTCGCCGAAGTCCTCCTCGCCCTGGCATCGCTGTCCGGCACCTTGATCCTGCTGTGGCATCGGCTGCGCGCCCTGCTGCCGATGCTGACCGGGGCGGTCCTTGTGGCCGCGACCGAGCCTTGGCGGGACACCATCACCGTCGGCCAGATCAACCTCGTCCTGCTGACGCTGGTCGGGCTGGACCTGCTGTTCGTCCTCAAACGGCATCCTGCCGCGGGCGTCCTCATCGGCATCGCCGCCGGTATCAAGCTCACCCCGGCCCTGTTCATCCTCTACCTCGTTTTCACCCGCCGCTACCGGGCCGGACTGGTCGCCGGCGGCACCGCCCTGTTGACAGCCGGCCTCGGCTGGCTCCTCGCACCGGACGAATCCTGGCGGTACTGGACCCACCTGCTGTGGCAGGTCGATCGGATCGGCGACGTCACGATCGCCGGCAACCAGTCGCTGTCCGGCGCGGTGCACCGCCTGCACATGCCGCCCTGGGTGTGGCCGGCACTCGTCGCCGTTGTCCTCGTGGTGTGGGCGTTCCGGGTCCGCAAAGCAGGTACCCTGCCCGACGACTGGGCCGGACTTGCCCTCACCGGCGTCGCGATCTGCCTGATCAGCCCGTTCACCTGGGTGCACCACCTCGTCTGGCAACTGCCGGCGCTGCTGATCCTGCTCGACAGCCGCGCCTCCGGCCGGCGCCGTCACTGGTTCCGGCTGCTCGCCGCGGTCGTCTACGCAGTGCTGGTGACCTCGCTGGAGTGGCGCTTCGAGGACCCCGGCGCCCTCGGGTACCGGCTGGGCTCGAACATCCAGGTCATCACCGGACTGATCCTGCTGATGACCGTCCCGGTGAATGTCACCAGGGCGAACGTGCCGGGCCCGTCACGGTCGAATGCGGCGGCTCCGATGGCACCGTCATTGCAACGATGACGTCGCATACGAGCGACTGGACAACTGGCGTAGCCGAACGCGCGTCGCGGTCCGTGCTGCCCGGGCCGTGCGTGGTTACCCGGGTGAAACCGGCGGCGTACCGCAGATGAGCCGCCCGGGTGCACCTGGCGCGGGGTCTCCACGTATTTGGTGGCCGGCACCCATCGCATGTTTCGCGGCGTTCGTCTGCGGGAAGGGTCGCCGAGCGCTGTGCAGCGGCTGGACGGGTCGCCCGGCACCCATCGGCGGAACGGAACACGGCCACATCGATGCGTAGGCCGAACGGGAGGAGTTGTGGGCGTAGCGGAGCTTGCCACGGGCACTCGCGCCGGAGAGCCTGCCGAGCTGTCGAGATCGACACCTCGCCGAGTCGTTTATCGCCCGGCCGGTTGGCTGTTGCCGGTTGGTTGCGCGGCGTTGGTTGTTTCGGCAGCCGTCCTGTTCTGGGCCAACAGACATTTCAGAATCTTCAACGGGATGGACGCGCTCGTCTATCGGCGCGGCACCGAGGATCTGTGGCACAGCCGATCACTCTACGAACTGAAGCACGGCTTCCTCCCATTCACCTACCCTCCCGTGGCCGCGGTCTTCTTCACACCCATGCGACTCCTGTCGCCGTACCTGGCAGCGAAGGCACTGAGTGCGGCGTCATTGTGTTGCCTGTTCCTGATTGTGTGGATCGGCCTCGGCATGCTCGGTGTCGCCAAGGGGCGAGGGCGGGTCGGCCTCGCCGCCTGCGTCACCGCGGCGGCCATGTGGCTCGAGCCGACGATGAACAACTTTCAGTTCGGCCAGATCAACATGGTCCTGCTGCTGTTGGTGATCGGCGACACGGCGACATCGGACCGCCGCTGGTACAAGGGTCTCGGCGTGGGGCTGGCGACCGGCGTCAAACTCGTCCCCGGCTTGTTCATCGTCTACTTCCTGGCGACCAGACGGTGGCGCGCGGCCGCGGTCGCCACTGGAGCCTTCGCCGTGAGCATCGCCGTCGGCTTCGTTGCCGCGCCGCGCGACTCGATCGAGTACTGGTCCAGCATCGGCGCGTCGGCCGATCGCGTTGGCGAGGCAACGCAGTTGTGGTACGTCGCGAACCAATCGGTACACGGTCTCTTGCTTCGAACCGTCGGCGCGACGCACGGGGCTGATCGACTCTGGTTGGTCAGTGCGGTCGTCGTCGCCGCCAGTGCGGTGTGGCTCGCCGCCCGCGCGCATGCACGCGAGAACGAACTCTTGGCAACGGTGCTTGTGTGCCTTGGCGGCGCGCTCGTGTCACCGGTCTCGTGGACACACCACTGGGTGTTCGCGATCCTGCTCGTGCTGGTGTTGGCGGACGCCGTTCGGCGATGGTCCACCGCCCTCCGCCGGCCCGCGCGGGCATGGTGTGCATGCCTCGCGGTTCTCGTCCCGTTCGTCTTCTTGGCGTGGCCCGCCCCGTCGGGCAGGTTCGGCGGACCGGCACCACAGGGACTCGTGTTCCTGGCCCCGAACCTCAACTCCCCGTTGCCGGGCAAGGCGCCGGAGCTTCACTGGACGTGGCCGCAGCACCTGATCGGCGAGGCGTACACGATCGTGGGTCTGGTCTTCCTCATCGTGTGCGCGGTGGTGCTGCACCGCACCGGAGACGCTGTTGTACCAGCCGATCGGAAGGCACGTCGGAGCCAACGGGCGTCGGCCTTCAGATGGCGGTGGCGGGCTCGCCGAACGCCGTAGCGACGCGAAGCCGGGACAGTGCGTCGACGCCGGGTTCGCGGTGCCCGCGGCGCTCCGACGTCGCGGCGAAGGCGGTGCGAAGCGTTCCGGCCCGGGCGCACGCCTCGACCCGTTCGCCGGCGCCTGGCGGCCACCGGTCGGCACACTGCTGCCGTTGCTGGCGGTGCTGGTCGGCGTGACCATCATCGGCGCGCTGAACGCGGCGATGGCCGGCAACGCCGGTACGCCGGACACCGAACCGGATCCTCGGCGCCGTGCCCGGTTCGCCGGTGACTCGTCAGCGGCTCAGCCCTGCGACGAGGTTGATGGTGAGCGCAACGACGACGGTGCCGAACAGGTAGGACAGCAGGGCCTGGCGCAGCACGGCGAGCGGAGCGCGGCGGTGCGTAGCTCCGTGTCGGAGACCTGGAACGTCATCCCACCGGTGAACGCGAGGTAGGCGAAGTCGCTGAACTGCGGCAGGGTGCCGGGGTCGATGCTGTGGAAGTCCACGCCGCCGTCGCGGCCCGCCGCTACGCGAGAAGGCCAGCGATGTCGTGCGTGGCATCTCGGAACGGCGCGGGTACTGCGCGCGTCGACGCGCCGCTGCCCGCATGTGATCAACGCGCGTGCGACAGAACCGGTGGTCCCGATCTCGCCGGCCGGCTGAGGTTCCCCCTGAACAGTGGACAGGGCTTTAAGCAGCTCTCGCTGTTCCTGTCAGGGAATGCTCAAACCGGACGGGGCTATGCATCCCGATCG
>NZ_JBEXDG010000114.1:0-13814 GCF_040605635.1 Dactylosporangium sp. NPDC005555
CCACTGCTTTCCTGGCATGCTCTTGTCCCCTTCACCTTTCAGATCCAGGTAAGCCATCAGACCCAGGAACCTCCCTCCGAGTTCCTCCCGGCTGCACCGGGGATACAACAAGGCGCCTCGCGGCGCAACGCTCATGCCGCGATCCGCTCGCTACGCAACGTCACTGCGAGCTGGCCCAGTCGGCGTCCGGACAAGGAGCCGATGAGCGAACGGGGCGACGCATCCGCGGCGCCGGCGATCCATCGGCTGCTCGCCAACCTCAGCGACCGCCCGGAGGGAGATAGGCAGTTGCACACCCTCACGACGCCTCGGTTCGGATCGCCTGCGGGCAGTAGGCCTACAGTGCCCACCGGATCACGGTGATCAGTCCGAGGACGGCCAGCGTCACGACGATCAGTCCTACCACCGCTGCCAGCAGGCAGGGAAGCTCGTCGCGCCATGGACCGGGAACTGAGGCCGGGGCCGGCCTCAGTCCAAGCCACCGGTGCCGGGCCGTCCTGGCTGGCCCGTTCGATCAACCGCGCCAAACGAGCGCTCGCCACCGGCCCGAGCTTGTCTGTCGGGTCTGTATTGACCCTCAACACGAGCAGGCGCATCTAGGCACCAGGATTGGGCTTCTCGAATGCGGCAATCTCCGTTTCGGTGGCATCCTCCGTGAGGAAGCCCCAGCGTCCGGCTTCAACCAAGTTGCCTACCTGCCGGTAAAGAGCCGCACGCTCAGCACGCAGATCCAGGTCGTCGGGGTAGGCGGCCGTGAGGCTCTCCAAGCGCTGCATCGCTGGGTGGTAGTGGCCGCGCCGCAGATCCGCGAGCAGTGCGTCGGCTGGGGGGCTGTGCTCGTCGTGCGGCGACACCGGCTCCAGGGCGGCAGCGTGGTCTGTCTCAGTGGTGCGGAGTTCACCGCCCACACGGCGCTGGTGAGCAGGATGAGTGTGATCGCGACGGCGCGGTGTCGGCGGGGCGGCATCGTCCGCGCGACGTCGCACAGTCGTTGCCACATGGCGATCAGGCGCTCCGGCATCATCTCAGTGTGCATGCCGGGCCGAGCACGGAAGGAGCGCGCAAGACCGGTAGATGAGTCGAACACGCCGAGTTACTGACGCGGGGCGCGGGGAAGAGAACAGCGGATGGTGTCGGCCACGGTGGTGTCGGCCAGGAGGTGGTCCGTGCTGATGAAGGATGTCCGGGCGCCGGACGCGGTTCCGATGCTGTCGCGAGGCAAGCATCGCCATCCGGGCAAGGGTGCCTGCTTCATGGAACTGGCGTCGTTTCTGGCCGGTGGGCGGTGGAGCGACCATCCGGTCTGCACTCACCCGTTGCTCGCCGGGGTGGCCCGTCTCGTCAACGACAACACCTCCGATGCCGGCCGTCAGCAGCTGGCCGGCCTGGTCCCGTCGGTGATCGGGTTGGTCAGTGCCGACCTGCGCGTCGACGCGCGGATCACGCTCCGGCTGGCGACGACGGCGCTGCCGGTTGTGGCCGCGGAGCGGCAGTGCGCCATGGCGGTCTCCGTGCTGGCCTGTGATCACATGCTCGCCGTTCTCGACGGGCGGTCGCCGGACACGCTGGAGAAGCGCTCTCAGGAGGCGCTGGCGCAGGCCCCCAGGGCCACCCGGTGGGCCGGGAAGTTCACCCGTGGCGTGCCTGCGGCATCGGCGGCGGCCTTCCGCCGGCGGGTCGCGCCGCACGCCGTCCGCTCGGCGGTGGAAGGGGTCGCCGCGACCTGCACGCCGCATCGGGACCGCCTGCTGCGCGCGCTGCTCGTGGACGCGATCGAGGAGTGCGCCGCCTGGGTCGGGCGGGAGGAGGAGCGTCGCGACGCGCGGTCGTCCGGAGCCGGCCGCAGCTGAGCCGATCAGCTGAGCCGGCAGGTGGCGGCAGCGGCAGCGGTGGCTCGCGTTGCGGTGCTGCGGCCGTCCGGAGCGCCGGCGCCGACGGTCATCGCGGGTCGCGCCGCAGCGGGTGGTCGGCAGGGACCTCGACGAGCACGATCGGCACGCGGTCCGGGTCCTCGATCCACACCTCGACCAGCCCCCACGACTCCCGCCGGGGCTCCCGGAGGACCGTCACCCCCGCGGCCCGCAGGCGCTCGTACTCGGCCCGGACGTCACGGACCTGCAGCCACAACTGCAGCGGTCCGCCGGGCTCATCGTGCGAACCGGACACTTCGAGGAGCCCCTGGCCGAGGAAGAAGACCACGCCCGGGTGCTCGGCCGGTCCGAATTCACGGTAGATCGCCAGGCCGAGGATGTCGCGGTAGAAGCTCCGGCTGCGCCCGAAATCGGCCGGGCGCAGCAGAATGCGGCTGCTCAGTACCTCCACGGCTCGATCATCCCCGCCCTCCGGCCACTCCGCAGCGGATCCACGTGGTGCACGCGGCGACCGGTCGGTCGGCGAACGGGCAGGGATGCTCCTCGCCGGTGCGAGGGTGTCGCTACGCCACCGGGAAGTCATAATATGTGCTTGGATACGGCTCGTTGTCGAGCGTGTAGTGCCACCATTCCTTCGGGTAGTTGGTGAACCCGCCTTGTGCCATCAGGCCGGTGAGCAGCGCCCGGTTGTTCCTCGCCAAGCCGCTCAGGCCCGCGGTGATCGTGTGTGCGAGTGGGTCGAAGCAGTCGAAGCCGGTTCCCATGTCGATGCTGTTGTCGGGAAACCGCTGCGCCGCCGGCGCGGTGCAGGGCAGGAGCGGTTCGCCCGTCCGGTAGGAGGGTTCCGCGCGCGAGGGGGTGGCGACCAGTGTCAGGTCCATCGTGCTGCCCCGGCTGTGCGCGGTGGGCCCGCCGATGTATCCGTCGTCGAACAGCACGGACTTGTCGACCTCGGGGTAGAACTCCGCCTTCATCCGCTGGTCGGCTGTCGTCGCCCAGTGCACGAAGTCGTCGACGCCCTGCTGGGGCCGGTAGCAGTCGTACACCTTGAGGCTGTACCCCTTGCTGAGCGCGGTTGTCTGCACCCGGTGCAGCGCCTCGGCGGCCTGGCGGGTGAGCAGGCAGCGTGGCCGCTGGTAGCCGGTGATCGGCCGGCCGACGAAGTTGTGGGCGGTGGCGTAACGGATGTCGGTCAGGATGCTGGGATCGATGTCGGGCAGCGAGACGAATCCCGGCGGGAGCTGAGCCGCGGCGGCCGTGGACGGGCTCGGCGGTGCCGGCGGGGACGTGTCGCCCGCGGCGGGCGGGGACGACTCGCGGGCCGGCGCCGGGATCGTCGGGGCGGGCGGCGGTTGCGTCGGCCGGGCAGGTCCGCCGCACGCGGCGATCAGTGTGCAGGCCACAGCGGCGGCCAGGACGCGGACGCAGTGCCCGGCACGCCGGCGTGCGCCGGCCCCGTTCGCCGCCGCCCGACCGGACGCTGTGGGCCCGCCTGTCGTGAGGTACATGCGCAGATTATTGTGCTTTGTACGGTGGTCGATGCCCGCGAGCCGCGCGGTCGGCGCCCCTCCCACCTGCCGCAGGGCGGTGCTGCCACCTGGTCGCTCCGGGCCGCAGCGGCTCGGGCGCTCGCCTGCGGTTCGTCCGGAGACCACGTTCAAGGCCCTGCGCGGAGTCAGCTGTGCTCGGGGATGCAGCCTGTGCGACACGGTCCGCTACCTGGTCCGGATGACCACCTTCCGAACGGGCTGCCCGACTCGTAGTAGCGGTACGCGGCGGCGGCCTTCGCGAAGGGGAGACGCGGTCGATGACGGTGTACCTGCCGACAAGGGCTCTGTTGCATTCACTGTTCGGCATGATCGAGGCAGGCTTGAGCAGTGAAGTCTCCAAGCCGCAGACCGTCGTTGCCGCCGCGGTCAGCGTTCGCCGGGTTCCGGTTCCCGCCGGACGTGATTGTGGTCGCGGTCCGGCTGTACCTGCGCTACGGCCTGTCCTACCGCGACGTCGAGGAACTGCTGCTCGAGCGCGGTGCCGAGGTCGACCACGTCACGATCTTCCGGTGGGTGCAACGATTCACATCGTTGCTCGCCGATGCGGCCCGGTTCTGCCGGCATGCGCCCGGCGACAGATGGTTCGTCGACGAACCTACATCAAGGTCAACGGTGTCTGGCGGTACGTGTATCGCGCCGTCGACCAGGACGGCCAGGTCATCGATGTGCTCGTCTCCGCCCGCCGTGACGCCGCAGCGGCACGCCGGTTCTTCCGCCGGGCGCTGGCCACGCTGAAGGTCACACCGAACGAGGTCGTCACCGACGCGGCACCGGTGTACCTGGCCGTCCTCGACGAGCTGGTCCCGTCGGCGTGGCACCACGTCGAACGCCATGCCAACAACCGGATCGAGGCCGATCACGGCCAGCTGAAGCACCGGCTCAGACCGATGCGCGGGCTGCATACCGGCCGCACCGCACAGACGATCATCGCCGGACACGCCTTCATGCAGAACTTCCGACGCGGACACTACGAACTCGGGCTCGACGCACCGTCCGGGCTCCGAGTCGCCGCAGCGTTCACCGAGCTCGCCACCGCCATCTGAGCCAGCCACGGGAACCGGGCTCACTGCGTCACCCGATCAGATAACGCAACGGCGCCCTCACGGCTTCGGGGCCACGGTGGGGACCGGGCCCGGCTGGACGCCGGTGACCGGGACCGGCTGGCCGGCCATGCCGGAAATCTCCTCCAGCCACGGGTCGTAGTCCGGGAACAGGTGCCGGTTGAAGTTCGGCTCGCTGGTGGCCACGACCACGACCGCGTCCGGGTCCATCAGCACGAGCAGGCCGTCGTTACCGCAGGCCGGTGGGCATGACCCGGACGGCTGGGGCTCGGCGGGCTGCGTGTCGCCGTTGTCCGGGCCGGGCTGGCCGATGTGCTTGATCCGGGTCTCCAGGCGAGCCAGGTCCAGCTCGGTGACGATGTCGAAGCCGATGGAGTCCGGGTCGATGAACTCGTCCTTCGTGGCGGCCTCCTTCTCCTTCTTGGCGCACGCCGCGTCGCAGTCCGCTTCCGTCTCGGTCTGCTCGATGATGTTGCCGTCCGCGTCGGTCGTCGTCGTCGTACTGGTCAGTTTGCCCGTCCCGTCCTTCCGCTGGATGATCGTGACCCGGATGGACTTCGAGCCGTTGACCTGACCGTTGGCGTCCTTGGTCGGCTGGCTGCTGGACAGCGTGGTGGTCTTCGTGCCGTCCGGCGCCGTCGACTCGCGCTGGTACCGGTAGACCTCGCCGGTCGTCTCGCCCTGCGGGTCGACGCTGCGGACCGAGCTCGACGCCTCCTTCGTGTTCTTGTCCTGACTGACCGAGTTCCGCACGATGTCCTTGCTGCCGTCCGTGTAGTTGATGGAGTAGAGCTGCGTGGCGCCGCCACCGCTGTAATCGATGTAGGGCTTGCCGTCGACACCGCCGAGGGTCTCGTCTTGGACCTCCTTGCCGGAGTTCGCGCCGAACTGCGACAGGCCGCCCGCCGTGCCCGCCGAGTAGAGCGAGCGGTCGTACTTGGTGAGGAAGGTCGTGCCGCTCATCGTGCCGGGGGTGATGCCGTAGGTCGGCGGCTGCTTCGAGCCGTTGACCTTCAGCCCGAACTGCAGGTCCCACCCGTTGACGTCCAGGGCGTCCAACACGATGCCCATCGAGGCGAGCAGGTTGGCGTCGTGGTCGACGATGGGGAACTCGCCCAGGCCGGTGGCCAGCGCCCGGCCGTCCGGGGTGACCGTGGGCAGCAGGACCAGCTCGGTGAAATGCCGCTCGAACGACTCGAGCTTGCGCTCCAGCAGCAGGTCGAGCAGCTTTGCCGGGTCGGGGGCGGAGTTCGGGTCGTCCATTGAGGTGCCAGCAAGTTTCTCGTCGACGTCGGCGACACCGTCGCGGTCGCGGTCCCTCCAGCTCTCCAGCAGCACGAGGCAGGCGCGGCTGCTACAGACGGCGTGTTTCGGCTCGTCGGCGGCGAACGCGGCCGACGAACCCAACGAGGAGGCGAGGATGACGGCGGCAACGGCCGGACGGAGGCGGCGGTTCATGAGCCACACGGTAAGAACCCCACCGGCCGGGCGCCTGAGGCGGCGGTCCCGCGCTGCCCGGCCGACCCGGGACTGCTGTCCCGGGCCAGCCCGGACGGCCCGAGCCCCGGCCGGGTCGCTCAGGGTTTGCCGAGGCCGGCCCGGCGGGCGTGCAGCATCGCCTCGGCGCGGCCGGTGACGTGCAGCTTCGCGAAGATGCCGGAGACGTGGTTGCGCACCGTCTTCGGGCTCAGGTGCAGCTGCGCGGCGATCGCCGCGTTGGTTTGCCCGTCTGCCAGGAACCGCAGGATCTCCCGCTCCCGTGGCGTCAGGTCCGCGAGGTCGTCGACCGTGCGCGGTACCGCGAAGTGCTCCATGATGCGGTGCGCCACCCGGGGCCCGAAGATCGCGGCACCCGAGGCGACCGCGTGGATGGCGTGCACGATCTCGGCCGGCTCGGCGTCCTTGAGCAGATAGCCCCGCGCACCGGCGCGCAGCGCGGCGAACACCGATTCGTCGTCGTCCAGCATCGTCAGCATCAGCACGGCGACCTCCGCGGCCGCGGCCGTGATGGCCCGCGCCGCCTCGACGCCGTTGAGCCCGGGCATGTGCAGGTCCAGCACCACCACGTCCGGCCGCACGCAGCCGGCCAGTTCGACCGCCGCCGCGCCCGTGGCCGCCGTCCCCGCGCACTCGAGGCCCGGGTCGGTGTCCAGCAGCAGCCGCAGCCCGCCGAGGAACACCGGATGGTCGTCCGCGACCACGACCCGCAACGGCCCGACGCCGGTCCGCAAAGGCCGCTCACTGTCGGACATGCATCACCGCCGCCGCAAACGAGGATCGATGCCCCACCATGCGGGAAAGCGACCCGAGCGTCAAGGGGACGGTGCAGTGCGGCGGTGGGCCGGTCTCGTGTTGCTCCTGCTCGCGTGCGTCGTGCCCGCGGTGTGGGTGGCGACGGTACGCCTCGGCGCACCGGCCGACGGCACGGCGGTCTATCCGAGTGCGCCCCCGTGGGGCCCCGACGGCGTGGTGGTCCGCGAGGTCCACGCCGGCCCGCTGCGGCCGGGCGACCTGGTGGTGGCCGTCGACGGCCGTCCCCTCGGCGGCGTCACGCCCGGCCGGGTGGCCGTCTATACCATGATCCGCGACGGCTCCACTGTGGACGTCCCGGTGCAGCTGCACACCTACCCCGTGCGCCGCGTGCTGCGCGAGCATCTGTGGGCGCTGCCGTTCGCCGCCTCCGAGCTGACCGTCGCCGCCTTCGTGATCTTCCGCCGGCCACGCGACCCGGCCGCCCGGTCGCTGTTCGCGATCGCGGCGCTGCAGGTGCTGGGCGGCGCCGCGTACCCGCTGTCCAGCCAGGTCATCGATGTCGCCACCGGAAGGATCTGGCCCACCCTGGTCAGCGACACCGCAAACGCGCTGCTGTGGGGCGCGATGCTGCACTTCGCCCTGGTATTCACGCGGCGGCGGCCGCTGGCGTGGTACTGGACGGTCTTGATTTATGCCGCGCCGCTCGTGCTCTACGCCGCCCGGGTGCTCGCCGGGCTGCCCGGTGCGAATGCCCTGCAACGCCTGGGGCTCTTCGCCGCCGTGTCACCGCCCGCGGCCAACGTCTACCCGCTCGTCATCGTCGCCGCGCTCGTGACCGGGTACATCCGCAACCGCGATCCCGGCGACCGGCAGCGCATGCGCTGGCAGCTCTACACGTTCGGCTTCGGCGTGGCCGCCTACCTGGGGCTGGGGCGCATCCCGGAGTGGCTCGCCGGCGCGCCCCTACTGGGCTGGGACGTGCTCACGCTGTTCTTCCTGCCCTGCCCGCTGGCCCTGGGTGCGGCCGTGCTGCGGTACCGGCTCTTCGACATCCAGGTCATCCTGCGGCGGTCGCTCGTGTACGGCCTGCTGTCCGCCGTGATCGTGGTCGCCTACGTCGGCATCGTCACCGCCCTACGGCCACTGCTGGGGGCCCAGGTCCCGCTGGCCGCCGTCGCGATCATCGCCGTCGCCGTGGTGCCGGCGGCCACCCGTCTGCGCAGCGTCGTGAGCCGCCTGCTGTACGGCGACCGCGACGACCCCTACGAGGTGCTGCGCCAGCTCAGCGCGACCCTGTCGTCGTCGGCCTCACCGACGGCCGTGCTCGAACACGCGGTACACACCCTGAGGCGCACGCTGCGGCTGTCGTACGCGGCCATCGAGATCGCCGGCCTCCCGGGCGTCGCCGTGGGCACGCCGAGCGGCCCGCCGGTGGACATCGCGCTGGTGCATCACGGCGAACATCACGGCCGGCTGAGGCTGGACCCCGGCCCGCTGCGCGAACCGTTCGGCCCCGACGACCAGCGCCTCCTCGACGGCCTGGCCCGCCAGGTCGGCGTAATCGCCCACCAGCTGCGGCTGAGCGAGCGGCTGCAGCGCTCCCTGGAACGCACGGTGACCGCCCTGGAGGAGGAGCGCCGCCGCATCCGCCGCGACATCCACGACGGCCTGGGCCCGACCCTGGCGTCGGTCACGCTGCGCCTGCGGCTGGCCCGGCAGTTCCTGCACCACGACCCGGCCACGGCCGACGCCATGTTCGCCGGCCTCATCGAGACCCACGAGCACGCGCTGCGCGACGTCCGCCGCCTCATCGACGGCCTCCGCCCGCCAATCCTCGACCAGCTGGGCCTCACCGCCGCCCTGCGCGAACAGGCGGCCCGCCTGGGCGGCACGGTCACCATCACCGTGCAGACCACGCCTGACGTCGAGCACCTGCCAGCCGCCGTGGAGGTGGCCGCCTACCACGTGGTCTCCGAGGCCCTGACCAACGTGATCCGCCACGCGCAGGCAAGCCACTGCCGCATCCGGCTCTTCCGGGCCGAGGGCCTGACCATCGAGATCTCCGACGACGGCTGCGGCCTCCCCGAGGTGTACCGCGCCGGCGTGGGCCTGCGCTCCATCCGCGAGCGCTGCGCCGAACTGGGCGGCACCGCCGACATCCACACCGCCGAGCCCAGCGGCACGATCGTCACCGCCTACCTCCCCCTGCCGGATTGTGGAGACGTCGTGGACGATCCCCCGGTCTGCCGGGCCGGGTGACACGTCCTACGAGTGCCGGCCCTACGGCTGGCTCGTCGACCGAACCCGGCTGTGCCTCAGCCTGCGTCTCCGGCCCCGGCAGCGTCGTTATCGGGCTTGTACGGCGAGCGCGGGTTCGCCGGCTGACCGTCAGCCCGCCCGCAGGTCGCCCACCGCGAACACCCGCGGCACGCTCGTCTGGAACTGTGCATGCCGAAAATGCCATCCGGGCAGGTCAAGCGGCACGCTCGCACCCGCGTAGAACTCTGGCAGGTCGCCGGCAGCGCCGGATGCGGACCTGTCCGAGTCGTGTCTCAGGTCGTTGATGGCGAGCAATGAGTGGAGCGGCCACGTCGACAGAGATGGTCCGCGGCAACCTGAGCGCTGTCGACGGCCGCGTAAGGATGAGGTGGCTCCTTCTCCCGCAGCCGCCGCCGACAGCGATCGACCACCAGCGCTACGAGGGAAGCTCGACCGGCAACTCTCTGGATACGATCACCGTGTGGGTTTCATGAGTGCGTCCACTTGGACACGTCCTCATGTTCGCAGTGCGTCGTTGCGGACAACTACTGACGGTGAACGGACGTCGAGGACAACACCGCGTGACGGGAACCCTCAGCGGCGCAGCCGTTGGCCCCCGGTTCTTCACCGAATGCGTTCACGGTCGCTGATCAACGCCGGTGTTATGGCAGGAGCCGGGCCGGCGCTCCGGCGGTCCAGGTGGGTTCGAGGACGGCGAGCGCGTCTGCGGTCACCGCGGCGCGAAGGCTCGCCGAGCGGGAGCCGGGAACGATCTGTGCGGTGTGGCCGTGCCGATCGACCGGCACGATGCATGCGCCGTCGGGGTAGGCCTTCGCGGTGCCGACGACCGGGACGAACGCCGCGTCGCCGGTGTCGGCCCGCCGCACGCGTATGTTCGCGCCGATCGCGAAACTTCCTCATCGGCCAGCCGGCGCAGGAGATCTTCGTCTTCAACCGGCGGGTCTTCGAGGAGGACCGGCGCGTCGTCGAGGTGCAGCAGCAGCCGGAGAACCTGCCCTGGATCCGCGCATCGAGGTCAACATCCCCGCCGACCGCAGGTCCGTCGCGTACCGGCGCGGCCTGCGCACCCCTCGGCTTCAGCCACTTTCTTCACCGCATAGAACGGGGAATCCCAGCATAGAGATCACTACCACCAGGTTCGGCGCGCAGCTGCCCGACTGGGTCGCGGCCGAGCTCGCCGAGGTTGAGCCCGTCCTGCCGGACGTCGAGGATCGAATGCGGGTCGCGCACCGCCTCGCCGGCCGCAACCACCGCGAGGGCACCGGCGGGCCGTTCGCCGCCGTTGTCAGTGTCGCCGGTACTGGCGAAATCATCGCCGTCGGCGTGAATCTCGTCCTGGCCAGCGGCCTGTCCGGGATGCACGCCGTGGTCGTCGCGCAGTCCCTCTCCCAGGCCCACCTCGGCACCTGGAATCTCGGTGGCCCGGGCAGCGACCCTGTCGAGCTCGCCGTCAACTGGCGTCCCTGCGCCATGTGCTACGGCGCCGTCCTGTGGTCCGGCATCGCCCGGCTCGTCATCGCCGGCGCGGGCGACGAGGTCGAACACCTCACCGGCTTCGACGAAGGCCCGATGCGCCCCGCCTGGAAGGAGCAGTTGCACGCCCGTGGTGTCGAGGTGCACACCGACGTGCTGCGCGACGAGGCCCTCGCCACGTTCCGCGAGTACGGCGCACGCGACGACGCCGTCGTCTACAACGGCGGCGCCCGATAAGTGCCAGGAAGTCCGTTCAGCGAGCCAGCGGCGTGGCTGCCGGCTCGCGCACGCCATCGTCGATTCGCATCATGAGCAGCTCGACGGAGCGTTTGTCGAACGCGAGCGGGCTGTCGAAGCGAAGGTTCATGTCCGTCACCGGTCGACCTGAACCGCGTCTCACTTCGGCATGAGCGCTCGGCGGCCGGACCGCCGAACGTGGCGGATGTCAGCGAGCGGATCGCGGCAGATCCGCGCAGCCGATCATGTAGTCGCTCGGAGCTTGATGCGTTTGGGTAAGCGGCCGGTGCGGAGCCCGCGGAGGCGGACGGTACTCAATTGCGCTCGCAGTCGAGGACCCGTTCGAACTCAACAGTGATTCGACGGCACCCCAGTAGTACGGCCGAGCCCGGCGAACGTGTAGGCCGTGGTGCATGACGCCGGCCCCTGGACCGCTTGGACCATCCAGTGGGCGGCCAGCCACAACTCCCACGACCAGACCGCATGTGCACATACCGATGGGCGGCGTTGCCGACCATGGCGGCGGTCGCTACAGTCGCGCGCGTGATTTCAATCAAGACCGAGCTCATCATCGCCGGGACCTTGCTGGTCGCTGGGCTCGGCGGGTGGGTGACGCAGAACGCGGTGGCGCAGCCGCGACTCACCGTGGCGCAGATCGGGGCTGCCATCGGCTGTGCCAGCGTCGACAAAGTGCCCTCGGAACCGGGCGCGCGGGAGATGGGTGCATGCCCGCTGGAGGGGCACCATCGGGTCACCATCGTGACGTTCGACGGCGCGCGTCAGCGCGACGAGTGGCTGACCAGCAACCGTACCCAACGGCCGGCGGCGTTGGGCGCCCAGGCCGTGGTGACAGGGGACGGCTGGGCGGCAGTGACTGACGACCTTGCCGCCGCCACCCGGCTGTCGTTGAAGGCGCACGGATGGTGGGCGTGACCACGTTCCGGACCGCCGCCGGTGGCGTCGCCGCGCGGCTCGACAACGCCATGTGGTTCGTGCTCGCCACGGCCGCGATCTTCGTGTTCGTTGCCGTAGCGGACGTTTCGGCGCTGTTGCACGTTAGCGCGGCGCTGCCGTCGCCGCCGCTTGGTGAGCTGCAACTTGGGCAGCGCCTCGGCACGTACGAGACGTTGCTGTTCTATGGCCACTTGCTCTTCGCCGCGGTGTGGTACTACCTGTGCACCGCGCTGGTGCGCAGCCGCGGCGCCGATCCGGCGCTGGTCCTGGCGACCCGCCCGGTCGTCGCGTGGCGGCTCGGGGTCGTAGCCACCGTCGCGGCCGGGTTCGCGCTGCCGCACGTGAGCCTGCTCGATGGGCACCGTTTCGAGGTGCAGCTGCAGTGGATGATCCCGCTGCTGTTCGCCCGTGTGGCGCTCACCGCCCTGCTGGTGGTGGCGGTCTTCGGACTGCGCCGCCGAATGCATGAGGTGCTGCTCCACGCACCCGACGCTCCGGCCACCGACTGAGCAGTCCGTGTACTGCGGTGCGTCGGCGCTCGCTCGGCGGCATGAGAGCGCACGTGATCTTGTGGTGCTGCAGTCCCGTGCGAGGTCGATCGACGATCGGCGTGCGCCGGCAGCCCCGGCGGCGTAGCCTTCAGCCCGGATACTGCATTGAGGAAGCGTTGGATGAGCGAGCCTGATGAGGTTACCCGCGTCGGCCCCTCGGACCGTCGGGTCAGTGACCCGACGCCCGGGAAGGTCCGTGAACAGGCCATTGCCGTCAACGGCCTGTGGTCCGGCCTGGTGAGCTCCGCTCCCGGCGCAACGTCGGGCTGGCACCATCACGGCGAACACGACACCTCCGTGTACGTCGTCGAGGGCAACGTTCGCATCGAGTTCGGCCCCGGCGGCGCCCGGGCCATCGATGCCGGCCCCGGCGACTTCGTCCACATTCCCCAGCACGTCGTGCACCGGGAGAGCAACCCGGGACCGACCGCCGCGCAAGAGATCGTCACTCGCTCGGGCACCGGTCCACTCACCATCAATGTCGACGGGCCTGCGCCCGCTTCCGGCTGACCTCAAACGTCGGCACAGCGGAACCCGACCGCGGACTGTCCTCGGACAACCTCGCGGCCAACCACTTCGATGCGTGCACCGGCAAAGCCGGTCACCAATACGAAGCGAAGCGAGCGCCCAGCGGCAAATCCGTACACCCCGCATGCAGGCTCAGCAGGCGGCTGCAGCTGGAAGAGCATGAAGCGCGACGCCGCCCGGGTCCGGTAGCGTGCCATGGCTGACTCTCGTGGAGTGGATGACCCGACGCGGCGACGAGGTGCGGTATCCATCTCTGGAATGGGTGAGGTCGGGCATGGGCTTCTACGGCACGTTGGTCATCGCACGGTGTGACACGTTGCTGCCGCAGTTGCCCGAGGTCCAGTCTGCGTTCGGAACGCGGGTGGTGTGGCCGTACCGCAGAGACGACGGCTGGCAGCTGCTGCACCTGGCGCCGCCGTTCGGGCATCAATGGCCGACCGTCGGAGCGGGTCCCGCTCCGTTAGCGGAGGCCACCGGCGCGCCGGCGTTGGCGGTATGGATCTCGGAGAGTTCGTGCCTGCAGTATGCGGCCGCAACACCCGACGGTCGGTCGTGGACGGCGCACTTTGCCGACGAAGCCAACGCCGATGTCGAGGAGCTGCTTGCCAGCGGTGTGCAGCTGCCAGAGGGTCGGTGCGGCTACGACTGAAGTTCCACCCCAGGATCGGACACCGGGGTTTCATGCCGCGAGGGCGGTGGCCTGACGGTAGCAGACGCGGGCCTCGTACGGGGTTCGGTGGTTGAGTGTCGAATGTAGACGGTTGCGGTTGTAGTAGGCAAGGTAGGCGAACACGGCTCGGCGGGCGTCGGCCCGGGTGGCCCAGACCCGGGTGCCGATCTCGGCTTTCAGGGTCGCGAAGAACGATTCGGCGACGGCGTTGTCGTAGCACGACCCGATGCGGCCCATCGACCCTCTCATGTGGAGTGTCTTGAGCGTGGTGCGGAACTCGGTTGAGGTGTACTGGGAGCCGCGGTCGGAGTGGAAGATGGCGTGTGGCTTGACCAGGCCGCGCCAGTGGGCCAGCTGGACCGCGTCGCACACGAGGTCGGCGCGCA
>NZ_JBEXDG010000115.1:0-13678 GCF_040605635.1 Dactylosporangium sp. NPDC005555
CCTTTCGGATCCAGGTAAGCCATCGGACCCAAAAACCTCCCTCCGAGTTCTTCCCGGCTGCACCGGGGATACAACGAGGCGCTTCGTGGCGCACCACATCTGCCGCGATCCGGGCGGGTCCGATGTCGATCATTAGGTTGAACGCGAGGATGCCCCGGGCGGTTCGCCGGGGCATCCTCGATCGTTCAAAGCGTGAAGCTGGCGTCCACGATCAGTGATCGGCCGGTCGCGCTGCGCGTTTGCAGTTCTGTGACGTGCCCCCGGCAGGATTCGAACCTGCGCCCCGCCTCTTAAGGGGTGCATCTATCGACCGACCACTGTGGTTCTTCTGACCGGCGGCATCGTGCGGTTTCGCTTGGCTTGGACTCAAGTTGGCTATGACGCTGGCAGGTAGACCCGCTGGTCAGCCGGGGTGTTCCCGTGCCGGAACGCGCACGCCAGGAAGACCCGAACCGCGCGTTCTCGATCCGGCCCGCGGTGCCGGTGTACTGCCGCTGCACTCCGACCGTGCAGGTGCCCTGCTTCAGGCCCCCGGGTCTCGTCCACGACCAGGACCGCGTTCGATCGCCGAGCCGCCGACGATCAATGCCCGCAGGTCGTTGCGCATATTGTCGGTGTCCCGCACCGCCCGGTACGGCAGCCGCCTCAAAGGCGGTTGCCGTACTAGTTGCGAACCAGGAACAGCGTCTCCGTCGCCGGCAGCTGACCCGACAGGCGACGATGAAGGACGATGAAATCGACAAGCTGCTGCTCGCACGCACGGCGGAGCGCAGTGTCGTCGGAGGTCTCCGCCGTGGCCTGCCGCATGTGCAACAGCCGAAGAGAGTCGACGCACGCAAGGCGCGCCACAGCCCGCACCTTCTGGCGGTATCGACCAGGAAGTTGAGCTTGGCGGTCAAGGGCTGCCTGACTTGACCTCAATGCGAGTCCGAAAACCTGCGTGAACTCAGAACCACCGGCGTAGAGGTCGGGCTGCGCGAGCGGAGCGGTCAATGGTGAATCGTCGAGCTGCAACACGTCGGTCGGATACTTGCGCAGCCGGCGCTCCAAGTCGTGAAAGAATGCGGCAGCACCCGTTTCCCATTGAGGATCGCTCGTTTCCTCTTTGGCCAGTTGCCTGCTCCGCTCGATGACCTGAATTGGGTAGAAGTGCGGCGTGTCGTCTGAATGCTCGCGGCGGCCCCATGTCCGCGTAAATGCATCCAGAGCATGTGCCAGGCCATCGAGGCCGGCACCCGTGGCCGATGGCGAGGCCAACGCTAGAAGATCCTTATGCACTGCTTGCAGCAGTGCAGTCTCAGGCAAAACCTCAGCAAATGTTTCGAGCATCGCCCCTAGTCGAGCCGAGAACGTTGCTCGGCTGACGCTAGTGATCGCAAAGTAGTCATCGCCGACAAGCTGCAGGAGGTTGACGTCGCACGAACTCGGCTTTTGCTGATTCGACGTCGGTCTCGTTGTGCAGGCCGGCCTCCCATCAGGCTGGCTTGCCCATGCGATCGGTGGCGATTTGAGTTGCATGAGCTCGTCCATAGTGGGAAGTCGAATGTCCAACTGTAGCTGGGCGACCCAGGTCACGAAGGATTCTGCGTCTGAACGACGCATTCCTACGGCGCTTGCGTTCGCCGGTGGGAGGTCATGTCCTTCCCAGTGGTCGGGTTGACGCCAGTATTCACCGCTATCGTTGAGGAAGAATCGGTATTCGCGGTTTGTGAGCGGGCTGGCGCAGAGGTAACCACCGCCACGCAGTCGGACGCTATTTCGCACCTTACGCAGAAGCATCACCTGCATAAGCCGCCGTCCGCGATGGGCATCAATACCGCCGGTGCTCGGCGCATCAAGATACCGGGTGAGCTCCGGAGAGATCTCTTTGGCTTCGTTGATGCAGTCGGCGGCCAGCATGAACAGCTCGTGTGATGCATTCGTAGAGCTCAGGCAGGCGGCCACTATCGGGGCGGCGTCGGCCTGTGCTACATAGAGTAGAACAGTTTCCGACCACCAAGGGTCAGTGACTCTGGTGCACATTTGTTGGACGAGTGACGCGTCGTTCGCATGTGCCGCCGCCAAATACTCTTGGAAGGTCAGGTGCGCGAACGAGTAAACGCCGCTTTCTCGTTCCACCAAGATTCCACTGCCGCGTTCGATATCTTCCAGGAACTCACGACTGCCCGCGTCGTACTGGACGCGGGCAAGTGCGTCCTGGATGACTGAGCCCGCATCGGTAGCCCTAAGTTCTCGCACCCCCTGGCACATCATGGAGTATGCCAAGACGCGGAGCACCACCTCTTTCTGTACCGTCGTATGAGGGCTCTGTATCCCCTTCGCCTCCTGTCGTTTGCCGAGAAACACCTGACAAATTTCGCGATAGAGCTCCACTCGTGTCCCGGGAAGTGCTCCCCGGTAAAAGTGGACGAGTGCGACCATGGTCAGGAGAAGAGGATTCTGAGAGAGATCAAGTAGTTGGGCCTTCTCCCGTAGTCTGCCGAACAGGTCGGCGGCGTCCTGCTCGGTCTGCTCTGCGACGCCTTGATCCCACCGATCGGTTGCCCGTCTGTGGGTGGCTGCATACCAGTTGCCGATGAACTCTTCGATCTGCGCCTCGGTGAAAGGCTGCACCTCGACGATGACCGCCTGTTCCAGCGGGTGGTCTTGGTAGCCCTTGGGGCGGGAAGTGAGAACGAAATAGTTGTCCAAATTATTGTTGATCTGCTCCTGTACCCAATGCACTACCGTGCCCCGAGCGCCATCACGGCTGACCTCGTCCAGTCCGTCAAACATCACGATGCATCGACCGAGACGTAACTGGTGCTCCAGCCAGCCCGACGGCTTGGCTGGCAGCTTCGTCAAGGTTGTGTACACCACTTCCGCAAGGGTCATGTTCGGGTTCTTGCAGATCTCATGTGCCACGTCGCGCAGGACAACGACGACCGGCACCTTGTTGCGAAGATTTGCCGGCAGCTGGTCACGTGCCGAACCTTGACACAACGACAGTGTCACATGCTTGATCAGTGTGGTCTTGCCGCTGCCCGGCGCACCGACAATGACTAGAGGTGTGAAGCGGCTACGTCCCAGCCACTCGACCACTGACATGCGTCGTGCTTCGTCTGGTGACAGCGCCCCTTGCCGACGACGTGGTCGTGTCAACCCGTTGGACGCTCGGTGGGTCGGTGTGGGCAACAAGGCCAGATCGACAAAGATCTGCTTCATTGAGAAGGTATATGAACCGCGGATCGTCAATCCACGCATGTCCACGTCATGGTAACGCTCCCGCAGGTATCTGAGATACGCTCTGCGGTACCTTGAAAATAGTCGCCCGGTCGTCTCGTTGACTTTATCGGCGACAATCAGCGACCACGCGGCCAGCACGGCTAGCACAACCGTGATGGTGAAGCCGACGGTCACGCTTGCGATTAGGCAGGCGACCGTCATAATGATCGCCAATACTGGGTGCTCCGAAACCCAGGCGCGTTGGCGGACGGCAAGCACCATGCAGACCATCAAAGCGCCAAACCCGACGGCGCCGCCGACCAGCAGGGCCCCGCGACGCTCACCGATGCGATCTCGGCGGCGATCGACATAAACCGCGTCCCTAGCAGCCTGCACGATGACCGACGCATCGTCGGCCCGTGCCCTCTGCGTGCTCGTCGATCGTGGACCAGGGGTTCGTGATGTCACGCCGGTCGGCCGCCACCGTATGCGTCACGCCCGGCCTGGATCGCTGTTCCGCCGTGACTGACCTGAGCGCTTTGGTTGATGAGCTGCCGACGATCGCTCACGTTGATCTTGTTGCCGATTTCCTTGACCAGATCCGCAAGGGGCCCAGCCAGGTCGGAGTCGGTCAGCAACCTGTGGTAAAGCAGAGCGTGTAGCTGACTCTGTGCATCCTGAAGCGTCGCGGCGCCGGCATTGTGTTCCACGGTGTCGTGAGTGGCGTCCAGCACCGCGAGTGGGTCACTGGTGTCGTCGGTCCGCCTGCTCAATAGCTGACCGAGTCTTCCTCGGGTCCACCCCCACGCCGACGTGGCCATTGATGCTGCGATCACCTGAGCACTACTTTGGGCCAGCGCCATGAGATCAAACGACACCCGTTGCTCCTAGTGTTGGGGAGTTCATTTGACGGTCGCCACAATGATCGATGCAATCGACCGTTGGGTCATGTAGCGTTACCCGACCGGCTGGCCGGAGTATTGCAGCGCTCCCGATGTGCGTTGATGACTGTCGACATGACGACGCACGCGAAACACCGCGACGGTCTTAAGGTGCGGACCTCCGTCCAAGCGGTGCGACGCGCCGGTATCGGCTGCGCACCAACTTGATCTTTGACCTTGATTCGGTCTGGTGTCGACCCAGCTTTGGCCTTCGCACATACACGCGCGAGTTTGAGCGGGCCCATCGAACGCAGTCGCCCGGTCGGGCCATCTCAGCCGGGTCGGCCTTCCCATCTCAACAGGAGTACTCGGTGAACCACGACCACGGTCTGGTCCTGTGGACCTTGCCGCCATCCAGGCGGAGATGCCGCTGCTCCTCAAGGCCACGCGGGCGACAACATGCGCGTCGGCCAGCTGTGCCGCGACGCGAGCTACGTCGACCGGCCCGCGCTGACGCTGGGTCTGGCCGTGCAGCCGGAGAGCCTCCGCGAAATCGCGCAAATACCCAGTTGCGTGGCCTCGGGCTGCTGGCCCGAGTGCTGTTCTCCGTACCGGTCAATACGGTCGGCTGGCGGAACGTCGATGTCGACCCCGTGCCAGCCGAGGTCGCGACGGCGTACGCGGCGAACCTGACGACCCTCGTTCTCACGCTCGCCGACTGAACCGGTCCGGCGGTCCTGCCGCTACACCGGCGCCGGCGTCCGTATCGCCGGCCTGATCCACCTCCGCGACGGGTGGGGCAAGCCGATCACGCCAGCGTTTGTTCACCACCACCCGCGCAAGCCAGACGACAAGCTGATCCGCAAGGCGCTCAGCCGGTGGGCGTTCAACACGCAGCAACGCGGGGCCGAAGAGAAGCCTCAGGATGTAGCCGACGCCCTGAAGTGGATCAGTCGGAACACGCGACAGGGTTCCACCCTCGCGGACTCGAAGGTGCTCCGGCCGTTGCTGAACTCGCTTGCGGTACGCCTCGACGGGCAGCCGGCCATGCCGAGCGTGGTCAGCCGGCGCCGGAAGATTCTCAACACGAGCGTTGAGTACGCCGTGGAACTCAACCTCCTGGGCGCGAACCCGATCCCGGCGTTGAAGTGGAAGCCACCGAAGGCTGTTCAAGTGGTTGACCGGCGCGCTGTGCCGAACCCGGTGCAAGCACGGACACTGATCAACGCGGTGCGAGACGATGTCCCGGCTGGCGCGCACCTTGCCGCATTCTTCGGTTGCCTGTACTTCGCCGGAATGCGCCCGGAGGAATCGGTCGCCCTGAAGCGCGCGAATCTCCGTCTGCCGAAGGAGGGTTGGGGCGAGTTCGAATTCGGCGAAGCCGAACCGCACGCCGGGAAGGAATGGACCGACAGCGGCGAAACCGCGACCGGCGGCAACTCAAACAGCGAGAGGTGGGGGAGCGGCGCATCGAACCATGGCCACCCGAACTGACCGCGCTCATCCACTGGCGCCTGGACGAGTTTGGGACCGGCGCCGGCGGCCGGCTGTTCGTCGGCGAGCGCAACCGCCACGAACTGCCGAAGCGGACCATCATCACGACCTGGCGGTTGGCGCGCGAGCACGTGTTCACCCCCGAGGTCGTGGAGACGCTGTTGGCGAAGCGCCCCTACGACCTCCGGCACGCGGCGGTCTCGACGTGGCTCGATGGCGGTGTCCCGCCCACCGATGTCGCCCTGTGGGCCGGTCAGTCGGTCGAGATCCTGTTCAGGATCTATGCGGCCTGCCTCGACAAGGGCACGGAGATCCTCTGCCGACGGGTCAGCGCAGCCCTGGGCTACTAACCCTCAAGAGCCGCCCCCGCTTGGGGGCGTATTGGGGGCGGGCCGCCGATCATGGCGAGATTTAGCCGGTGACAGCCGGACAAACGAGTGAAGCCCTGGACCGCGTTCGCGCTGGTCCAGGGCTTCGTTTTCGCTGATCAGAGCCACTTCAGAAAGTGTGCCCCCGGCAGGATTCGAACCTGCGCCCCCGCCTCCGGAGGGCGGTGCTCTATCCCCTGAGCTACGGGGGCCTTGCGGCCTCGCAAAGGATAACAGATCTGCTGTGGCGGCTGAGTCAGGAGGGGAGGGGTTGGGCGCCCAGGTCCTGGAGCTTCTCTGTCAGGGCGGTGATGTCGTACTGCTGCGAGACGCGGATCTTCTCGGCGGCGTCGCGGACCTCGGGGGTGGCGGCCTTGGCGGCGGCGGTCTCGGACATGTGGATGCCGCCCAGGTGGTGGCGGAGCATGAGCTGGCACCACATGGTGTCGAAGTCCTTGCCGGTGGAGGACTTGAGCTTCTTGAGCTCGTCCTGGGACGCCATGCCGGGCATGCGGCCGTCCGGCTGGAGGGCGTTCTTGCCGTCGGGCATCCAGGCCATGGGGGAGCTGTCCGTGTTGGGGGACAGGTGCCAGTGGGTCAGCCAGGTCTGCATCTGGCCGATCTGCCACTGCTGGCTCAGCGCCATGTCGTAGCCCAGGGTGCGGATGTCGTCGGTGGAGCCGAGACGGTACGCGAACATGGCCATCTCGACGGCCTGGGTGTGGTGGACGCTCATGTCGCGGGCGAAGCCGGCGTCCACTGAGTTCTCGCCGGGGGCGCGCAGCGTCGGGATGAGATACCCGGCGGAGACGCCCACGGCGAGGAGCAGGACGGCGCCGAGCACGCCCAGGGTCAGGCGTGCTCGTGCCGTGAGTTGTCCGAACAGGTCAGCCGCCCTGGGTCATGCCGGTGCCGGTGCCGTCCTTGCCGAGGTCACGGGGGACGGTGCCGGTCTCGGTGATGATGTCGCCCTGGGAGCAGGGGGTGCCGGGCTCGAGGCTGGCGTTCTGCCGGAGGGCCTTGATGAACTCGTCGATGCGGCCGTCGCTGGCCTTGTCGACCTGGAGCTGGAAGCCCCACGCCTGCAGGGAGATCGGCTTGGCCTGGCCCTCATAGGGGCTCATCATCATGTAGTCCTTGCCCTTGACCTTGGCGGCGAGGGCTTCGACCTGGTCGGCCGGCAGGTTGGGCTGGTAGGTGATCCAGACCGAGCCGTGCTCCAGGGCGTGCAGGGCGTGCTCGGTGGCGATCGGGGCGGCGTAGACGTCGCCGAGGCAGCGCTGCCAGTTCTGGTTGTGGTTGCCGGAGACCGGCGGGTTGGCGATGCTCAGGTCGTACTTCTGCGGGCCCCACACGTGGCTGCGCTCTTCGGTGTACGCCTTATTGATCTTGAAGTAGTCCTTGATGCCGTCGATCCGGTCGGCGCGCTCGCGGACGGTGAGCCCGTTCTGGTTGACCTGGTAGACGGCGAAGCCCACGATGCCGAGGGCCAGCAGGCCGACCACCGAGAACAGGATGATCGGGCCCCACGCGGCGCCCTGCTTCACCTTCACCGGGGCGACCTTGCGGGCGGCCGGGCGCTTGCCGGCCGGCGCGGTCTTGCGCACCGGGGCGGACTTGCGCGGGCTCGCCTTCTGCTTACCGGAAGCCGAGGTCGAACCGGACGCCGAGGTCGGCTCCGAGTCCGACTCCTTGTCGAGCGAGACGGCGGAGGCCTCGTCGAGTTCGGCGTCCTCGTCGCCACCCTGCTTCGGCTTGGCGCCGGCAACGGGCTTGGTCGACGGCTTGCGGTTGCCGCCGCCGTGCTGGGTGCTCATGCTCATGTCGTCGCCTCGCAACGCTCAGCGTGGTGCTCGCTCATCGGGCCTCGTCTGGTCAACGGTCGGGGGGTCGGGCGGGACGCGGTGGCGCTAAAACCGCCGGAGCGGCCGTCCCGCATTGTGACCAGCAGAACGGGCCTCCGCCAAGTACGGGAGTCTACCCCCGATAGCATTTGTCGGTGACTCCCGCTGAACTCGCCGTAGCAGTCCTCGAAGCCGCCCGGGCGGCGCTTACCGAGCGTGACCTTGACGCGTCCGTTCTTCCTGCGACGACCAGCGTGGAGCGACCGCGAAACCCGGAGCATGGTGACTATGCGTCGAATATCGCCCTGCAGTTGGGCAAGAGGGTCGGGCTGAGCCCGCGCGATCTTGCCGCGGCGGTCGCGAAAAACTTGCAGGAAACTCCCGGGATCGATGCGGTGGAGATCGCCGGACCGGGCTTCCTCAATATCAGGTTGTCGGCGGCGGCGGCCGGGGGACTGGCGCGGATCGTGGTGGAGGCCGGCCGGGCGTACGGGCGCGGCGACGCCCTCGCGAAGGAGAAGGTCAACCTCGAGTTCGTCTCGGCGAACCCGACGGGACCGGTCCACCTGGGCCACACTCGCTGGGCGGCGGTCGGCGACGCGCTGGGCCGGATTCTCTCGGCCGCCGGCGCCGACGTGACCCGCGAGCACTACGTCAACGACGCCGGCGTGCAGATGGCCCGCTTCGGCGAGTCCGTCATGGCCGCGGCCAACAACCAGCCGACGCCCCCCGACGGCTATCCTGGCGAGTACATCCAGGACATCGCGAAAACCGTGAAAGCAAAAAATCCCGACATTCTCGACAAAACGCCCGAAGAGCAGAAAGCGGCCTTCGAGCACGAGGGCTACAAGGCGATGCTGCGGGAGATGCAGGACAGTCTCGAGCGCTTCGGCGTCCACTTCGACGTCTGGTTCTCCGAGAAGACCCTGCACGACGGCGGCGCGGTCGAGCACGCCCTCGACGAGCTGCGCAAGCAGGGTCACATCTTCGAGGCCGACGGCGCGATCTGGCTGCGCACGACGGACTTCGGCGACGACAAGGACCGGGTGCTCATCCGTTCCAACGGCGAGAAGACGTACTTCGCCGCCGACGCCGCGTACTACATCAACAAGCGCGAGCGCGGCTTCGACCGCTGCATCTACATGCTCGGCGCCGACCACCACGGGTACATCGGCCGGCTGAAGGCGATCGCGGCCTGCGCCGGCGACGACCCCCAGAAGAACATCGAGGTGCTGATCGGCCAGCTGGTCAGCCTCCTGCGCGGCGGCGAGCCCGTGCGGCTGAGTAAGCGCGCCGGCACGCTGATCACGCTCGACGAGCTGATCGAGGTCGTCGGGGTCGACGCCGCGCGGTATTCCCTCGCGCGCTCCTCGACCGACTCGCCGCTGACCCTCGACATCGAGGTGATCACGCGGCAGAAGAACGACAACCCCGTCTTCTACGTGCAGTACGTCGGCGCCCGCACCGCCTCCGTCGCCCGCAACGCGGCCGAGCTCGGGCTGCACCGCACCGGCACGTACGAGCCGGGCCTGCTCACGCACGACAAGGAGCTCGACCTGCTCAAGGCGCTGGGCGACTTCCCGGCCGTGGTCGCGACCGCGGCCGAGCTGCGGGAGCCGCACCGCGTGGCACGCTATCTGGAGGAGCTCGCGGGCGCCTACCACCGCTTCTACGACAACTGCCGGGTGCTGCCGCAGGGCGACGAGCCGATCACCGAGACCAACCGGGCGCGGTTGTGGCTCAACGACGCGACGCGTCAGGTCATCGTCAACGGGCTCGACCTGCTCGGCGTCTCAGCACCGGAACGGATGTAAACGACATGCGCGCACATGAGGCCGGCGCCCTGCACGGCGACCTCGGCTCCAGCGGCCCGTCCTGGCTGCGGACCCCCGACGACGTCAACGCCCTCGTGCCCCAGCTCTGGTCCAAAACGGTCAAAAGAGCACAGAACGGCGCAATAGAGGTCGGATCAGTAAATGTCCAAAAAATCGCAGAAGACCACGGCACCCCGGCATACGTCTTCGACGAAGCAGACTTCCGCGAACGGTGCAGAAGCTTCAAAGCAGCCTTCGGCGGCACCGAGGTCTTCTACGCCGGCAAGGCCTTCATCGCCACCGCCGTCGTCAGGATCCTCGTCGAGGAAGGCCTGTCGCTCGACGTCTGCACCGGCGGCGAGCTCGCGATCGCGCTCCGGGGAGGCATGCCCCCCGAGCGCATCGGCCTGCACGGCAACAACAAGTCCGTGGCCGAGCTCACCAGGGCGGTCGACGCCGGCGTCGGAAGGATCATCGTCGACTCGTTCGACGAGATCGACCGGCTGAACGCGATCGCGAAGACGACCGGAACCAGGCCGAAGGTCATGGTCCGCGTCACCGTCGGCGTCGAGGCGCACACCCACGAATACATCGCCACCGCCCACGAGGACCAGAAGTTCGGCTTCTCGTTGTCCGGCGGCGCCGCCGCGAAGGCCGTCGACAGGATCCTGGAAGACGGCCTCCTGGAGCTGCGTGGCCTGCACTCGCACATCGGCTCGCAGATCTTCGACACGGCCGGGTTCGAGGTCTCCGCCCGGCGGTTGCTGTCGCTGCAGGCGCAGATCAACGAGCGGCACGGCATCGAGCTGCCCGAGCTCGACCTCGGCGGCGGCTTCGGCATCGCGTACACCACGCAGGACACCCCCGCCGAGCCGGTCGACCTCGCCACCAACCTGATGTGCATCGTCAAGCAGGAGTGCGCGGCGCTGCAGCTCAGCGTGCCGCACCTGTCGATCGAGCCGGGCCGGGCGATCGTCGGGCCGGCGATGTTCACCCTCTACGAGGTCGGCACCGTCAAGGACGTCGACGGGATCCGCACGTACGTCAGCGTCGACGGCGGCATGAGCGACAACATCCGCACCGCGCTCTACGACGCGGCCTACTCCGCGACCGTCGCGGGCCGGGTATCCGCCGAACCACCGATTCTCGCCCGCGTGGTGGGAAAACATTGCGAGGCCGGGGACATCATCGTGAAGGATGAGTTCCTGCCGGCGGACGTTCAGGCCGGAGATCTTCTCGCGGTGCCGGGCACAGGGGCCTACTGCCGCAGCATGGCCAGCAACTACAACCACGTCCCCCGTCCGCCGGTCGTGGCGGTGGTTGACGGGGAATCGCGGGTCATCGTCCGCCGGGAGACCGAGGACGACCTGCTCAAACTGGACGTGGGGTGACCATGAGTGTGAAGGTGGCGCTGCTTGGCTGCGGGACCGTCGGCGCGGAAGTGGTCCGGCTCCTCCGCGAGCACGAGCGGGACCTGACGGCCCGCATCGGCGCGCCGCTGGAGCTCGTCGGGATCGCCGTGCGTCGCGCCGGCCGCGTCCGTGACCTGCCGATCGACCCGTCGCTGTTTACCACCGACGCGCTCGGCCTGGTCAAGCGCGACGACGTCGACGTGGTCGTCGAGGTCGTCGGCGGGATCGAGCCGGCCCGCACCTGGCTGCTGGAGGCGCTGCGCGGCGGCAAGAGCGTCGTGACGGCCAACAAGGCGCTGCTCGGTGAGGACGGCGCGACCCTGCACAAGGCGGCCGCCGAGGCCGGCGCCGACCTGTACTACGAGGCGTCCGTCGCCGGCGCGATCCCGCTGCTGCGCCCGCTGCGCGACTCACTGCACGGCGACAGGATCACCCGCGTCACCGGCATCGTCAACGGCACCACCAACTTCATCCTGTCCTCGATGGACAGCACCGGCGCCGGCTTCGCCGAGGCACTGGAGGAGGCCACCGCGCTCGGGTACGCCGAGGCCGACCCGACCGCCGACGTCGAGGGCTTCGACGCCGCCGCCAAGGCCGCGATCCTCGCGTCCATGGCGTTCCACACCCGGGTCACCGCCGCCGACGTGCACCGCGAGGGCATCACCGAGGTCACCGCCGCCGACATGGCCAGCGCGAAGGCCATGGGCTGCACGATCAAGCTGCTGTGCATCGCCACCAAGCTGGACGACGCGGTGTCCGTGCGCGTGCACCCGGCGATGATCCCGAGGACCCACCCCCTGGCCGGGGTCGGCGACGCCTTCAACGCCGTGTTCGTCGAGGCCGAGGCCGCCGGGCAGCTCATGTTCTACGGCCGCGGCGCGGGCGGCGCACCGACCGCGAGCGCCGTGCTCGGCGACCTCGTGGCCGTGTCGCGCAACCGGCTCGCCGGCACCCACGCCGCCTCGGAATCCGCGTATGCCGACCTGCCGATCCGGCCGATCGGCGACGCGCTCACCAGGTATCACATCTCGCTGGACGTCGCGGACAAGGCAGGCGTCCTCGCCGCCGTCGCGGGCGTCTTCGCCAAGCACGGGGTCAGCATCGCGACCGTCAACCAGTCGGGCCGGGGCAACCAGGCCGTGCTGGTCATCGTCACGCACGCCGCCGCGGACCGCGCCCTCGCGGCCACCGTCGCCGAGCTGCGGGCCCTGGACATCGTTCGCGCCGTGGCGAGCGTCCTGCGTGTCGAAGGGGAGTAGCGCCATGTGGCGTGGATTGATCGAAGAGTTCCGTGACCGGTTACCGGTCGGACCGCAGACCCCGGTGGTGACGCTGCACGAGGGCAACACGCCCCTGCTGCCCGCCCCGGAGCTGTCCTCGCGGACCGGCTGCGACGTGTACCTCAAGGTCGAGGGCGCCAACCCGACCGGTTCCTTCAAGGACCGGGGCATGACGGTGGCGGTCTCCAAGGCCGTCGAGGAGGGTGCGAAGGCGATCATCTGCGCCTCCACCGGCAACACGTCGGCGTCCGCGGCCGCGTACGCCGCCCGCGCCGGCATCACCTGCGCCGTCCTCGTCCCCACCGGCAAGATCGCCCTCGGCAAGCTCGCCCAGGCCCTCGTGCACGGCGCCCGCCTCCTGCAGGTGTCCGGCAACTTCGACGACTGCCTGGCGCTCGCCTCGAAGCTGTCCCTCGACTACCCGGTCTCCCTGGTCAACTCGGTCAACCCCGACCGCCTCCAGGGCCAGAAGACCGCGGCCTTCGAGATCGTCGCCGGCCTCGGCGACGCCCCGCACATCCACTGCCTGCCCGTCGGCAACGCCGGCAACATCAGCGCGTATTGGATGGGCTACCAGGAGGACCACGCGGCCGGCAACGCCACCCGCCGCCCGCGGATGTTCGGCTTCCAGGCCTCGGGGGCCGCCCCGATCGTCAACGGCGCCGTCGTCCGCGAGCCCTCGACGATCGCCACCGCGATCCGCATCGGCAACCCCGCCTCCTGGACCAAGGCCACCGACGCCCGCGACGAGTCCGGCGGCGTCATCCAGGCCGTGACCGACCGCGACATCCTGCAGGCCTACCGCCTGCTCGCCCGCTCGGTCGGCGTCTTCGTCGAGCTCGGCAGCGCCGCCTCCGTCGCGGGCCTGCTCCAGGCCAGCGCCCAGGGCCTCATCGAGCAGGGCCAGACGATCGTCTGCACCGTCACCGGCCACGGCCTGAAGGACCCCGAGTGGGCCATCTCGACCGCCCCGGCCCCCACGACGATCCCCGCCGACGCCCTCGCCGCCGCGAAGGCCCTCGACCTCGCCTGATTCCTTTTGGCCAAGGTCCGCCGTGGTGCGGACCGCGGCTCCCGCGGGCTCCGGGCCGGGGCCCAGCTCGCGCTGGCCCTGGCCCTCTCCCTCCGCGTCCAGCGCAAGAGCGACACGGCCGTCCCGGCCGTGAACACCCGCAGCCCATGATCCGGAAGACCTATGGTCGCCCAGGCGACAACATCTCTTCCGGATCACGGGTCGTGCCGGCGCTGCCGGTCTCCGTCATGATCCGGAAGACCTCGTGTACCCCTGACTCAATGCCGGTGAGTTAAGGATTTGCGTCGAGGGTTGTCGATGCCGCGTGGCGGCTTGCGCAGCAACGAAGCTCCCGTTACACATGCTGTC